>NZ_JBKQQD010000406.1:0-3845 GCF_052144515.1 Mycobacterium sp. | reverse complement strand
GGTGAAACCGCGGGTGCTTGGCCAGCCACCTCTTCACGTTCTCGTGCTTGTGGGTTGAGTAGTTGTCGAGGATCAGATGAATCTCGAGGCCGTCGGGGACCTCGTTGTCGATCGTGCGAAGGAACTTGAGGAACTCGATGTGCCGGTGGCGCGGAAGGCATTGGCCGATCACGCTGCCGGTCAGGACGTCCAGCGCAGCGAACAGGGTCGTGGTCCCGTTGCGCTTGTAATCGTGGGTCATCGTCCCCGCCCGCCCAGGCTTGATCGGCAGCGACGCCTGCGTGCGATCCAACGCTTGAATCTGCGATTTCTCGTCTGATGTGAAGTCTTCGGTTATGTGAAGTTGTTGATGTTTGGGCTGGTGGGGGTCTTGTCGGCGCCCGGCTTCTTCGCATAACGCGGGGTTTCCTTGGTTGGTCATGTTTGTCGTCTGACCAAGGAGGTTGATCGTTGATGTCTGCTGTCGACGGGTTGGCGGCTCAAGCGGGCGCGTTCATGGTGGGGGCCGGCTACTCGCCTGGTTCTCGTGCCAGCTACCAGCGGATGTGGGATCAGTTCGGGGAGTACTGCGCGGTGAGCGGGGTTCGGCATCTGGATCGGGAGGCCGCCGACCGGTTCTGCGCGGCTGCCGGCGCCGATGGTGTTGAGCAGTGGCAGGTGTTCTACCGCCGGGCTTTGGGCTGTCTGTTCGATGCGGCCGAGACAGGCCGGTTCGCGTTGCGGGCAGGGCGCGGGAGGATCCCGGTGCCCGAGGTGTTCACGGCGGAGTTCGAGGCGTATGCGTCGTCGCTCACAGGACGCGGACTCGCCGAGGCGACCCTGCGCGCCAAGGCCGGGATGCTGCGCCGGTTCTTGGCGTTCCTGGCCGGGCTGGGGGTGGAGCAGATGACAGCGCTCAGCGTTGTCGAGGTATCCGCCTATGTCCGCTCGCTCGCGCCGATGGCCGCTTCCAGCCGCGCTGGCCAGTTGTACTTCCTGCGCGAGTATCTGCGGTTCGCGGTGAGCGAGCATGGCGTCGATCCTGCCCTGGGTGCCATGTTCCCGGTGATCGTCACCGACAAAGATGCGGTTCTGCCTTCGGTCTACCGGTCGGGCGAGGTTGCCGGGGCGTTGGCCGAGGCCGGCAACCGGTCTGAGTCGCCTCTGCGGGATCGTGCGGTGATGCTGCTCGCGTCGCTGCTGGGGTTGCGGTCGGGAGACATCAAGGGGCTGCGCTTCGACCAGATCGACTGGGCAAACCAGCGGCTGTCTTTAGTCCAGCAGAAGACCGGCCGACGGCTCGACCTGCCACTTCTCGATGAGTGCGCGTTAGCGATCATTGACTACTGGAAGAACGAGCGTCCCGGGGTCGACGACCCGCACGTGTTCCTGCGCCACAGGGCCCCGCACCAGCCGCCCGTCGCGAATAACCACTTCCACCAAGTGGTGTCCGGGTGTTTCGCCCGGGCGGGGGTCGAGGCATCCGGACGGCACCGCGGACTGCATGCGTTGCGGCATTCCGCGGCGGTCGGGATGCTTGAGTCTGGGGCTCCTTATCCTGTGATCGGCGCGGTGCTGGGGCACGCCGAGGCGAATAGCACCCGCCGGTATCTCAGGGTCGACGTCGCCCACCTGCGCCCGTTGGCGTTGGAGGTGCCCGATGGCCGTTGAGATCACTCCCGACGGCGCGTTCCCTGAGCTGTTCAGCGAATACATCGAATACAAGAGGAACCTCGGCTATGTCTACCCTGACAGCCGGCTCTACCTCGTCAGGCGCCTGTCGAGGTTCCTGGCCGGGCGGGCCGCCGATGAGCGGGTGTTGACCAGGGACGCCGCCGAGGCGTTCGCCCGGCCTCGCGAAGGAGAATCCTCTGGCTCATCCGCGGGCCGGCGAGGAATCGCCCGCCAGTTCGCCCTGTTTTTGCGGTGGAAGGGAATCGAGGCATGGGTGCTGCCCGAACGCTCCCAGCCACGCCAGTCCCGCTCTTTCGTTCCGAGGATCGTCACGGCTGATGAGATGGCCCGGGTCATCGCTTGCGCCGACGCCCGCCCCGCCTCGCGGTGCGGGCCCCAAACCCAGCCGGTCTACGCGATGCTGGTCCGCTTGCTGTGGTGCTGCGGGCTGCGGATCGGCGAGGCACTGTCTCTGCGGGCCGGCGACGTGGACTTGGCCGATGCCGTCATCACCGTCCACAAAGCGAAGCACAACCGAACGCGGCTGGTGCCGATGTCACAGTCCTTGGCAGCGCACGCCCGCCGCTACGCGACCACCGTCGGCCTTGTCCCCGAAGATCCCGGCGCGTGGTTCTTCCCGTCCCCGCGCGGCGGGGGCTACAACCCCTGCTCGGCCACCGCGCACATTCAGGGGCTGATGCTCCAAGCGGGCGTCACCACCGCCTCGGGCCGTGCCCCCCGTGCCCACGATCTGCGCCACTCCTACGCGGTGGCGTGCCTGGCGAAGATGCAGGCCGGCGGGGTGGACGTCTACGCGGCGTTGCCGTTGCTGGCCACCTACATGGGACACGCCGACATCGTCTCAGCGGAGTACTACCTGCGCCTCGACCCGTCGGCCTGGGCCGGCATCGACCAGGCCATGGCAGACACCTACACCGGCGTATTCCCCCAAGCGGCGGTGTGAGATGACCGCCGCCCGCTCTTTCGCCGACACGTTGGCCCAGTTCCTGACGATCTACCTGCCCGTCACCAGGGCCTGCTCCCCGAACACCATCTCCGCCTACCGGGATGCGTTCACGCTGTTCCTGCGGTTCATGGACCAGCAGCAGGCGACCTCACCGGACAAGGTCTCCTTCGCCGACTTCACTACCTCGAACGTGGCCGCCTTCCTCGGTTGGCTGCGCACCGACAGGCAATGCTCCACCGCCACCGCCAACCAGCGCCTGGCCGCGTTGAAATCGTTCTTCCGCTACGTCCAGGCCCAAGCTCCTGAGCAGATCGCACAAGCCCAGCAGGTCCTGGGCGTCAAGGCAGCTCAAGTCCCCCAGCCGGCCATCGGCTACCTGCCAGTGGAAGCGATCGGGTTGCTGCGGGAGCACGCCACACGCCGCGGGCCACGTGACCTGGCGCTGCTGACGACGCTCTACGACACCGCAGCCAGGGTCCAAGAGATCTGTGACCTGTCGATCGGAGACCTCCACCTCAGCAAACCCGCCAGCGCCGCCCTGACCGGAAAGGGCCACAAGACCCGGATCGTGCCACTGACCCCTCAGGCTGCTCAGATCCTCACCCAGCACGTCCGCACGCTCCCCCACGATCCGTCCGCGCCAGTGTTCGCCAACAGGACCGGCCAACGACTGGGGCGCGCCGGTGTCGCCTACATACTCGCCAGATGCATGCACGCCGCGCACGCCGAACGGCCCGAACTGGTGCCCGAGAAGGTCTCTCCCCACGTGCTACGCCATTCGAAGGCGATGCACCTGCTGGAAAACGGAGTCAACCTCATCTACATCCGCGACATCCTCGGGCACGCATCCATCGTCACCACCGAGGTCTACGCCAAAGCCAACCCAGAAATGAAACGCCAAGCCGTCGAAGCAGCCGCCGGCAAGACCCTCGGACCAAGCCGCTACGACCCGGCCTCCCGGAAGGACCTGCTGGACTGGCTCCGCCAAGCCATCTGAGCTGCCGTTATGCGAAGAAGCCGGGCGCCGACAAGCCCCCCACCAGCCCAAACATCAACAACTTCACATAACCGAAGACTTCACATCAGATGAGAAGAGTCAGGTGCAGGCCTTGGCGCGCTCCCAGCCGACGTTTCCGATGATGCCCGGGATGCCGAAGAAGCGCACGCACGATTACGTCAGGCACGGCACCACGAGCTTGTTCGCGGCGTTCAACACCACCGACGG
>NZ_JBKQQD010000405.1:0-19616 GCF_052144515.1 Mycobacterium sp. | reverse complement strand
TACTCTTCTTCACGGCGGTCCCCTTGCTGTTGGTGTTCTTTGGCGGAACGCCCGACACCTACCACACGGCAGGAATCAAGCGGGGGACCGCCACCTCAACTTCCACGAGACCCGGGACAACCTCCTGGATCAACCGTTGACCGGCCGACAGGGAGGCTGGGGGAAAAAGGGTGGGCACACCGGTACAAAGTACGGCGGGGGATCATTTCGTACCCAAAAGTTGGATATCCCACCGTTTTGCCAAGGAACATTGCCTCGCCCGGCGGGGGTCCTCCAGTAGGTGTGGCAGACGCTCATGTCCCAGGCTACGAGTGAGGGTGGTATCGGCGGGATACCTGGGACCCGCGCAAAGTAGTCCCCCGGCACGGGTTGCCCTCGGCACCACTGAAATGGGCCTTGGGACTGAGGGTCTGCCTGGGCGGTACCTGGGGCCAGCCCTAAGCCGGCCCACCCCAAACCGCAGGACACCAACACAGTCGTTGCTAATCCCACGATGGGTCGTCTCACAAACCGGGATTTTCCGCCTCGGCAGCCCGGCCGTCGAGTGGGAATACGCGTTGATCGCGACATTCGGTTCACGATGGTCCTTTCGTTGCTGTCGGGCCGTACGTTAGCGCCGACCACTTGCGGAATTCTTGCGTGCGCTTGGGCTAGCGATTCCAATAACGGCGGGATTGCTTCTCCGCTGACCGGCCCGAAATCCGTTGCGGGCGTCATGATTACATCGTCCCGGTTGAGAGACCATCGCAGGGCAAACGCCGCGAAACCTCCGTCCCCGGCATAGGGGGAAGGGGTGGGGCTGGGCCGGGGCGATGAGATCACCGATGGGAATGGATTCCTTCGGAGAGCTCCATCCCGGCTACTTACCGGCTCGTGGGTCGAGAACGCCTGGCTGAGGTTTTAGCCCCTGAGAGCAACCCTTCCGCAGGTCCTCCTCGCACATCCGAATCCTCTAGAGCGCGAACCGGCGAAAAATGATCTACCGAAGCCGTTCGAGGCCGCTTCAGCATAGCGATTATTGAGACTTCATCTGCCTTTTCTCGCATTTGAAAGGTAATTATCTCCCACCCATATTCGCCAAGATAATTTGCGTGTTGGATGGCCCCCCCAAGTATTGTGTTCGCATCGTGATTCCAGCCGGTATTGAACCAGTTGTACTCCCACTTCGTACTCATAACCCGGCAGCCTACGCGGCTGGACCTAAAGCCCACGCGAATCTGCCCCGAGGGGAAAAATCGACTACGGCTAACCGACTCCCTTGTTGGATGACTCGAGCGAGGGAGCAGCGTAAGGCGAATTCAATTGGTGCGCAGGTCGTTTACGTATCACTGGTCGACGAGACCAATGAGGGCGTCAGCGAGTGCACCGACTTGACTACCATCGGGCCACGAGCCTGATGATGAGCACCCTGCTCATCACTCGTAGGGGGAACACCATTGACTGCCACGCAATCGTCCACCGGCGCCGAGGAAAGGGACCGCGTTCTTGCGTACCTGCTGGTGCGACTGGTCGTTGGGACCAGCTTGTTCGGACATGGGCTGGTCCGATTGCCCAAACTGAGTGCGTTCCACGGCCAACTGATGCGCGAATTCAAGACGTCAATCCTGCCCGAGATCCTCGTCTCGCCAATCGGGTACGCACTTCCGTTCGTCGAGTTGGCCATCGGTGTCTTGCTGCTGGCCGGCGCGCTGACCCGCGCGGCCGCGATCACCGGCGGCTTGGTCATGATCGTCATGGTCTTCGGCTCGACATCGATCGAGCACTTCGGCGTCATCGGCGAACAGCTCATCCATGCGAGCCTGCTTGCGGCGCTGCTTATGTTTCGCCGGCACAACACGTATTCCATCGACCACATCATCGCCCGCAATAGACGATGACGTCAGGTGTTGGCGTTGCCCGCCTTCCACTGCGGCCAGGGGATGTTCCAGTCACCGAGCCCCTCGGTCCCTGAAAGCGTGGGCCCCACAGTGTTGATGACCTCGACGATGTCGCCACGTTTGATGTGGTCGTAGAACCACACTGCGTTGCTGGGGCTCACATTCAGACACCCGTGGCTGGTGTTGGTGTGGCCCTGGGCGCCAACCGACCATGGTGCGGAGTGCACGAAGACGCCGCTGTAGGAAATCTGGGTGGCCCACGCGACATCGGTGCGATATCCGTTGGGCGAGTTGACCGGCACGCCGTAAGTCGACGAGTCCATGATGATGTGCGTGAACCGTGCACCGACGATGTAGACGCCGTTGGCCGTCGGGGTGCTGTCCTTACCCATCGACGTCGGCATCGTCTTGACCACTTCACCGTTGACCCGCACGGTCACCACTTTGGTGGTGTCGTCGGCGGTCGCGATGACCTCGTCGCCGACGGTGAAGTGCGTCTTGACGTTGTCCTCGCCGAACATTCCATTGCCCAAGTCGACGCCGTAGGTGTTGACCGCCACATCGATCGCCGTACCCGGCTTCCAGAAATGCTCTGGGCGCCAACGCACTTCGCGGTTGTTCAGCCAGTAGAACGCGCCCTCGACGGGCGGGTTGGTGGTGATGACGATGGCCTTCTGAGCCGCGGCGCGGTTTGCGATGTTCTCGTCGAAGCGAATCGCCACCGGCTCGCCGATGCCCACAACCTCACCGTCGCCCGGATTGACGTAGGGCATCGTCAGGTGCTCGGGGGAACTGGTCTGGAAGGTCATCTGGCGATTCGCCGCGCCACCGAGGCCAAGCGCCTTCACACTCAGCGTGTAGCGCCTGTTGTAGCCGAGCTGATCGGTGGTGGACCAGCGCAGTCCGTCGGGGCTGAGCTGACCATTGATCGTCCGGCCGTTGTCGTTGACCATCGTCACCGAACCCAGCACCCCGTCGGCAACGCTCACCGTTACGGGCGCATCCACGGTGACCCCGACGGCACCGTCGGTCACCGAGGATGTGAGCTTGGGAACAAGCAGATCGGCAAACGGCGTGCCCTTGTCGAAGATGACCTTGGCCGGGGCCGCACTGTGGCTGCTGCTGCAGCCAACAGCGACCACAGCAAACATAACGAGAGCAGCAGCCAGCCACGATCGGCGACTACGCAAAGGCGCTATCAAGTGACCTTCCAATTTCCATGAGCTTACTTTTGGTCACCGCTGACCAGAAACAGTGCATGTATTCTAATGGTTTGCGGCCGCTCCCCATGCCGACATGGAGCCGGTCAGCGGTTCAGTGTCGCCATCGTGACAGATTCTCCACTTGGGCGTGCGTAAACCCGGTGCGCTACGCGACCTGAATGCCACCTTCAGTGTCGAACGGGCACCGTACTGCGGGACGCTTTTCTGATATCTTGCGTCGGCCCCCGACGCTGAGCCGCCCAGGCGGACGCCAGCGCGAGAGGATCGCCTGCGACTCAACAGCTACCCTGGAAGGGTTCCGGGATTTCGTTCTGCGACACAACGCCTGTTATTGTCGCAACGCGGTCACGGCAGACCAGGCGCCGTTAGCTCAGTTGGTAGAGCAGCTGACTCTTAATCAGCGGGTCCGGGGTTCGAAACCCTGACGGCGCACAGCCCAGAGGCAGTACTAGCCACGCTTAGTAATCGAATCCATCGTTTATAGTTCGGTCAAGCAGCTCGGCAACCTCGTTACGCACCGCAGTCGGCGCTGTTGACCTTGCTTCCGTTGACTATCTTGCAGAACGGGAAACCGTTGTCCCCGTTCGCGACGCTGAGGGTCACACCTTGGCCACCGTCGACGAGTGTGACTGTCACATAGCTGCCGGGCTGAGCGTTACCGCCGCCGGTGATGTTGCCGTATGCGGTGGTGTCCGGCTGGGATGGTGGCCCCTGCACGCTGCCGAGACGAAAGTTCACCGAACCCCCGCGATACGTCTCGCTGCCGGTTCCATCGGCGTTGATGGTCATGCTTTCCCCGTGGGCGCCCCACTGCCCGACGAACGGACCACCGGCCACCGAGAAGGGTTGACTCAGCCCCGCCTGCCCTGGGTCAGCGTGGACTGGTGCTGCAAACGCCAGCCCCGCTCCAAGGGCTGTCGCCAGCACGGCTGGCGCTAATGCATTGTTCACCTGTTTACCCGATCTCTTAGCGACAAATTTGGGATCTCTCATCGGCAGATTGGATCTCCGACAACCCTGGCACTTTGTGATGAAGGATCGTAGAAGTATCGCCAAATTCACTTTTCTGATCTCCAGCCTGTCGATGGAGGTCGCCAGGTCTTGCGGCCCGTCACGGCATCGCTTCGGCCCACGCGATATGCCCCTCGAAGTCAAGCGTTTTCGCCATGTCGCGATAGCGATCCCGCAAGCGTGCATAAGCCGCGTCATCACGGTGAGCCCGCGCTGCCTGAATCCGCGCTGCTGCAGAGAGTTTCGTAGCAGCCGGCGACCGCGCGCGGGCTCTTCGCGCCTATGCACATTATTTGTGGCCTGTTTGTGTCCGGGTCATATGGCTCCGCACTAGTGGTCGGTGCGGGTAGTTTCTTTCGTCACCGCCACCAGGCACCGTCAGACCAGGTTTGTCGAAGGAGCTGCAATGGGTTTCATCCAGCCCAACCTGCCCGTCGTCGACATGGCCGAGTGGAGCAAGGGCACGCGCGCCGAGCGGATCGTGCCGATGGCACGCCACATCGCCGAGAACGGGTTCGGCACCCCGCTGATCATGCATGTGATGTACGGCGTGAAGATCGCGCTGTACATCCTCGGCGGCTGGCTGTTCGCGTGGTCCACGAGGGGTATAGGCGGCTTCTCCGATGTCGCCGCGTGGTGGACGGAACCAATCGTGTTCCAGAAGGCCGTGCTCTACACGATGTTGTTCGAAGTCGTCGGTCTGGGTTGCTGCTTCGGGCCGCTGGCCGGTCGCTACTTCCCACCGATGGGTTCGATCCTGTACTGGCTGCGGCCCGGCACCATCCGGTTGCCACCCTGGCCGGGCCGGGTGCCGATGACCAAGGGCAGCAACAGAACCCCGTTCGACGCGCTGCTCTACGGCGTCCTTGTCGTGTTGCTCGCGATCGCGCTGGTGTCCGACGGCAGCGGGCCAATACCCGCTCTGCACACGGAGATCGGCGTGCTGCCGCACTGGCACACCGTCGCAATCCTGTCGGTCCTGGCCGTGCTCGGCCTGCGCGACAAGATCATCTTCCTGGCCGCCCGCGGCGAGGTGTACGCGCCATTAGCCCTGGTGTTCCTGTTCTCCGGAGCGGACATCGTCGTCGGGGCCAAGGTGGTGTTCATGGTGATCTGGCTGGGCGCGGCGACCTCGAAGCTCAACCGGCACTTTCCGTTCGTGATCTCGACGATGCTGGCCAACAACCCGTTCATCCCGTCGGGGCCGCTCAAGCGGTCAATGTTCAAGCGCTATCCGGACGACCTGCGGCCCAGCGGGTTGGCCGGTTTCATCGCCCACTTCTCCACCGCGGTGGAGGGTCTGGTGCCCCTGGTGCTGTTCTTCTCCCACGGTGGCTGGCCGACGGCCATCGCCGCATTCGTGATGATCGTGTTCCACCTGAACATCCTGCTGGCGTTCCCGATGGGTGTGCCCCTGGAGTGGAACGTGTTCATGATCGTCGGGGTGCTCTGGCTGTTTGTCGCGCACGCACAGTTGGGATTGTCGGATGTCACCAACCCGGTGCCGATTGCCGTGCTGTTCGTGGTCGTCGCCGGAACCGTCGTGATCGGAAACCTCTACCCGCGCAAGGTTTCCTTCCTGCCCGGCATGCGCTACTACGCCGGCAACTGGGACACCACAGTGTGGTGCGTCAAACCGTCGGTCGACGAGAAGTTCCGTATCGGTTCGCGCGCGCTCGGCCCGCTGCAGCACCTACAGCTCGAGCGGTTGTACAAAAACAAAGGAGAGACCCTGGTCCCGTTGCACCTTGCCTTCGCGTTCCGCGGGATGAACACCCACGGCCGCGCGCTGTACACCCTGGTGCACCGTGCGCTGGCCGGCTACAACGAGGACAACTACAACCTGTGCGAGGGCGAGACTCTCTGCGCGGTGGTTCTCGGCTGGAACTTCGGCGACGGGCATCTGCACAACGAGTGCCTGATCGAGGCGCTACAGGAGCGGTGCGGTTTCGAGCCTGGCGAGGTGCGGGTGGTGATTCTCGACGCGCAACCCCTCCACAAACAGACCCAGGAGTACCGGCTCGTCGACGCGGCGACCGGCGAGTTCGAGCGGGGCTACGTAAACGTCGCCGATATGGCCGACGCGCAGCCGTGGGCGGATGACCTACCGATACACGTCCACCGCAGCGCGGGTGCCGTCAGCGATTCCTGACCCGGTGCACCACGACCACGACGACGAGGGCTCCGACCCCGGCCAGCGACGCCGTCACCACGGGTTTTCTGACGAACTCGATGACCCGGGCCTTGAGATCGTCGGCGAGGCGACGCGGGTTGGCGCGCTCAGCAAGTGAGTCGACGGTGGCCGCGAGCTGTTCGCGGGCGACGTCGATGTCCTGCTTGATGGTGTCGGGATCCCGGTCCGCCACGTGTCTGTCCTCCAAATCCCCCAGTCGGCCTCCTGCACCTGAGGGACTACCCTAGTGCCGACGCTCCGGTGAGCCGAAAGGGGAAGCACGTTGACCGAGACCACGCGGCTGGCGCCCGGTGACAAGGCGCCTGCGTTCAGCCTGCCCGACGCCGATGGCAAGAAGGTGTCGCTGTCCGACTACAAGGGGCGCCGTGTCGTCGTCTACTTCTATCCGGCGGCCTCGACGCCGGGATGCACAAAACAGGCCTGCGATTTTCGCGACAACCTGCACGACCTCAACGACGCCGGCCTCGATGTCGTCGGCATCTCCCCCGACAAGCCGGAGAAGCTGGCGAAATTCCGTGACGCGGAAGGGCTGAGGTTCCCGCTGCTGTCCGATCCCGACCGCAAGGTGCTGACCGCCTGGGGCGCCTATGGGGAAAAGCAGATGTACGGCAAGACCGTCCAGGGTGTCATCCGCTCGACATTCGTCGTCGACGAAAAAGGCAAAATCGCGGTCGCGCAATACAACGTCAAGGCCACCGGTCATGTGGCCAAGCTGCGCCGCGACCTGTCGGTGTAGGCGATCAGGCCAGGTTGGCCAGCAGCAGCGCTTCGGCTACCGCTGCGCGTTCCAGGACACCCAGATCCAGGCTCTCGTTGACGCTGTGCGCCTGTGTTGCGGGGTCTTCCACTCCGGTGACGAGGATCTTCGCCTGCGGAAACGCGGCGGCGAACTCGGCGATAAACGGGATCGAGCCGCCCATCCCCATGTCGATGGGGTCAGCGCCCCACGCCTGCCGAAACGCCGCCCGCGCGGCGTCATAGACCGGGCCGCAGGCCTCGATGGCATACGGCTCGCCGACCTCGCCGCGGGTGACAGTGACCTGCGCACCCCACGGCACGTGCCGCTGCAGATGAGTGGTCAACGCATCCAGGTGGGCCTTGGCGTCGCCGCCGGGCGCAACCCGCATGCTGATCTTGGCGCGGGCCCGCGGGATGAGTGTATTGGATGCTGCCGCAACCGATGTGGTGTCGATGCCGATCACGCTGATCGCCGGTTTGGACCAGAGCCGCTGTGGCACCGAACCGGAGCCGATTTCGGACACCCCGTCCAACAGCCCGGCATCGGCGCGTACCCGCTCGGACGGGTAATCCGGGTAGTTCAATGCGGCTGCCTTCGTTTCGTGCAGGCCCGCCACGGCCACGTTGCCGTCGTCGTCGTGCAGGCTGGCGAGCAGCCGCACCAGCACGCTCAGTGCGTCGGGGATCACTCCGCCCCACAAGCCGGAGTGCAGCCCGTGGTCCAGCGTGGCGACCTCGACCACGCAGTCGACCATCCCGCGCAGCGATACCGTCAGCGCCGGGATCTCGGTGCTCCAGTTGTCCGAGTCGGCGATGACGATCACGTCGGCGGCCAATGCGTCGCGGTGGGCGGCGAGCAACCGGCCCAGTGACGGCGACCCGGATTCCTCTTCGCCTTCGATAAAGACCGTCACGCCCACCGGCGGTCGGCCGCCGTGCGCCTGGAACGCCGCCAAATGTGTTGCGATACCGGCCTTGTCATCGGCGCTACCGCGACCGTAGAGTCGCCCACCGCGCTCCGTCGGCTCGAAAGGCGGCGACATCCACTGACCACGATCGCCTTCGGGCTGCACGTCGTGGTGGGCATACAACAGCACGGTGGGCGCACAGGGTGGCGCCGGATACCGGGCGATGACCGCCGGCGCACCGCCCTCGCTGACGATGCGCACATCGTCAAAACCCGCCTGCGACAACAGTTCTACGACCGACTGCGCGCTGCGGTGTACCTCGTCGCGCCGCCCGGGGTCGGCCCACACCGATTCGATCCGCACCAAGTCCTCGAGATCGCGACGCACCGAAGGCAACACATCGCGGACCCGCTCAACCAGATCAGTCATGGTTTTCAGGCTAACTAAGCTGGGCTCCTATGGTTGACCTCGCGGCGAATCACGGGCCTGACCCGACCACGCCGCTCTGGCGGGCGGCACAGGTGTTCGGCTGCTGAGCTGCGTGTACGCGCTGGGGTTTCAGATCGCGATCAATTCGGATCTGCGCCGGCCCGCGCTGGGTTGGGTGCTGTTCGGTGTGCTGATCGGCTGGAGCGCGGCCTGCGCGATCGCCTACCTGCGCGGGTTCGGTCGGCGGCCGGCCTAGGTGATCGCCGAGCTCGTCATCGTGGTCCTGCTCATGTGGTCGAACAAAGTCGTCGCGTCTCCGCATTGGGCGGCCGACAACCAGACCTGGCCGACAACGTTGTGGGCCAGCAATCCCACGATTTCGGCGGCGCTTCAGTTCGGCCCGGCCGGGGGGATGTTGACGGGCGTGGCGGTGATGGCCACCAATTTCGCCGTCAAGAACTACTTCAGTGTCAACCTCGGGCACAACGCCACCATCATCATCGAGCTCGCGATCGGCTTGGCGATCGGCATGGCCGCCCGCACCGCCCGACACGCACACGACGAGTTGCAACGAGCTGCGCAACTATCCGCCGCCCTCGAGGAACGCGAGCGGCTGTCCCGGCAAGTCCATGACGGTGTCATCCAGGTGCTGGCGCTGGTCGCCAAGCGGGGTCACGAAATCGGGGGTGCCACATCCGGTCTGGCGGATTTGGCGAGCGAACAGGAACGTGCGCTACGACGATGGCTGTCGTCCACCACCATTGACCACGACGGAGACAAGGCCATCGACCTACGCAGCCTGCTTCGCCGCCGGGAGTCCGACCGCGTGTCCATGAGTCTGCCCGGAACCGCGGTAAGACTGGAACGGCGGGTGGCCGCCGAGCTGGACGCCGCGGTGGGCAATGCCCTCGACAACGTGCGCTCGCACGCGGGTCCGGACGCCCACGCGTTCGTGCTATTGGAAGACCTTTGCGATTCGGTCGCGGTGAGCGTTCGCGACGACGGCGTGGGCATCCCGGCCGGCCGCCTCGGCATCTCGAAGTCAATCGTGGGCAGGCTGGCGTCGCTGGGCGGCACCGCACAACTGCGCACCGATATCGGCGAAGGCACCGAGTGGGAGCTGTGCGTGCCGCGTCAAAATAGAAAACATGGCTGACTATGACTGATAAGGCCCTGCCCACGGTGATGGTCGTCGACGACCATCCGATCTGGCGTGACGCGGTCGCCCGTGACCTCGCCGACGACGGGTTCGACGTGGTGGCCACCGCCGATGGCGTGGCCGCGGCGCGACGTCGAGCCGCCGTGGTCAAGCCCGATGTGGTGCTGATGGACATGCAGCTTGCGGACGGCACCGGTGTGCAGGCCACGACGGAAGGGCGGTCTCGCCGTCCTCACGGGTGCTGGTGCTGTCGGCCTCCGCGTCGCCCGGCATCGTGGCCGCCATGACCGAATCGCACCGTGCTGACCGTGCCGTTATAAGTCGCCTTTCCGAAGAATTCGACGCCTTGTCCCGGCAGATGTCCCGGGTCTCGAGCGAACTCGTCGAACTTGACCGCGTGATCACCGGCGCGGGCACCCTACCCCGGCCGGCACCTGCCGCCCCGCCACTGCCGCGACCGAGCGTGGCCCCCTACTAGGGGGTTTCGAGGATGGCCACCGCGGCGGCGGTATCTCCCTCGTGGCACAGGGACACGTGGATCGTCACGTCCGCCAGATGCTTGGCGATGGCCCCGGTCAGCCGGACTCGGGGCCGTCCCCACATGTCGGTGACCACCTCGATGTCGCGGTGGATGTCCTCCCGCAGCACGGGCCGCTGGGCGAACCGCGATCCCGACCTGGCCTTGATCACCGCCTCCTTGGCGGCCCAGCGGGCGGCCAGGTGACGCGCCGCCGACGAACTCTTGTCCGAGGCGTCGCGACGCTCACCGGGGGTGAAGGTCTCCGAGAACGCAGTTCCCGGTTGATCGACCTGCTCGGCGAAATCAGGAATGGAGACGAGGTCGATCCCCACTCCGACGATGCCCATGGACGGCCAGGTTAACGGATGGCCAAATTCATCCGGCAGAGACCTCGTAGGCCCCGTAGATCAAGCCGTCACCGAGCCGAGCGGTCGGATCCAGCAGCATCGCCGACTCCTGCCGCTTTTCCGGCGCCTCATGGTCGAAGCGACGGTCGGCCGGCCGCTCGTACATCGGGGCACCGCCGGCGATGGCCGAGGCAAGCCGGCGCTGCCCGGCCAGCAGACGGGCCTCAGCTCGCCGCTGGTAGTCCGCGCGCTGCTCTGGTTCCAGCGCGGCGACGAACGCCTGCGGGTGCACCAACGCGACCAAGCCGGACACGTGGCCGAACCCGAGACTGGTCAGCATCCCGGCCTTTAGCGGGAACTTCCCGCCGAGCCGCAGGGTGTCGCGGACCCACACGAAGTGTGCCGAGCCGGCCAGTTCGTCGTCGACGCAGTCCAGGCTGCGGTTTGGCGGGATCACCCCATCGCGCAGCATCTGGCACAACCCCATCATCTGGAAGACCGCCGCGCCGCCCTTGGCGTGACCGGTGAGGCTCTTCTGCGAGACCACGAACAGCGGAGCACCCTCGGAGCGGCCCAGTGAGTCCGCCAGTCGCTCGTGCAGCTCGGTCTCGTTGGGATCGTTGGCCAACGTCGAGGTGTCGTGCTTGGAGATCACCGCGACGTCGTCGGCGCCCACCCCCAGCTTGGTCAGCGCCCGCGCCAGCGGCGAGTCCTTGCCGCCGCGCCCGGCGCCCAGCGCGCCCAGGCCCGGGGCCGGGATCGAGGTGTGCACACCGTCGCCGAAGGACTGCGCGAAGGCTACGACCGCGAACACCGGCAGACCCATCTTGAGCGCCAGGTCGCCGCGCGCCAGCAGGATGGTGCCGCCCCCCTGAGCCTCGACGAAGCCCAGCCGGCGCCGGTCGTTGGGCCGCGAGAACTTCGAGTCGTGTATCCCGCGGCCGCGCATCATTGCGGTGTCGGCGGTGGCCGCCATGTCACCGAAGCCTATGATGCCCTCCAGGGTCAGGTCGTCGATGCCGCCAGCCACCACCATTTCGGCCTTGCCCAGCCGGATCTTGTCGACGCCCTCCTCGACCGACACCGCGGCCGTCGCGCACGCGGCGACCGGGTGGATCATCGCGCCATAGCTGCCGATGTAGGACTGAACCACATGCGCGGCAACGATATTCGGCAACACTTCCTGGAATATGTCGTTTGGCTTGTTACGGCCCAACAGGTTTCCGTGATACATGGTCTGCATCGAGGTGGCACCACCCATGCCGGTGCCCATGGTGTTGGCCACCAAACCCGGGTGCACATACCGCATCACCTCGGCCGGGCTGAAACCAGCGGTGAGGAACGCGTCGACGGTCGCCACGATGTTCCAGACCGCCAACCGGTCGATGGAACTGGCCATGTCCGGGCTGATGCCCCACACCATCGGGTCGAACCCGGTCGGGACCTGGCCGCCAACGACGCGGGACAGCTTGGTCTTTCGCGGCACCCGGATCTCGGTGCCGGCCTTGCGGATGACCTGCCAGTCGCTCGAGTCGGGCACCGGCCGGGTGACCGTGTGCTCCGGGTCGAACTCCACGAAGGCGCGGGCGTCCGCCTCAGACGACACCACGAACGCAAAGTCCTTGTCCAGGAACACCGACACCAGCAGCGGGGAGGCGTGGTCGGGGTCGATCGCGCCGTCGTCGACGAACTCGCGGATACCGCACCGCTCCACCACGGTGTCGTGGTAGCGCTCGACCAGCTCGGACTCGTCGACCAACTCGCCGGATTGCGAATCGTACCAACCCGGTTGGGGATCGTCCTCCCAGCGGATCAGCCCCGTGGTCCAGGCCAGCTCTAACACGCCGGCCGCCGACAGTTCGTTGTCGACCTCCATCTCGAAGCGGGTGCGCGACGAGCCGTACGGGCCGATTTCGGCGCCCCCGACGATCACCACCAAGTCGGCAGGGTCGACGTCGAGGTCAGCCCACTCCGGAGGTGGTGCCGGCGTGTATCCGCGCGGCGGTGAGGGCAGCGCGTCAATGATTCCCTCGGCCGGAGGGTCGTCGGCCCCGCTTTCTGCGGCTGTCGCCGACATCTCCTCACGGGCTTTGGCGGCCAGCTCGGCCATGTCGAGGTTAGCGTCGCCAAGCCCACCGGTCAGGTCTGCCTTGATCGGCGCGAGGGCCGCGGCCACCTTGGACTCCACGTCGCACAGATCCAGCAGCATCGTTGCCATCTCTTCGGTCGAGTAGGTGGTGACACCGGCCTCTTCCACGGCGGACACGATGGCGTCGTTGTGGCCCATCAGTCCGGTGCCGCGGGTCCAGCCGATCAGCGCGTGCGCCAGGCTGACCCGGGCCGCCCAGGACGACTCGGCGTGCCAGCGGCTCACGACGGCGTCCAGCGCCGACTTGGCTTCGCCGTAAGCGCCGTCACCGCCGAACATTCCGCGGTTGGGCGAACCGGGCAGCACCACGTGCAACCGCGACGCGATGTCACGTTCGGCGCCAATCGTCGACAAGCCGCCGATCAGCCGCTGCACGGCCCACAACAGCACCTTCATCTCCATCTCGGCGCGCGAGCCCGCCTCCGACAGGTCACCGACAACACGCGGTGCCGCGAACGGGAACAGCAACGTCGGGGTCTGCGCGTCCTTGATGTGAATCGACTGCGGCCCAAGGCTTTCGCTCTGCTCGTTACCGATCCACTCGACCAGTGCGTCGATGTCGGAGTAGGACGCCATATTGGCCGCGACCACCCACAGCGCGCCGCCGTACCGGGCGTGGTCGCGATACAGCGAGCGGTAGAACGCGAGTCGCTCGCCGTCGAGCTTGGATGTCGTCGCGATGACCGTTGCGCCGCCGTCGAGCAGCCGTGCGACTACCGACGCCGCGATCGAACCCTTCGAAGCGCCTGTCACCACGGCGATTTCGCTGCTGTACGGACCGGCGTCCGGGTTCTCGGCCCCTGCGGCGATGCGGCCATAGAGCGATGCGTGGATCTGACGGCCCGCCGCCAGCGCCTTACCCTGCCACCAGGTCGCCTGCGTCGCGACGACGTGACCGGCGCCCTCGAACCTCTCCGACAGGCGCACCCAGTCGGCGTCGATGTCGCCCTCGTCGGTCAGCCAGAGCTTGACCAGATCCTCGCGGGCGCTGGCCCAGCGGTCGTCGAAGACGACGGCCTTCTTGGCATCGAAGACCGGCGCCACCAAACGTGGCCAGTCCGCGCCCAATTCGGCGGTGACCAGGTCGATGAGCTCGGCATCGGTGGCCGCCGGCGACGCGGTGACCGGGTCGTCCAGCCCCAGCTGACCCAGCACCAGCCGGGCCGCCGAAGCGAGCACACCGTCGCGCCCGGTGATCTGATCGGTGAACTCGCTCAGCGCGGCCGCGTCTACGGTCGCGCCGCCGCCACCGCCGGCGGACGGCAGGGCCACCGAAATGCCTTGGCGCGCGGCGACCGAAGCCACCGCGGCGTCAACGACCTTGTCGACGGACGCGGCGTCGGCCAGCGCCCCCTCGTGCAGGTTGCCCAGGGCACCGCCGCGAACGCTGGTGCCCTCGCGGGTACCCAGCGCGACCTCGACCGTGATGTGCTTGGCCCAACCCTCGCTCAGCTCCCAGGCCTTCTTGACCCGCTCGGCGATGGCGCCGGGCCGCTTGCCCGAAGGCCCGAGCACCGTGCGCAACTGGTCGTTGATCGCATCGGAAAGCACTGGGCCGTAAGGCTTGTAGGTGCGGGCCAGCTTGGTCACCTGCGACCGCAACCCGGCCAGGTCGGCCTCTGCGGCCCCGTCGATGGCGCCCAGGTTCAGCTCGGAGCCCAAGTCCACCAGCAACTGGTTGCGCCGCGACGACGCGCCGTCGGTGATGGACTCGATGGAATCCAGCTCCTCGATCTGGTCGATGCGCATCTTGGCCGACAGCGCGATCAGCGCCAGGGTGGCATCGGCGGCGTCGAACGCGAGGTCGTCGGGGCGCGGGCCCCCGGAGGGTGCGGCGGCGGGGGCCGGCGCGGGCACCACCGCGGCGGCTTCCTGCACCACTTCGGCCTCCGCCGCGGGCTCCTCATCCTCGGGCTTGGGCTCGGGGTCTGTGTCGGTGGCGAACAACACCGCGGCATCGCGCTCGGCATTGAGCACTTCCACTGTGCTGTGGGCATATTCGGGCAACTTGAGGGTGTTGGTGGCAAGGCCCGCCACGGTCGGCGATGCCTTCACACCGATCTCGACGAACCGCTCCACACCGAGGCCGCCCGCGGCCTCTTCGGTGAACAACAGATCCTGGGTCTCGATCCAGCGCACCGGGCTGGCGAACTGCCAAGCCAACAGCTCGATGAAGACCGTGCGCACCATCTCCCGCGGCCGCTCGCGACGCCACGTGTCGTAGTCGGCGAGGATCTCGTCGAGCGGTTCGGCCGGCACCAGGTCGCGGATCTCCTGGATGAAGTCGCGGTCCATCGTGAACGGGCGCGGCACCAGGTTGGGAATGTAGCGGCCGACGATCAGGTCGGGATCCTTATCGCGCGGCACCAGCCGCTCCAGCGATCGGCGGAACTCGGCGACACCGACCCGCAAGACCCGCGAGTGGAACGGCACGTCGATGCCCGGCACCAGGATGAACGAGCGCCGGCCGCCGCTGAGTTCACGGCGTCGCTCGACCTCGGCTTCCAGCGCTTCCAGGCCACGCACCGTGCCGGCGATCGCGTACTGCGAGCCACGCAGGTTGTAATTGACGATCTCAAGAAACTCACCAGTATTCGCGGCGATGTTTGCGACGAATGCCGGGACCTCGTCGTCAGGCAGGTCGATCTGCGAGGGCCGGATCGCCGCCAACCGGTAGTTCGAGCGGCCCAACTCGTCGCGCGGCACGATGTCGTGCATCTTCGACCCACGGTGGAACACCGCCTCCAACAGCGCCTCGAGTTCGAAGACACCCGTGACGCAGGCCAGCGCGGTGTACTCGCCGACCGAATGGCCGCAGGCGATGGCACCGTCGACGAAGGCGCCCTGCTCACGCATCTCAGCGACCTGTGCGGCCGCCACGGTCGCCATCGCCACCTGGGTGAACTGTGTCAAAAACAGCACGCCTTCGGGGTGGTGGTAGTGCACAGCGCTGGCGATGATGCTGGTCGGGTTGTCGCGGACCACGTGCAGCACCGAGAAGCCCAGTGTGTCGCGCGTGAATTTGTCGGCACGGTCCCACACCTTGCGGGCAGCTTTGGAGCGGGCCCGGACGTCCATGCCCATGCCCTTGTGCTGGATGCCCTGGCCAGGGAACGCGTAGACCGTCATGGGCGAAGCCAGCCGGGCGGTCGCCGACATCACCAGATCCGAACCGATGCGGGCGGCTACCTCCAAAACCTCTGCGCCCTGGTCGATTCCGACGCGCTCAACACGGAAGTCCACCTCGTCGCCGGGGCGCACCATGCCCAGGAATCGTGCCGTCCAGCCGACCAGCCGGGCCGGTGGCCGGGCCTGGCCGTCGGTGGCCGTGACCGCGTGCTGCGCGGCGGCCGACAGCCACATGCCATGCACGATGGGCGATTCCAGACCAGCCAGCAGCGCGGCGGCACGGTCGGTGTGAATGGGGTTGTGGTCACCGGACACCACGGCGAACGGGCGCATGTCGACCGGCGCGGTCAGCGTGACGTCGCGGCGACGACGACGCGGTGTGTCGGTCGCGTTCTCGGACACGGCGCCACCGGCCCGCGCTGGGTCGGTGAGTTCCGCCGCACCGGTGCGGCCAAGGATCGCGAACCGCTCGTCGAAGTGGGCTATCGCAGTGCCGTCGGGACCAGTGACCGTCACGGACACCGGCACAACGCGGCCCATGTCGGTGTCGGCGGCGTCCGAAGCCGTTGCGGTGATGTGCAATTGGGCCGGGACGGCGGGCAGCTTGCCTACCATGCGGGCAGCGTGATCCAGGTGCACCAGGCTCAGCAGGCCCTCGACCACCGGGACCCCAGCATCGGTGACGGCCGAACCGATCGCGGCGAAAACCGCGGGCCAGCATGGACCGACGAGCGCGTCGGGGACGGTGGTGAGGCTGGGCGCCAGCGGCTCGCCGAAGGTGGCCGTGACCCCGGTGTGGTCGGCCACCTGCTCGGGGTCCCAGTCCACGGTCACGGTCGCCGTCCCGTCCTGAACCGGGGGCAGGTGTTCCGGCCCGTCGACACCGGCGGCGATCGCCAGCACCGCGCGCATGGCCGTGGCGGCGTCCTCGGTCGAAACCACCGGAGCGCCACCGTCAATGGCGTTGGCGGGCAGGGTGAATGGGATGTCGACCCAGGTGCCCGACACCGGGACGCTGAGCACCACCCGGTCGTCGACGCTCACCTGCAGCCGGGCTCCCGTGGAAGAGTGCGTGGCGCGCTGACTTTCAGGTCCTTCGTGCACCTGCCAGTCGGCGGAGTCGGCGATCCGGTGCACCGGGTTGGTCGCGGTGCGGCCAGCCCAGACCACGTCGGGCGCGTCGAGCACGACGGCCAGCGGTCCGGTCACATCGGGGCGACCCCGCCGACGCGAGGTGACCTCGCGCGGCTCGGTTCCGGCGGCCAGTACCTCATCGATGGCGGCCTGCTCGAAGCGGTCCAGCAGGTCGCCGACGGGCTCGTCCATCCGGGTGATGCCGGCCACCGCCGCCGTACCGGGGATGATGCACACCTGGTCGGCGTCGTAGCGGGCGTCGTGCGCCTGCCACAGCGAGTCGCTGCGCCACCAGCGCCGCACGTCCTTATCGATCACCGGCACGAAGTTCACCGGCTTGCCCAATGTCTTGCACAGCGTGACGAAGAAGGGCACGTCGGCCGGATGCAGTTGTACGGTCTCGGCGTCCGGGTAACTGTTCAGCAGCAGGTCGATCGCGGCGTCGGGGTTCTCCAGCAACGGAATATCGTCGAACAGCGTCTCGATCGGGCCGAAATCCTTTGGGTGCAAACGGGCTTCGGCGCGCTTCAGCATCTCTTGGAAGCGGTCGCGCCAGGTGTCGGCCAGCCACGGGCTGCCCGGCGATGCGGTGTCGGCCGTCGAGTCGCCCTCGCCGATCGTCAGCTCGACATAGCGTCGCAGCCACTGCAGGTAGGTCATCTCCCCGACGTCGCCGAAGTAGGGCTTGGCGGTGTTGGCCATCGCGGTGATGATCTCGTCGCGGCGCTCGGCGACCGCCTCGGCGTCGCCGGCGACCTCGTCGAGCAGCCGGCCGCAGCGCGACGCGGTGTTGTCGATCTCATGAATGTCCGCGCCCAGCTGGCTACGGCTGGAAGCCATGCCGCCCTGGGCTTTTCCGGCACTGATCCACAGGTCGGTGCCCTGGGTTTCGACCAGCATCTTTTTGACCGACGGCGACGTGGTGGACTCCAGCGTGGCCATCGCGGCGGTGCCGACCAGGATGCCGTCGATCGGCATCGACGGGAAGCCGTACGCCTGCGCCCAGCGCCCGGACAGATAGTCGGCCGCCCGTTCCGGGGTGCCGATGCCGCCGCCGACGCACACGGTGATGTTGGGCCGCGACCGCAACTCCGAATAGGTGGCCAGCAGCAGGTCGTCGAGGTCCTCCCATGAGTGGTGGCCACCGGCGCGCCCGCCCTCGACGTGCATGATCACCGACTTGGTGGGCACCTCGGTCGCGATGCGGATCACCGAGCGGATCTGCTCGATGGTTCCCGGCTTGAACACCACGTGGCTGATGCCGATGTCGTTGAGCTCGCCGATCAGTTCGACCGCATCCTCGAGGTCGGGGATGCCGGCGCTGACCACCAGGCCGTCGATCGCCGCACCGGACTGGCGCGCCTTCTGCACCAGCCGCTTGCCACCGACCTGCAGCTTCCACAGGTAGGGGTCCAGGAACAGCGCGTTGAACTGGTAGGTGCGGCCCTCGTCGAGCAGCCCGGACAGTTGCTGGACGCGGTCAGCGAAGATCTCCTCGGTGACCTGCCCGCCGCCGGCCAGCTCGGCCCAGTGCCCGGCGTTGGCCGCCGCAGCGACGATCTTGGCGTCGACGGTGGTGGGGGTCATGCCCGCCAGCAGGATCGGCGAGCGCCCGGTCAGCCGGGTGAACTTGGTGGAGAGCTTGACCCTGCCGTCGGGCAGGCGAACGACGGTCGGGGCGTAGCTCGACCAGGCCCGAGCCACCTCAGGGGTGGCCCCGACGGTGAACAGGTTGCGCTGACCGCCGCGGGTTGCGGCCGGCACGATGCCCACACCGAGGCCGCGGATCACCGGCGCGGTCAGCCGGGTCAGGATGTCGCCGGGCCCCAGGTCGAGAATCCAGCGTGCGCCGGCCTCGTGCACCCGGGTGATTTCTTCCACCCAGTCGACACCGTCCACCAGGATGGCCTCGGTCAGCTTTCGGGCCAACGCGACGTCGAGGCCCACCTGCTCCGCCCAGCTGCCGACGATATCTATACCGTCGGCCAGCCGCGGTGTGTGAAAGCCCACCTCCACCCGCACCGGGTCGAAAACCGGTGCGAAGACGTCGCCGCCGCGGACCTTGTTCTTGCGGTCGGCCTCTTCCTTCTCGGAGATCTGCCGGCAATACAGCTCGAAACGCGACAGTTGCTCGGGGGTGCCGGTGATGACGACCGAACGCCGGCCGTTGCGGATGGACAAGACCGGGGGCAGCACGGTGCGGACGTCCTGGGAGAACTCGTCGAGCAGCCGGCGGATGCGCTCGGGATCGGCGTTGGTCACCGACACCATCGGCGGGCGGTCGCCGAGCACCGAGATGCCGCGTCGGCGGGCCACCAGCGTCCCGGCCGCACCGATCAGCTGGGCCGAGGCCAGCAGCTCGACATCGCACGCGCCTGCGGACTTGAACGCCTCGACGGCGAGCACACCTTGCGAATGCCCCGCGACGGCCACAGGCGGCGTGGCGACCCAGTCCATGCCCTGACGAGCCAAGGCACGGCCGGCCGCGATTTGAGTGAGCAGCACGCCAGGTATCGACACAGCGGCAGACGTCAGGTGCTTGTCGGACGGGACCGGATCTTCGGCCGCTAGCGCACGCACCCACTGCAGCGGCTCGAAGCCGATCGGACGCACCACGACCAGCTCTTTTGCCACCGGTTGCAGCAGCAGCTCCACCTCGCCGGCCAGCGCTGCCAACTCGGATTCGATCCCGGCCGAGGACACCAGTTCTTCGAGGGTCTCCAGCCAGGCGCTGCCCTGGCCGCCGAACGCCACCGCGTAGGGCTCGCCGGCCGTCAGACGGTCGACCAGAGCGTGGG
>NZ_JBKQQD010000404.1:0-6216 GCF_052144515.1 Mycobacterium sp. | reverse complement strand
TCGACTACACCTGGCGGTTGGCCGAGCTGATGGCCGCTCGTGGGATGCACAACAGTACCGATCTGATTCCCCTTCTTGTCGAACGGGGGATCGAGCTTTCACGGCCACAGGTGTATCGCGTGGTTCACCAACGCCCCGAACGGGTTTCGCTTCAAATGATCGCCGCACTGTGCGATATCTTAGGTTGCGGTGTTGAGGACTTGGTCACCGTGACCGCGGCCGACGTCCGCCGGCGCAAAGCGTCCGCCGGCTCGCCGGCAACGCCGAGGCCCAACGTGGTCGAGCTCAACAAAGCGGTGCGTCCTCGCCGAGCCAAAGTGATCAGCGATGACGATTAGCCCCAACCGGCGCTCCACCAAACGGGGCCGCCCGCGCGTTACCGGCGAGCAGTTCCGCTGCAGCCGGTGTGAGCGGATGGCCAACCAGCGCAGGGCGTCCTGGCCCGGTGAGGACTTGTGCTACAGCTGTTTCTACGCAGCGATGCGTACCCGCGGAATCTGCCCGCGATGCGGTCACGATGGGGTGCTTCCCGGCCTGGCCGCCGATGGCGACCACGAGCCAATCTGCTTGTCGTGTGCAGGAATTCCCGGAGACTTCACCTGTCGACAGTGCGGAGCCGAAGGCGATTTCTACCGTCGCAAAACCTGTGCCCGTTGCGCCCTTCGCGACGATCTAACCGCGTTGATGATCGACGGCGCCCGCAGCCCTCAAGCCATGGCCCCAATCGTCGAGGCACTGTGCGGTGTCGAGCGGCCCGCCAGCATCCTGACCTGGAAGCGCTCGCCCAGGGTCCAAGAACTGCTGACCGGATTGGCATCCGGGGACATCCCACTGACTCATCAGGGCATTGACGAAGCCGGCACGGACAAAGCGACCAACCATCTGCGCAGCCTGCTTGAACACGCCGGTATCTTGGCTGCCCGCGACGAACCGCTGGCTTGGTTTGAACGTTGGCTCACCGCGAAACTCGAGGGGGTCACCGAGCCGGTCGTGCGTGCGCCGGCGGAGCGATTCGCCACGTGGTATCACCTGCGTCGGTTACGCAAGACATCGGTTCCCGGACAAAGCACCGCTGCGGCCGCGCGATACGCCAAACAAGAGATCACCGAGGCGATCAAGTTCCTCACCTGGCTGCACAGCGCGCATCACCGCACCCTGGCCAGGTGCCGGCAACAAGACGTCGACGAGTGGCTGGCATCGGGACCCACCACGAGACGAAAGATCCGAAACCTCCTTGCCTGGGCCAAGAAAGCCCAGTTGAACAAATCGGTGAAGATCACTCATCAGCAGCCCCCTCCCAGCCGCGCGCTCACCCAACAGCAGCGTCTGGCATGGCTCCGAGAGCTCCTTGACGGTGACTCCGAATCACTGTCGTACCGTGTCGCGGGAATCCTTCTGCTCCTGTTCGCTCAGCCCGTGACCAAAGTCGCGGCTCTCCAGACATCGGCGATCACGTTCGCAGAAAACGACGTGCGCATCTCGCTAGGGCAAGAGCCGATCCCCGTACCGCCACCATTCGCAAACATGCTCGCTAGCTACATGGACAGCCGACCGCATCTCAGAACGGTAGGCGGACTGGCAACCAGCCCGTGGCTATTTCCGAGTGTCCGTCCCGGCCGGCATCGTCAACCCCAAGAAATCATGGTAAGGCTTGGACGACTGGGCATCGATCTGCTTGGCGCACGAAATACCGCCTTGCAGAGCCTCGTCGTGGCGGCACCACCACCCCTTGTCGCCGAGCTCCTCGGCTACAGCTACAACACCACCCAACGCCACGCCGAAATCGCAGCCCAGCCATGGGCCCGCTACGTGACCAAAACAGCCGCCGAATCTACCTGACCGCCGATCCTATCCAACCAGTGCTGCAAAGGCTTTCGGCCGCCACCAGCAAACAGGACGGCAACTCCGCACAGTGATGACATCGACGCCACCCCGGGAACCTAACCAAGACGATCGGGCACCAACCGCTTTGGCAATTCTGGAGCCCATCCCAGTTTCCCGACACGACCGAATACTGCCAGATCGAATACGGAGGGTTACCGGTAAATTGCTCCGTATCATGTTGTCGCACAATATATCTCGCCCACCCCGGAGAGTTGGTCACGCCGGGCAAGCAAGTGAAAGCCGCCGCCAACTGGTCCTCGCGGTTGCCTTGGGTGCGCGTTCGGCATGGTCAACGGCGAGTGGCGGTGGTTGCGTCGCAGGTCGAGCACGTGTCGATCACGGTTGTGTGAGGGCGCGGGTCGTCGGGAAACGGAAGCCCTCACTTGCCGCAGCCTGGCGCTATGGCCGATGCCTCGAACGTGCGGCACGACACCATCGTGGCGCCCGAGACGATGAGCCCGGCCCAAGTAAGGGCGCTGGCGGAGCGGAAGGCTCAGGCTCAAGTCGGCGACGATGACATGGTCGCTTTTTTGCATCTCCACGGATCACGGCCGGTCGGCGATGAGCATGACACCGAGGTCGAGTGGCGGTACAGCTACCAAGTGATACCGCCTGGCGGCCCCGCTGCTGATACGGCCGGCTGACCGCAGCGGACAGGCGGTGCGTCGTGGAGGGTGGCGTCTTTGCCGCTATAGCGCTTCACTGCCGAATACGGCGAGATCGAATATGGCGGGTTACCGGTAATCTACGCTATGTTCATCAAATTAATCATGAAATGCGCCGAACTGCACCATATTTAGACGCCTGTAACGCGACCCACGAGGCTGCACGGCGTCTCGCCTCCGGGCCGGAAAACTCACCTATCATGGCTAGTTGGCCACTAGTTCAAGTCTCGAACCGCAGGGGCGATACCACCGTCGGCATTCACCGGCGTCGGTGGGTACCAGCGCAGTTCGTAGTGCCAATCGATGCCTTCGGCGCCAAGGCGGGTTCCGATGACGTTGCCGCTTTCGTCTCGTTCGGCCACGCGGACCCGATGCCAATGGGCCACACGGATATGGGGTGGGAGCCTCCATGCAGCAATGCCTATATCGCCCGTGCGCTCGCCCGCTTGCCGGCGGTACTGCCGCAGCGATGCGCCGGTCCGCCATCCCAGGTTGCCGATTTCCGCGCAGCTGATCTGCTGCGGTCGAGAAATCTGCTCCGCAGGCGGCCAGTCGATTTCGGGATCACCCGACGCGGAGTACAGCAACAACGACAACGACAACGGGATGAGCACCGGTAACTCCTCGCCATTGGAGTTCCCCGCCTCATGCGCACCTTGAATCTGCGCCGTGACCAGATCGGCGAGCGTCGTCGCTGTTGCAAGATCGCCGCGGAGCGGGAAAGTCACGCTCTGCAGTTGCGGGCTCGGATCACCTTCCTCCTGATACACCCACATGCACCGGACACCCTGCGCTGCAGGTATATTCGTGTAACCCGTCAACACGCCGCGACCGTCAGCGCTTCGAAGCTTCAGATTGCCCACCGCAGGCGTCGGTCCCGAACCTTTTAAGTACCGGTACTGACTGACCGTGCCGGCCACCACCATTCCGAGGTAGTGACACATGCGACGCCCGTCGTGCAGTGACAACGGGGTGGCAAGGCTGTACGCGACAGCGTCGAACGGGAACCGTGTCAACCAGTCCGGCACTAGCTCCACATCGGTGTTCGCGTTAATCAGCGCCCCAGCGAACTCGTCGTCGACCCGCAAAACCACAGGACTGTCGGACCACTTCTCGAAGATCATTGCGGCCACGTCTTGAGCCCACTGCGCCCCGGGGCTGCCTGCTGGCGGTCGGTTCGCCCACGACTGGAACGCCGCGATCACCGCCGCCGCATCATCAACCTTGATGTGCCGCTTGGTCCGCAGATCCCGACCCTTCTTCTTCGCCACACCCCCATCCTCCCGCACGCCGTGACGGACAACGCGAGAACGCGCACATGGTCGACGGCGCACGCACCGAACCCGGCGCGCTTGAAGGCCAAACACGTCGCTATGGTCACTGCCCGCGGTGGCGCCTACAGCCCCGGGACCCGCGGACAACATCGACGGACGGAGTCGCCAGCAAACCAACGGACGCCCACAGGACAGGCAGTACCACTAGGGGCGAGCTAGTTTCACAACGACTGAGCTGATCGCCAGACCCGCTCCCCGTAAGCCGACGGCTTCGATCCAGCAGGGGATGCAATACGGCGGGATCGAATATGGCGGGTTACCAGTACGTGTTCACCAGGCCGCGCTGTCCGTACTCCACCACAAGGTGGCGCACCAGCTGCACTTCTCGCGCCTGCTGCTACATAATCGGGTGTTATCGGTGGCGGAGGTGCTGCGTCTTAGCCCGACAATGCCTGCGTGAAAGTCAAACCGTGGCGGATTAGCAACGGCGCAGAGGCCGGTTCCTCGCGGTTGCACCCGCTCCGCCGGTGCCCTGTGCGACGCTTGCGCCCGTGTCACACACTGCCGAGCAGCTGCACGCCGTGATCGACCGTTGCGCGCAGTTCCGCGACGCCAAGGCCCCGGCGGGCTACCGCGACGGCCTGGCCCTCTGCGTGGTCGATTCCGTGCAGTCGACGGGCGTCACGTACTCCAGCGTGGAGTCGGTCGTCGCCCGCTACCGTGCCTACCGCCGGGAACAGGGAGGCGACCCGAACACCGACGGCGTGCCCGAGCTCCTCACCACGTTCGACGAGCTGAGCGGCCCGGACGGTTGGGCGCAGCGGATCGGCAACGGGAACCGCACCTCGACGCACGTCGACGCGCCACTCAAGGCCGCCGCGATCCGGGACGCAGCGCTCGCACTCACCGCCGAGGGGATCGACACCGCCGCCGGCCTGCGGGAGGCGGCCGAGGACGCCGGGCGCTTGGCTGTAGTAGAGGCGGCGTGGCGAGCCGTGCCCGGCCAGCGCTCCGGGATCACGTGGCACTACGTGCAGATGCTCGCCGGGATCCCGGGAGTGAAGCCGGACCGGATGATCTGCCGCTTCGTCGCCGACGCGCTGGAGATTCCCCGTCTCGCCGTCACGACCGGGTTCGCCCTACGGATCCTGACCGCTGCGGCCGCAGAGATGGGCATGTCGCCGACGGACCTCGATCACGGCGTCTGGCAGTGGCAGCGGGGGCGGCGGTAGGCGTCCTTTGCGCCGGAGCGGTTCGAGCCGACAGTCACAGCCTGGTCGGCGCGGCTGTTCAGCTCGTAGCGCCGAGCTTCGCGTCGAGGAACGCGAACACCGTGCGTGCGGCGTTGACCGCCAAGTGCGCCTCGGGTTCGTCGAGCAGCTCCTCGTTCGGGTGCGCGACGCTCGCGTTGTTCCGGAGCGGGTTGAGGGAATCGAGCACCGTTGCTATCGCCCCGAGCACTCTGGTGATGTCGTCGGCGCGCGGGCCGCTGGCAGCCAGCGCAGGGTGACTTTGTCGGAGCAGCTTGAGCGCACGGTTCGTCGTCGTTTCGCGATCCGCTTCGATACCCGCGGCCTCGCAGAGGGCGAGCACGTGGCCGTGCAACGCAGTGTGGATCCGGTCGACGGCGCTCGTCGCCCCGTTGGTGCGGATCAGTTCGTCGGCGTCGGCCAGCGCGCGCAGCACCACATCACGGGTGTGTTCTGGGGTGTCCAGGCCAACCGCGGGCGCGGATTCCGGCCGGTTGATCCACGCCTCCAATTCGGGCCGGAGTCGAGCGCGAGCGGGGTTGCCGTCCTCGTTGAAGCGGTCGATCACGCCGCGCAGAATCTTCGCCTGGTCGCGTGGCGGCTGTGTCGAGAGGATCTCGATGAACCGCTCCCGGGTCGTGCCGGCGTAGTTGTTCGGGTCGATGTCGAGATCGCAGTACTCGGGGTAGAACTCCGCGTGGGTCCGGTACGAGAAGTCACCGAGGTAGCCGCCGGCCACCCCGATGTAGCGGTTGACGACCTTCATCACTTCCTGGGGCGTGAGGCTCATGCCGCGCTCACATGAGCCGTTGCCATGCCGGGAGCGTATCGCCGCACCCGGACAGCCACGGCCCGCGAGACCGAGCCCGGGCAGGATCGACCGGTCCCGGGGTCAGCCGCTTCGCTACCGGCGCCGTTCCGGCCGCTGGTCCACTTCCTGCCGGCAGCGTGGGCAGTCACCGCACCGCCGCGACGGTTCGGCTCCTGGCGGGATGAACTGGGCGTGGTAGCCGGGATGGTTGCAGTATCCGCAGATCGCCATGACGTGGCTCTCCTGATCCTCGAGGTTCGAGAGACACGGTCGTGCCCCTCATACCTTCATGTACGAAACCCGCCGAATACAGTGCGTCGGCCGTTCCCACC
>NZ_JBKQQD010000403.1:0-7009 GCF_052144515.1 Mycobacterium sp. | reverse complement strand
GGACGATCCTGAGCTCGCGTTGTCGGTGGCAGGCGGCGCGCTGCTGGGGCTGGGCCAGCTGCTGCATGACCAACCCGAACGCAGCGATACCGAGGCGGCCGATCGTGCCACCCGCGACGTGCTGATCATGTTCGGCCTGCCTGCCGACGAGGCCGCGGAGATCTGCCGTCGGCCGCTGCCCGACCTCGACGAGCTGACCGAGACCGACTCCGCGGCGTGATCTGCACCGACACGTTTGGTTGGTCGGACTCCTGCGAGTGATTCAGTCAGCTGCTCGCGCTGGCTGACGAACTGAAGCTGGCCGCATTGCCGAGCACGCGTTGCTCGATCAGGTCGGCGCCACGAGCGACGCCGCCGGTCGCTGCGAAGCCCGCCGCGACCCGCCGTGCGCCCTCTGTCATGGTCATCGCCTGTCGGACCTTCGAGGACAGCCGAGACGCGGTCAGCTTCTTAGCCGGCAGACGAGTTCCGCAACGCGCCACCTCGACCCGTCGCGCTACCTCGAATTGGTCCCGCCCAAACGGCACCACGCACACCGGAACGTTTCGGGCAAGCGCCTTTTGGGTTCCACCCATACCGCCGTGGGTTATCGCGCACACCGCGCGGTCCAACACGGGGCCGTGCGGAACGAACTGGACCACCGTTGCGTTCGGTGTCAGTGCGATGTCGCTCGGTAGCCCGGCGGGCAGTGTCGCGACGACATGCACGGGTTCGTTCGCGAGCGCGGCTATCGCGGTCCTGACGAGCTTTTCGTCGGCCTGCTGTTGCGACGACGTGGTGACCAGTACGACCGGCCGGTCAATCGCCGTGAGCCAGTCGGGAACGGCATCCATGGCCGGTTCGAACATGCAGGGACCGATCATCTGTACGGCATCGCCCCAGTCCGTTTGCGGATACTCGAACGGCTTGCCGCTCGCCACCAGTATCAGCGGGGCCCGCCGCATGAACTCGTCCGCCGAAGCGACCGGCGGCGCGCCGGCGCTCGCACGAATCTTGTTGCCCGCCGGCAATACCGCCCTTTCCATCATGCCAATTGCGATGGGCCGCAGCACGGCGTCGCGGATGCGGCCCAGCACGCCGGGCAGTGGAGCCAGACGCAGCCCGAAAGGCGGCACTCCGGGTGATTGCAGAGCCGGTGTGTAGGGGGAAAAGCATGCCCACGGGATGACCGGCAGCCGGACCAATCCGGCCCTGCCCCAACGTATCTGCACCATCACGGCTTGGAGAAGGCCCACAACTACACAATCGTCCCGCCGCACCCTTCCGGCATCCGTCGACAGCTTTCACAAGGCCGGCCCGGCGTCAAGACCGTTCGTCCTCGCTGCACTCGGGCGCTCCGTCTTGACCCCCGGTCCTTGCCTGACGCTGTCTACACGGAGGCCGAAAGCCGACAAAACCGCTGGTCGGTAACGTGTTGACAGGGCCCCGCCCCTTCAGGGATGACAAACCCGCACCCCATATCAGAACGCCACGAGTATCGCCTTTACGAGCGCCCATGCGACGTCTCTCGCTGAGCGGCGGCGAACAAGCACGCGAAGGACACGTGAAAGCTTGAACTAAGTCCCCGTGGTCTTGTCGGTCACGGCGGGTTTATCCGCTTTTGCGGCGCTCTGGCCGCGCGCCGCCAACGCGCCCGCGATCGATGTGCAGGCGATCGTCAACAGGGCACCGAACATCAACGCCGACGCTTCGCCGGCGGCGAGGAGGTGTTCCTCGGTGCCGATGGTGGCCGCAGCCACCGGCACGCCGAGCTGCGCGGCCGAGAGGGCCGCAAGTGTCAGCGGCTGGCCGAGCAACCTTCCCGCGCAATGCGCCAGCACGGCACCCAGCCCCAGGCCTACTCCCAGCAGAATAAATTTCGGGTGCGAACCCAGTTCGCGTACCTGCAGCGAGGCGCCCAGCCAGACGAAGAACAGCGGGCTGAAAAATCCCTCGGTGATACCGAATAGCTGACGTGCCAGCCGCCGCGGTTCGCCAACGAAGGCGATCACCAAACCCAACGCGAAGCCCGCCAGCATGATCGACACGTGGGTGCTTACGGCCAGCGCCGCCAGCGCGAACAAGATGAGCAGGCTGGTCCGCAATTCCAACGCGACCCGGTGCTTCTCGGAATAGTCGTGTATGCGCCGACGCCAGCCCCTGCTCTCGACCGCGCGCAGCAGCACAAAGAGCACCACCGCGAAGCCCGCGATCACCAGCCCACCAAGTGCTGCCATCGGCGCCCGCCGGAAGTCGATCACCAACGGCAGCAACACAATACACGCGGCATCGGCAATGGCGATCTGCACAGTCACGGAGAGCACTTGCGGTCCGTGCAACCGCAGCGAATCGATCACCGGCAATGCCAGCGCCGCCGATGACGAGGCCATCAGCACCGCGTAAAGCGCCGCGTGGCCGGTCCCGAACCCAGCCGCCAGCCCAACACCGAGAGCCGCCGCGACGGCACCGATCACAACCGCCCGCGCCAATGCCCGCGGCACCGCCGAGCGCAGCTCGGGGTCGCGGACCGGAACATGGGAGCCCACGACAAACATCACCAGCGCGAAGCCGATATTCGCGAACAACTGAAACGTTGGGTTGGCGCCATCGACGACGCCGAAACCGGTCTTGCCGACGACAAGTCCCGCGATCAGCTCACCGATGATCACCGGTATCCGCAAGCGCGGCACTGCGGCCAGCGGCGGACCGACGAAACCAACGGCGGTCAGCAACGCCAGCGTGTGGAAGCCGAACCCGTGCACGTCAGCGGCCCTTCAGCGGCGGCGAGCTCACCAGGCTTCCAGCCGCTTTGAAGGCTAACTTCGGAGTCAGCACAACGTCATTTTGACATTCTTGATCGTCACAGAGTTGGGCGGATCGTTGAACACGACCCGACGAGCCGCGCTCGGGTTCACAAGTCCGTTCACAAACGGCATTTCCGCTGGTGGCGGAGACAGTGGTGGCGGAGACACTGGTAGCGGAGACACTGGTAGCGGAGACAGCATTCGAACCTGCGGCCGCTGGGTTGTGCAGCTACCGCGTCGGGCTCCGCCATTCCCACCTTGGGTGTGCAAAGCAAGGACGGTAACGACATTGATCAGGCTACGACCTATATCAATCAGGGAATCGCCGATGGCCCAGCACCGGACCGCGGGTTCGCTTGGAGGCGTAGTGGTCACAGAAGAGGACGATCTTGATCACATCGGCCCGGCAACGCGTGCGGGCAAGCACACAAACGGGCTTCCTGTCCCAACCGCACACTCCCGATATCCCCGGTATCGCCAGCTTCGATGGCAAGGTTGTCCACACCGCCGCGTGGGACGATAGCTACCGCTTTGCGCGGCGTCGTGTCGCGATCATCGGGACCGGGGCGACCGCGGTGCAACTTGTCCCTGAGCTGGCCAAAGAGGCCGCCGATCTGACCGTCTACCAACGCACCCCGATTCACGTGGTGCCCAAGATCGATTTCGCAATTCCCACGGTGATGCAACGCCTGTTCGCGCGCCTGCCCTTGATGCAGCGCGTGTTTCGCTGGGTGACCGACATCATTTTCGAGCTGATCACGGTCAGTGTGCTGCACTATCCGCAGTTCCGGCGGCTCTACATTGCCGCTGCCTACCTGGCCAAGATCAACCGATTCGTGTCGATCCGCGACAAGGAACTGCGTCGCAAATCGACACCGGCCTACGACTTCGGCTGCAAGCGGCCCACCTGGTCCAACGACTATTACCGCGCCTTTACCAAACCGCATGTGCACCTAGAGACAAACCGGATCGAGCGGATTGAGCAGGACGGTATCGTCGCTGCCGATGGGCGCAAGGCAGTCATTGACACTCTGGTGCTGGCCACCGGGTTTGACCTGTGGGACGCCAACTTCCCGGCATCGAGGTGATCGGCCGTCAAGGCCGCAACTTGGGAAAGTGGTGGCGCGAGAGCAGGTTTCAGGCCTACCAGGGTGTATCCATGCCGTACTTCCCCAACTACTTGAGCCTGGCCAGTCCGTTTGCCTTTTCCGGGTTGTCCTTCTTCAACACCATCGAATACCAGATGCGGCACATGGACCGGCTGTTCGGCGAGGTCAAGCGCAGGGGCGCAACCACCTTTGAGGTAACCGAAGAGGCCAACGCTCGTTTTCTTGATCGGATGACCCGACTGCTGGACGACTCGGTGTTTAATCGTGGCGACTGTGCCACGTCGCGGTCGTACTACTTCAACCCTAGCGGTGAACAACGCTGTTGCGGCCGACGTCGACGGCAAATGCGGTGCGAGAAGGCTCGACCTTCCCGCTCAGCGACTACACGATCGCCTGAACCAAAGTCAAGGCAGCTGGGCGTTGAGGTTTACCCAGTCAGCGGCGCTAATGTCCCCAAAAGTTGTCCCCTCCCGCCTGAAAACGGCCCCAGGAGAAGTCTACGAGGGCCGTTTCCCCTGGTAGCGGTGGCGTGGCAGGTCCTCCATCACGATCCTGCCAGGTGGAGCCGCTAGTATCCGTTCGCATCGGAACCCGTCAAGGACACCATGACCGATTTCGATAGCATCGACTTTTTCAGCGACCGGTCCGTCGTCGAGAACCCGTATCCTTACTTCGAATACCTTCGTGAGAAGTGCCCGGCGTTTCGGGAACCGCACCACGGTGTGGTGGCCGTGACCGGTTACGACGATGTGCTGGCGGTGTCCGCGACATGCCGTTGGAGGTCTTGGTTGCCATCACGCCACCGGCCCGTTAAGACCCAGCAGGGTGTCGTAGTCGGCCAGGCAGCGTTGTTCGACCTCGACATGGGTGGGCGGTCCGATGATGTCGAACCGCTTGCGGCGCAGCAGTTTGGCCGCTTCGACATGCTCGGGATCACTGATCGTCTGGTGTTTGGCCCAGATCCGGGCGTGATCGGCGACTTGGTTGCCCTGACACCAGATCTGGACTCGCCCCAAGTCGGCGGTGATCTCGATGCGCCGACCGACCGCGACCGGGTGCACCGAGTAGTCGTTGCCATCGACCCGCACGTAGGGGCTGGCGCCGCCCAGAGCGCGAAGCGGAAGCGGCTCAGATCGACCCACGAAAACGTCAGTAGATCCTCAATTAACCGCCGATTGCGGCTAGATCGAGGCCACGGTAACGGTGCCCGACCAATAGTCGCTGACATAAAGACGACCGCCATCGGGGCTGACCGCCAACCCTTCGGGATGACCGCCAACGTCGATGGTGTTGACGACGCACTGGGTGACGGTGTCGATGACCGAGACGCTGTGGTCACCGAAATTGCTGACGTACGCTCGCTTGCCGTCCGGACTGATCTGCACGCTTCGCGGCAGGTCGCCGACCGTGATGCACGCCGCTTCGTTGGTAACCGTGTCAATGACCGACAGCGAGCAACAACTGGTCACATACGCCTGCAAGCTGTCTGGCGTAAGCGTCAAGGCAAGTGGCGCGTCACGCAGCGCAATGGTCGTGAGACAGTGGGTGGCAAGGTCAACCGCCGACACGAATTCGGTGTCGTAGTGCGTCGCGTACATCGTTGACCCATCCGGGCTGACCGTGATGGTCTCCGGCGAGACAGCTATGTCGATGTCATCGATCACGGCATACCTCGCGGTGTCGATCATGCTGACAAAGCCAGTACAGTGCTGGTAATAGGAGCTGTATCCAGACAATCCGGCGTACGCGCGGGTGCCGTTGGGGTCCACGGCGATGTCGGTGATTGCGTAGCCGCCTACACCGGGAATGGTTGCGACCGTGGCGCCTTCGGTGTCGTTCACGGAAATCCAGCTGGTGCAACGACCATGATGTTTTGCGTTGTGTGCTGTGTAGATGAGGGCCCGATCTGCGGTGACGACCTCCTGCGCACTAGAAGCACCGGGGAGAACACGTATCCAGTGGTCGGCGACGTCGACGACTGAAACGGAGCCTTCGTGGTTTGTGACATAGAGCCGGCTGCCGTCGGCATTGATCGTTAGGCCCTTCGGATCTCCGCTGATCGGAATAATGCCCAGGATGTTGTTGAGGCGGCTGATCACCGCGATCGAGTTGCTCCGGGCCACATACGCACGGGAGTTGTCCGGACTGATGACGACGTCGCCCGTCCGGCCGCCCATGGGAATCTTCGCGATGACGGTCGGTGCCGGCGCGCAGTAATCCGACTCGAGGCCGTAGTCCTGGCGCATGATGATCCTTTTCGGTTCGTCGTATGACACCTCTGATGGTTCGGGTGCTGGCCACAACGGACATAGGGACGAAAGTCATTCAAATGACCGGCGTTCGTCCTCCTCGCGGCGCTTCGATCATGCTCAAATGCGGCGTGCCCTTCGTCGCAACCGGAATTGAGGTCACCTCGTTCAGGGGATCTGTGAGTTTTCGTGGTGCGGGTGTTGCAGTTGATGAAGCCGACCATGACTTTGGCCCGCTTTGCGTGTTCAGCGCTTCGGCCTCGGGGCCCCATCCGGCCTTTCATCGATGAATGCAAATCTGCCGTCGCACTGGGAGGTCGATGATCGGCCGTCTTTCCGGTCGCAGAGCTGCCCCTCCTCGACCTGGATGTTGTCGAGATGTGCGGTCGGTTCGTCAGCCAGAATCAGCGGCGGATCGAGGACGATCGCGCGCGCCACGGCGACCCGTTGTTGTTTCCCGCCGCTGAGATCACCGGGACGATGGGCCATTCGGTCCTGCAAACCGACACGGGTCAGCAGCTCCTCGGCGCGCTCGCGCGCCGCGCCGCGCGACTGTCCGGCCACGCTCAATGGGACGCGAGCTACGGTGCTTGACCGACGATGACGGCGGCCGCGCCAACAGTCATCACTGACGCCGCACCGCAACCGGGACTAATCGCGGAGGCGACGGTTCGGCCAGAGACGCGGCCCGATCCCGAAATGTATTGATTGATCGATGTTGCCCGTTGGAATCGTCATCGTTGGAGGTTGTCCCGAGTTCCGTGGAACTTCGGTGGCGGTCCGGTGAGCATCAGGCTGCGCTCACCTGGTCATTGTGCACGACAGGTTCGGCGGTTTCGCGTTCGAGTGCAGCGCGGACTGTGGGTAG
>NZ_JBKQQD010000402.1:0-96432 GCF_052144515.1 Mycobacterium sp. | reverse complement strand
CTACTCTTCTTCACGGCGGTCCCCTTGCTGTTGGTGTTCTTTGGCGGAACGCCCGACACCTACCACACGGCAGGAATCAAGCGGGGGACCGCCACCTCAACTTCCACGAGACCCGGGACAACCTCGTCGCAAATCCAATCCACAGTTCTTGACAATTACTGTCGCATCACCGCGTGGGTGTCAAAATGTCCAGCTGCCATTTGGTGACACGACGAAACCGTGAGGCTGGCCTTGATCGGGCGGGTGGGCTGGCAATAGGCATGCCGTCATGGATTCGTCCACCCCGCATGTTTCGAAGTTGTAGGTCACCTTGCTGTGTGGCGGAAGGGGCCTGTAGGCGTCCGGGCTGACCGTTCCGTCATGCCACTCGCCAGGGCCGTCCATCCGTTGGTATTGCTCCATGGACGATAAATCTTTATCGGCAAACTTGGCTCCGTCCTTGTCCGGTCCGCCCGGATAGCTCAGCCCGACGGAATTGTGCGTTGTACCGGGCAGCGAACCCCAACACTGCATCAGCGATGCCGCAGCTTTGGAGATATAGCTGGGCCGGCACCGGTAACCGCCCGGGGTTACGAATTGCACACCTAAGGTGCTGTACGCCGAGTAGGTCAAATAGTCCTTGTAGTTGACGTCGGTGTAGCCGCTGAGGTCGGGGAACTGCTGAGGATCAGCGGCCGCCGACGGGATTGTCGTCGATGAGATCGCGATAAAAACCGCGGCATACAGCGGCGCTTTCACCTGTACCAGACTCATCGGCCACAACACCTTCCGTAGGGCACCCCTCCACGCTAGCGCGGACGGGTGGACCTTTTACCAACTGGTGGATTGGGTTGATTTCGTCACTCGGATGGGGGCGGGGGCCGTAGATTGCCGACGGTGGGGTGTGGTGCTGTGGCGGGCCCCTCGACGGCGATAATCGGTGGTACCGGTAGGGAGTCAACGATGACCGCAATGTTCAGCCGGTGGTGGCGGGCCGATCAACATGGCTGGCTCTCCGGTTACCTGGCGGCGCGCGGAATGAGCGGTGCCACCCGGGTTCTGATGGCATCAATTGCGGCCTCGATGGTGTTGTGCCTCATCGCGCTGCTGGCAGGCTCAGACGGTCCGCGCGGAACGGTTCCGGTCGCCATGACGTGCGTCGCTGCGGCCGGTGGGCTAGCGGGCGTGTTGCTCTGGATATGGCGCTGGCCGACCCGCGCACAGTCGGTTGCTTTCGCCCTGACGTGTAATACCGCCGTCGCCCTGGCATGTCTGGCGCACCCTAATCCGCTGGCCGCCCTGATCGGATGCATTGCCTTCGCGACCTTCGGTGCATACATCGCGTTCTTTCACACGACCGGGTTCGTGCTGTACAACTTCGCGGTGGCCAGCGCTGTTGCTCTGTACGAGGCCGTGTTGCTGGCCAGATCCGGACACCCAGCTTTGGCGGGGGTGGATTTATGGCTCGTGGTTGAGGTCAACATCGCCTTACCGTTGGCCATCCGAGTCCTGGTGCGAGCATTGGCGGGCGATCTGCTGCGCGCCGATCGCGATCCGCTAACTGGCCTGCTCAACCGGCGCGCATTTCAGCACAACGCATTGGGCATGATCCTGGCCCGCCGGGGCAACGATGCGCATCTGCTGGTGTTGTCGGTTGATCTCGACAATTTCAAAGCCCTCAACGACAACCGCGGTCACGCCGCGGGCGATCACGCGCTGGTGCAGGTCGCTCAGGCGATGCTGGCAGCTGCCGACAACCAGGCTCTGGTGGCGCGAAGTGGTGGTGAGGAATTCCTCTTGGCCGGCATTTCGGCGGCCTGCAACTCTGAGGCGTTGGCTGCCCGAACGTGCCGGGCAATCGCGGCTTCAACCGCGGGAGTCACCGCCAGCATCGGCACCGCCTGCGCCCGTCTCGATGACACCACACCTGGCGATCGCGAGTCATTTCTCAAGGGGCTGATCACTGCTTCGGATGCCGCGATGTACCGCGCTAAACGCCTCGGGGGCAACCAGTTTCATCACCACGAACTGTGTCGACGACGTCCTGGCCGGGGCAGCGGGTCGGATATTCCGGCGACGGGTGGTTGACTTTGCAGCCCAGACGCTAAGGTCCCAGTCATGGCGGGACCGGTGGAAGGCCTCAAAGTTGTCGAGCTCGGGGTCTGGGTAGCCGGACCGGCCGCGGCCGCCATCCTGGCCGACTGGGGCGCCGATGTCATAAAGATCGAGCCGCCGACCGGTGACCCGGGGCGCATGTTCGGCCGGATGCTGGGCTGCGATCTCGGGGTCAACCCGCCGTTTGAAATGGACAACCGGTCCAAGCGCAGCATCGTCTTGGACCTCACCACCGATGCGGGCCGCGACACCGCGTTCGAATTGCTCGCCGACGCAGATGTTTTCGTGACCAACGTGCGCCCCGGCGCGTTGCGCCGCCTCGGGCTGGACTTCGAGTCGGTGTCCGCCCGCAACGCCCGGCTGGTGTACGGCCTGATCACTGGGTACGGCGAAACCGGGCCCGACGCCGACCGGGCCGCCTACGACGTGGCGGCGTTCTGGTCGCGCGCCGGGCTGGCCCACCTGCTCACCCGGCCCGGTGACACGCCCCCGTTTCAGCGCGGCGGCATGGGTGACCACTCGGCCGGCATGACGCTAGCCGCGGCCATTTGCGCGGCCCTGCTGGCCCGTGAACGCACCGGAGCCGGTCAGCTGGTGAGCACGTCGCTGTACCGCCAGGGCGCTTACACCGTCAGCTTCGACCTGAACACCTATCTGCTGACCGGGCAACCGATCGCGGTCGGTCAACGCGAGACCATGGGCAACCCGTGCATGAACAACTACGCCGCCGGCGACGGGCGGCGATTCTGGATCGTCGGGCTCGACGCCGAGCGCCACTGGCCCCCGCTGTGTCGTGCCGTGGGCCGTCCCGAGTGGCTGGAAGACCCCCGATTCAGCGACGCTCGCGCCCGCTTCGTCAACGGAGTGCAGCTGATCGCCGAGCTGGACGCAATCTTCGCGACCCGCTCCCTGGACGAATGGGCGCAGGCCTTCGCCGAGGAACCCGATTTCTTCTGGTCGCCGATCAACAGCATCGAGGACGTCGTCGCCGATGAGCAGTTCCATGCCGCGGGCGGCATCGTGGATGTGCCGGACGGAGAATCCGGCGTCGCGATGGTGGCCACACCGGCGGATTTCCACGGCACGCCCTGGGCGCCGCGTTCTGCGGCACCCAAACTCGGACAACACACCGAGGAAGTTCTCGCTGAACTGAAGGCCCGCCGCGACGCCTGACCCGCTGGGGCCACCTTTACAAATTTTCGCAAAAGTGTCACGCTGTCCCGTGGGTTGCGTCACCCCGGGTGATGCGCCCACACAGCCCATCACAAGTGGCGATGAGGAACGGATTGAATGGTCACGCCAACTTTCGACATCAGCGAGAGCAGCAGGGTGAGGTCCATACGGTCGGCCCGCACGGACGGCGAGTATTTGCGCTATCGGCTCGACGTCGTTGCGACCAGCGCCGCCGACGCAGTGCACTGGGCCGGGGGGTGGCTGTATGACCGGGCAATGGCCGGGTGGGAGGTGACCGTGCTGCTGCCGCAGAGCTGCGACTCCCGACCGCTGCGGATCCTCGGGGTGGGAGCAATGGACCTGGAGTCCGGGTTCGAACGGACCGGCTCGGCGACGCATAGCCTGGCGGTCAGCGCCGAGGTATTCGCCGCCGATGACCGGATCCGTGAGACAGTGCTCAACGCCTTGAACCACCGGTTGACCGAAGTCGCGCTGTGGGGTGAGGGGTGGCCCCTGGCCGTCAATCGCGGCATGGCCAGGGTGCAGCACGTACTCAGCGCGGCGGCACGGACATTCAAGGGCCACGCGCTGGCGGCCGCCGGGATATGTTGTGACACCGTCGATCCCACCGAGACGATGCTGTACGACATGGCGGCATGTTCGCCTGTGGACTTCGAACTGGTCCGGCTCGGCTAGGCCATGAAGAAGTACTACGGCCACACGCTGCTCTACCTGCACGAGACGATCGACCTGGGTTCCGGGCGCAGCGACCGCTTCACCGAGGTGTTCACCGACACCTATCAGCCCATGATGGCCGAGCTGGGAGCCCGGCTGTTCGCGATCTGGGAATCAACCCCTTACAACGGTCACTGGCCGCAGGTGACGATCATCTGGGAGATCGACAAGTTCGCCGACTACGCCAGGATCGGTGCCGCGCGGGCACGCGGCGGCAGCCATGAGGCCGCGGCAGGCAAGTGGTCAGCGTTTCTGGCCGACATCGGCGCATCGGGGGAGGGACGCATCATGTACCCCGGTCCCAGCAACAAACCGCTGGCGCAGCTGCGTGAGGCCAATTTCGCTGCGCCACTGGTAATCCAGGAGATCATGCAGACCAAGCCGGGGCGACAAGACGACTACATCCGCGAGCTAGAGCGGCTCTACGTCCCGTGGTCAGAGCGCACCGGTAAACGCTGGCTGGGGTCCTTCACCACCACCTTCCGCTTCAACGAGGTCATCCACTACTGGGCACTGGACGGCGGCTGGGAATGCTTCGCCAACCACTACCCGTCGTGGAAGGACAGCCCGCCCGCCGAGATCGTCACCTGGATGAGCGTGGCGCCCGCGCTGCGCGACGGCTGGGAAGACTCGATTCTGCAGGCCCTACCGCCGTCGCCGCTGCAGTGATGAGTCAGAGCGTGGACTTCAGCTACGACCCCTTCGATCCCGAGGTGATGGCAAACCCGTTGCCCTACTACCGCATTCTGCGGGATCGCTATCCTGTGTACTACATGCCGCAGTGGGACACCTTCGCGCTGTCCCGCTTCGAAGACATCTGGCAGGTATTGGAAGTCAACGACGGGACATTCGTCGCGACGGAAGGCACATTGCCCCCGGCGTCGGTGCTGGCTCAGCACAACGACGGGCCGCTCGACGACCCGCCGCTGCACCCGCTGCCGTTCCACGCGGTGTTCGACACGGATTTGTACGCCGAGATCCGTCGCGCGCACTCCCAGCCGTTGCGTCCGAGGTCGGTCGCCGGACTGGAAGCCAGAATCCGCACGCTGGCCAACGAGCGCCTCGATGCGTTGCTGCCGCAGGGCTCCTTCGACTTGACTCAGGAGTACGGGGGCATTGTCGCGGCCTCGATGGTGTGCGGATTACTGGGCCTACCAGACGATCTCGCGCCGCAAGTGTTGGCCGCAGTCAATGCCGGCAGCCTGGCCGAGCCCGGCGAGGGCGTCGACACCGCGCAAGCCCGGCCCAACTACCTCGAATACCTCATACCGGTGGTTGAGCGCCGCCGGGCCGACTCGTCCGGGGATACGCTGCCGGTTGTCGACGGCCTGTTGGGCTACCGGCTGCCCGACGGCAGCGCCCTGTCCGACGTCGAGGTCGCGACCCAGATGCTGTGCATCTTCATCGGTGGGACGGAGACGGTGCCCAAGATCGTCGCGCATGGGCTGTGGGAGCTCAGTCAGCGGCCCGACCAGATGGCCGCGGTGTACGCCGACCCCGCTAGCAACGTGCCGATCGCCCGCGAGGAGATGATCCGGTATTGCGCACCGGCGCAGTGGTTCGCCCGAACGGCACGGAGGCCGTACACAATTCACGGCCGGACCATCGAGCCGGGCCAGCGCATCATCACGCTGCTCGCATCGGCCAGCCGCGACGAGCGGGAGTACCCCCAGCCCGACGACTTCATCTGGAACCGGCCCATCCGCCGTGTGCTGGCGTTCGGCCGTGGCCAGCACTTCTGCATCGGCTACCACCTGGCCCGACTGGAAATCGATGTGCTGCTGGCCGAATGGCTGCGGCGGGTGCCGGACTTCGCGATCCAAGGCGACGCCGCCACCCGGCTGCCGTCCAGCTTCCAGTGGGGATGGAACAAGATCCCGGTGGAGGTCTGACGTGTGGTCCTACCGGATCATCGCCCCCTATCTGTTGGAGCGCACGTCGATCGCTGACAAGACACCCGACGACCTGGCCGACGGTCAAGTGCTGCTGCGGTTTTTGGCCGCCGGTGTCTGCGGCAGCGACATGCCGGCCTTTCGCGGCGCCAGGGGACGGCTCCCGGGCGACGACGGCCGCAGCGCCGCGGAGAAGGACGGCTTCCCGGTGCACGAAATCGCCGGCGAGGTGATCGCCAGCCGCCATCGGCAGCACCGTCCGGGCGATCGCGTGGTGGGCTGGGCCTCCGGGTTCGACGGCCTGATGGAGCGGGTCATCAGCGACGGCAACGGGCTAGCGCCATACGATCCGGGACTTACCCCGGCGCAGGCCGTCGGCCTGCAACCGCTGGCGTGTGTCCTCTACGCCTGCGAGCAATTGCCGGATCTTGCCGGCCGTCACGTCGCGATCATCGGCCAGGGCTCGATCGGGCTGCTGTTCTCCTACATCGCCAAGGCGGCCGGCGCCCGGCGCGTCACCGGGGTAGATCCCGTCGACCGCCGAAGCCTCGCAACGGCATTCGGGGTCGACGACGCGGTGCGGGCCACCAGCGACCGCTGGGTGAGTCAGCTGGCCCCCGCGGACCGCGCCGACGTCGTCATCGAGGCCGTCGGTCATCAGGTGGCTACCCTGGGGCACGCGATCGAGGCCGCCGCGTTCGGCGGCACAGTCCTGTATTTCGGCGTTGCCGACGACGAGGCCTATCCGATCAGCATGCGCCTGATGCTGCGCAACAACCTGACGCTGAAATCCGTTGTGACACTTGACCGGCGCCGGGTATTGGAGCTGGCCGGCAAGTTCGCCGCCGAACATCCGGAGCTGCTCAGCACATATCTCACGCACACCTTCGGGGTCGACGACGCGCAGGCCGCGTTCGACTTGGCCTGCCGGCCCGACCCGGAGCGCGTCAAGATCGCGATCGCCGACTGATGTCTGAAAGCAGTCTGCAGCGCGCCCTGACCCGGGAGAGGCCGATATGGGGAGGCTGGATCACCGGCCCCACGCTGATCGGACCGGAGGAATTCGCCAGGGCCGGCTACGATTACGTCGGCTTCGACGGCCAGCACGGCTACCTCGACGACGCCGATGTGGCGGGCATACTCCGTCGGATGGAACACGTGCCGATCGCCACCGCGGTGCGACTGCCCAATGCCGACGCGGCGCCGATCGGGCGAGTACTTGACGCCGGCGCCGACGCCGTCATCATCGCGATGATCGAATCGGCCGACGAGGCCGCCGAGGCGGTGGCGGCTACCCGGTATCCGCCCGCCGGCGTGCGCAGCTTCGGGCCGCTGCGCGCCAGCCTGGGTTATGACAGCGCCGCCCTCGAGTCCCGGGCAAGCGTGTTCGCGATGATCGAAACCGCAGCGGCGCTGGATAACCTCCGCGAGATCTGCGCCGTCGGTGGCCTGGCCGGAATCTACGTTGGTCCAGCCGACCTGGCGCTCTCGCTGGGTGTCGATGCCATCGGGGCAACCAGGCATCCGGAGGTGCTGGACGCGATCGGGCGAATCCAGCAGGCGGCGGGCGAAGCCGGGCTCGTCGCGGGGATTCACGCCAGCGAGGGCAAGGCTGGCCGCGCCATGGCGCAGCTGGGATTTCGGATGATCACGCTGGCGGCCGAATCCCAGGCGCTGCGGCGGGGAGCGACGGAGCATCTACGCGAGGCGACTGGACAGTGACAGATACCACGACGGACACGGCCGCCGACCACATCGCGATCCGCGAACTGATCGCCGCCTACGCGTTGGCCCTTGACGGAGGGGACGTGGACGGCTGCGTGGAGCTGTTTACCGCCGATGCGCAATTCCTGGTCTATGGGCGGTCTTTCGACGGGCATGGCGGTATCCGCAAGATGTTCCAAGATGCGCCTCGCGGACTGCATTTGACCGGTGTCTCGCGGATCGATGTCTGCGGCAACGCTGCCACTGCCCGGTCGCAGGTGCTGTTCGTCAGGGCCGGCGACCTGCATCTGCGCCCGGCGTTATACGACGACGAATTCGTTCGGCAAGACACCGAGGGTGGACAGTGGCGCTTCCTGCGGCGGCGGTGCCAATTCGTCACCAGCCGCGGTCTGTGCGACAGCCCCGAGGTGACGTCATCATGAGCCCACGTGTCGCATTGGTGACCGGAGCTGCCGGCGGGCAGGGATGGGCGATCACCAAACGGCTTCGCGCGGCAGGCTATTGCGTGGCCGCTTGCGATCGACGCGCCGAAGAGCTGTCGGGCATGGTCTACGAGTTGGGCGACGACGAAGTGATTGCGATTGAGCTCGACGTCACCTCCGCGCCACAATGGGATGCGGCCGTGAACCGGGTAGTGGATCGATTCCGGTCGCTGACCACGCTGGTCAATGCGGCCGGCATGCTGCGCCGTGCCGCGCTGGCCGAGGAGACGGTCGAGGACTTCGAAAACGCCTGGCGGATAAACTGTCTGGGTGCCTTTCTGGGCATGCGGGCGGCGCTGGGCCGGCTACGTGAGGCGGAGCACGCGGCCATCGTGAACATCTGCAGCACGGGAGCGATCCGCCCTTTCCCGCAGCACTGCGCCTATGGCTCGTCGAAGTGGGCGCTTCGGGGCCTGACCCAAACCGCCGCAGCGGAATTGTCCCCCTCCGGCATTCGGGTCAACGCGGTGTTCCCCGGACCGATTGCCACCCCGATGCTCGATGAGGCTACCCAGGAGCGGCTGGCTACGGTGTCGAGCTTTGGCCGGATCGGCCAACCCGGCGAGGTCGCCGACGCCGTAGCGTTTTTGGTGTCCGAAGAGGCATCGTTTATCACCGGTTCGGAACTGGTCGTCGATGGTGGGCAATGCCTGCAGATCCGATGAGTACAAATCTGTCGGTCGGTATCATCGGCGCTGGCCCGGGCGGCCTGGCGTTGGGAATGTTGCTGGCGCGGGCAGGGTTTCGCGACTTCACCATCTTCGACCGGGAAGACGGAGTCGGCGGCACCTGGCGGATCAATACGTATCCCGGGCTGGCGTGTGACGTTAAGTCGCATCTCTGCTCCTACTCGTTCGACTTGCATCCGCACTGGTCGCGGCTGTGGTCACCGCAGCGGGAGATTTTGGCCTACTTCGAGCGGTGTGCCGACAAGTACGGTCTGCGGCCGCACCTGAAGCTGGGCACCGAAATCCGCTCTGCCCGGTGGGAAGGCGATGCGCAGCAGTGGTGGCTGACCACGTCGGCCGGTGAGGAACAACGCTTCAATGTCGTCGTGTCTGCCATCGGTCTGTTCACCCGGCCAGTGCTTCCCGATCTCGTCGAACAGGAGCCATTCACCGGAACGGTGATGCATTCGTCGCGGTGGGACCACTCGGTGCAGCTCGAGGGCGCGCGGGTTGCCGTGCTGGGCACCGGATCGACTGCGTCGCAGCTGATTCCCGAACTGGCGAAGGTCGCCGCCAAGGTGTATTCGGTGCAACGGTCAGCGACCTGGATATTGCCCAAGCCGGACCGGCACTACACCCCAAGGGAGCACTGGGTTTTCGCTCGCATTCCGCTCGCCAGAAGGCTGTACCGGGCGCGTCTGTGGCTGCGCAGTGAATCCAACGTCTCGGTGATCGAGCACGGCAGCGAGAAGACCCAGGATTTCACCGCGATCGCGCTGAACATGCTCGAAAAGACGGTTGAAGACGAGGAATTGCGCCGCAAGCTGACGCCGGACCATCCGATGGGATGTAAGCGACTGGTGTTCTCGTCGGACTACCTGCCCGCGCTGACCCGGCCCAATGTCGAGGTGGTGGCCAGCCCGGCGCGATATTTGAGGGCCCGATCCCTGGTCACCGAGGACGGCACCGAGCGCGACGTCGACGTCGTGGTGTGCGCCACCGGCTACGCGGCGGCCGACTACCTGGGGCAACTCGACGTCGCCGGTGAGTACGGGACGAGGCTGCGCGAGGTCTGGCAAGACGGCGCTCAGGCATATCTCGGCGTGGCCGTGCCCGGGTTCCCGAACTTCTTCATGCTCTACGGGCCGAATACCAACGTCGGCTCCAACAGCGTGATCTTCATGCTCGAGGCGCAGGCGCGCTACATCGTGCGGGCGTTGAAGTACACGCGGCGCAAGGGCAGGACGTACGTCGCTGTGCGGCCCGCTGCGCTGGCGGAGTTTGTCGCCAAGATCGACCGCTGGATGACCGGCACCGTGTGGACCACGCAGTGCAGCAATTACTTTCGCGCGGCCAACGGACGCGTGGTCACACAGTGGCCGCGCAGCGCACGTACCTTCTGGGGAATGACGCGCAGGTTCAAACCCGCCGACTTCAGCTTCTCGGGCGTGCCGGCCGAAGCCGGGTCTACCGTCTCTGCCGGGCGCAGTCGATGACGGAACTTGACGGCGCCGAGCGGCTCGATCCCGTTCTGCGCGCGGTGGCGACCACGCGAACCGACTTCTCGCTCGAATCGATCCGAGCTATCCGGGAGCCCCTCAACGAGCGTCGTCGCGAAACCGCCGAACACACCGACACGTCCGGCGTACACATCGAAGAGGACACCGTGATATCAGGGTCCGGCGGAGTACCCGTTCGGATCTATCGCGGCGGCGGTTCACCAGCACCTGCGGTCGTCTACTGCCACGCAGGCGGATTCGCGCTGGGAAACCTCGACACCGATCACCGGCAGTGTCTGGAGCTCGCGCGGCGCGCCCGCTGCACGGTGGTGTCCGTCGACTACCGGCTGGCGCCGGAACACCCCTATCCGGCCGCGCTCAGCGACGCTGCCGCGGTGCTGAATTGGGTGGCCGCCAATGCGACAGAACTGGGCGTCGACGCCGGGCGCTTGGCGGTCGCGGGCAGCAGCGCCGGGGGCGCCCTGGCCGCATGCATGGCGCACGGGGCTGCCGAAGGGTCGCTGCCGCAGGTCGTGTTCCAGCTGTTGCATCAGCCGGTGCTCGACGACCGGGCGACCGGGTCGAAGACCGAGTTTCGCACCAGCCCCGCTTTCGACGGCGAAGCCGCGGAGCTGATGTGGCGCCACTACCTCGGCACCGACGCCGGGTCGCCCGACGCCGTGCCCGCACGCCGCGACGGATTAGCGCGTCTCCCAACAACTTTGATCACCTGCGCGGAGATCGATCCCCTCCGGGACGAGGCCGTCGACTACGCGCTGCGGTTGCTTCAAGCCGGTGTCTCTACCGAGCTGCACGTGTTTGCCCGCACCTGTCACGGATTCGATTCGCTGGTGCCCGACTGGTCCATCTCCGAGCGGCTGTTCAGCCTGCAGGGTGAAGCCCTCCGGCGCGTCATGTATGGGTCCTGAGCCCAGGGGCCGCATTCGTGACTGGCGGCGCAGGACCTTTGCCTCTACTGCGAGCTTCCGAGCGGACGGAACAATCTGCTGTTATGAAGATCGTAGGCTTGGAGGTCATACCGTTCGAGACATTCGTCGATCGAATCTCGTTCGGCCAGTTGACTACCGACTACCGCGTGGTGCAGACCGTGACCAAGGTACTCACCGATGAGGGGGCCGAGGGCTACTACTTCGGTGGTCATTTCCACGGAGACCAGGATGGCCTGCTCCCCGGAGACCGGGCGCTGATAGTGCAATTCTTGAGCCCTCTTCTCGCTGGCCAGGATCCGTTTGACCGGGCAGAGATCTGGCGGCAACTGTGGGCCGCGAAGCTGCCTGAGAACGTTTGCAGCGTCATCGATCTGGCCCTGTGGGATTTGGCTGGCCGAGTGGCGGGACTGCCCGTGCATAAGCTGCTAGGTGGCGCTCGCGAGAGGGTCAAGGCCTATGCAAGCAGTTTCAACAATCTCGGAAGCCCTGACGAATATGCCGCCCACGCCGCCGAGTGCCGGGGTCAAGGGTATCGCGCCTACAAGATTCATCCGTACCACTACTGGAATCCGGCGACGCGCCAACCCGCCTTGCCGCGACCGTCCTATGTGGACTGGGATATCGAGGTTTGCCGGGCAGTTCGGTCGGCCGTCGGCGACGAGATGGTGCTGATGTTCGACCCGTGGGGTACCTACCACACCTACTCGGACGCGCTGCGAGTCGGCCGGGAGCTCGAACGGTTGGGCTTCTACTGGTACGAGCACCCAATGCCGGAGTACCGAGTGGATTCGTATGTGAAACTGGCTCGCGCACTCGATATCCCGATCTGCTCACCTGAGATCGCAGAGGGCGGCATCTACACACGGGCAGACTGGATCCTGCGCAATGCGTCCGACATCAGCCGCATCGATGTGTTGCGCGGTGGTATCACCGGGGTCATGAAGTTAGCCGGAATGTGCGAGGCGGTCGGCCTGCGGTGCGAGATCCACATGAGCGGCTTTGGCAACCTGCAAATTCTCGGCGCAACGAGCGAAGACGTGTGCGAGTACTACGAGCGGGGCCTGCTCGGGCCGGGAGTTCGCTACGACAGCGCCCTGCCCTATCTCGAGGCACCGTGCGACCCGCTCAGCCAGGATGGATTCGTCGACCTACCGCTGGCACCCGGACTCGGCTACCAGATCCTGTGGGACTACATCGAAAGCCACCGCCTGCCCGACACACAGGTGGAACCGGTCGCACCGCTGCACCCGAGGTAGCCGATCTGGCGGCGGCCCGAACGTGAAACATGCTGGAATACAACTATGGCTTCAGTTCCGGTAGTTCCGCCCGCGCCGGACAGCCTGACCTGCAACGACTTCCCGGTGTTGTGGCCGGTCGGAACCCGCTGGGCCGACAACGACATGTTCGGCCACCTCAACAACGCCGTCTACTACCAGCTGTTCGACACCGCGATCAACGCGTGGATCAACACCACTACCGGGGTTGACCCGCTCAGGACGCCTTCGCTCGGCATCGTCGCCGAGTCGGGCTGTCGCTACTTTTCCGAACTACATTTCCCGCAGAGCCTTGTGGTGGGCCTGGCGGTGACCCGGCTGGGGCGCAGCAGCGTCACCTACCGGCTCGGCGTGTTCCGGGACGAGGCGCAGCCGATCACGGCGCTGGGGCATTGGGTGCATGTCTATGTCGATCGGACCAGCCGCAAACCGGTCCCGATTCCCGGTGCGATCCGGTCGCTGCTGTCGACGGCCTGCGTTGATCAGTAGCGTCGCTTGAGCGATTCACTTGTCGGAGGGCGGTGGCATGCTCGAACGCATGTTCGATTCATATTTGGCGTCGCGGCCGGCTCGGCAGGCGGCGGGGTGGGTGGATCGGATCTGTGCGGGTGCGCGGGCCGAGAACCGGGCGGCCGCTGAGCAGTTGGTCGCGATCGGGCAGTTGTTCGCTCACCGGCTGTCGTTGTGTTCAGAGACCGAGGACTGGGCGATTGACACCGAGGCCGCGGTGAGCGCCGAGGTGGTCGCGGCGTTGCGGATCAGCCAGTCGCTGGCCGCCTCGCGGTTGCGCTATGCCCGCGCGATGCGCGAACGCCTCCCGCGGGTGGGTGAGGTCTTTGCGGCCGGCGATATCGATTACCGGATGTTTCAGACGATCGTGTATCGCAGCGACCTGATCACCAACCCCCAGGTGCTGGCCACCGTGGATGGGCAGCTGGCGGCCAATGTGGCGCGCTGGCCCTCGATGACCACGCGGCGGCTGGCCGCCCAGATCGACAAGGTCGTGGCGCGCGCCGATGCGGATGCGGTGCGCCGCCACAGTCACAGCAAGGATGACCGCGAAATCTGGATCGGGGATCGCGAGGGCGGCACCTCCGAAATTCATGGCAGCCTGTTCACAGCGGATGCCCAGGTGCTCGACCAGCGGCTCGATGCCCTGGCGGGCACCGTGTGTGCACACGATCCCCGCACCTGCCAGCTCCGCCGCGCTGATGCCCTGGGAGCACCGGCCGCTGGGGCCGACCGGCTGGGGTGCCGCTGCGGGCACCCCGACTGCACGGCGGGCTGCAGGCCTGCTCCCGGTGGCGTGGTGATTCACGTGATCGCCGAACAACCCAGCCTTGCCGCCAACAGCTCCACACCGGCCTCCCTGGTGGCCGCCGACGGGCTCATCAGCCCCGAGCTGGTCGCTGAACTGGCCACCACCGCCAAGGTGGTCCCGCTGATCCACCCCGGCGACGCCGATCCCCAGCCCGGCTACATCCCGTCTAAGGCGTTGGCCGACTTCGTGCGCTGCCGCGACCTGACCTGCCGCTTCCCCGGCTGCGACCACCCCGCCATGGACTGCGACCTCGACCACACCATCCCCCACGCCCACGGCGGAGCCACCCACGCGGCCAACCTTAAGTGCTACTGCCGCACCCACCACCTGGTCAAAACGTTCTGGGGCTGGCGCGAGCAACAATTACCCGACGGCACCCCGATCCTGACCTCGCCGGCCGGGCGCACCTATGTCACCACCCCGGGCAGCGCGCTGCTGTTCCCCAGCCTGTGCCGCGCCGTGGGCGGCATGCCCGCCCCCGAAGCCGACCCACCCCCCGACCACTGCGCCCAGCGCAGCGCGATGATGCCCAAACGCCGACGTACCCGCGCCCAAAACCGCGCGCAGCGCATCGCCACCGAACGCCGAGCCAACCACCAAACCCGCCAAACCCGACGCACCGAATACTCCAACACCCGACCAAGCCCCACCCGACGACGACCCACCGCCGTTCTGAGCCTTTGCGCGGTTTCGGAGTCCGTCGCGGGCCCGGATATGCTTCGCGGATGCCAGTTCTGAGCAAGACCGTGGAGGTCGGTGCCGACGCCGCATCGATCCTGGCCATCGTGGCCGACTTCGAGGCGTACCCGCACTGGAATGAGCCGATCAAAGGCGTATGGGTGCTCGCCCGCTACGACGACGGGCGCCCCAGCCAGCTGCGGCTCGACACTGAAATTAACGGCATGCCGGGCACCTACATCCAGGCCGTGTACTACCCGGGCGAGAACCAGGTTCAGACCGTCATGCAACAAGGTGACCTGTTTGCCAAGCAGGAGCAATTGTTCAGCGTGGTGGAGACCGGACCGACGTGCTTGCTGACGGTGGACATCGACGTCGAGTCCACCCTGCCGGTGCCCGCGCCGATGGTGAAGATGCTGCTCAACAACGTGCTCGAGGGCCTCGCCGAAAACCTCAAGCAGCGTGCCGAGGAGCTGGCCGCCGGCTAGAGGCACGCCTCAGCCGAAGATTCCGGCCTCGTCCAGCGTGTCCGTCAACCGGCGCGCCGCGTCGGTGAATTGCCAGACGGTGTGCTCGACGACGGCGCCAGTGTCGCGTCGGCGCAGCGCGGCGACCAACTGCCGGTGGTGATCCACCGCGGCCGCGCCCCACTGCGGGTCGGCGGCATAAATCAGCGCCGGCATGTAGCGCGCCGCGTTGAGCAGGAACCAGGCCAACTTGATCCGCCCGCTTGCCTGGTTGAAGACGCGATGAAAAGCGAATTCGAGCGTCGCGATGGTTTCGGCGTCGCCGGATCCGACGGCCGCCGCCAGGGCATCGTTGATGTGGTCGAGCTCCCCGATCTCGACATCGGTGATGTGGTCGGTGGCCGAGCCGGCCAGTTCCCGCGCGATCGTTGCCTGCAACCAGAAAATGTCGTTGACGTCCTGCCGGGTCAACGGCAAAACGAAGTGCCCGCGGTGCGGCACCAGCTGCACCATGCCCTCGCCGCGCAGCTTCAGTAGGGCCTCGCGCACCGGCGTGATGCTGACCCCGAGCTCGGCCGCGGTCTCGTCAAGGCGGATGTACGTCCCCGGGCGCAATTTCCCGGACATGATCGCCGCCCGTAAGTGGCCCGCGACCTCGTCGGACAACTGCGCCCGGCGCAGTGGGCGCCGGCTACGCGGTCGCGCAGATATCGGTGCGTTCACGTGGGCTGCCAGGACTTTTAGGGGCTTGTCTTTCGTGCCACTGAGGCCATAGTGTGACCCAGACAACACCATGTTTTATCAAATATCAACCTGGCGCAAGCGGTGCGGGAGTGAAGGGAAGAGTTAATTGACCGCGCAACTGGCCCGCCGTCTGACACAGGTCGGAGAGCAGCCGTATCTCGCTCGCCGGCAGAACTGGGTTAACCAGCTCGAGCGGCACGCGCTGATGCAACCTGGCGCCCCAGCGCTGCGGTACCTGGGTCGGACAGTGACCTGGGCCGACCTGCGGCGTCGGGTTTCGGCGCTGGCCGATGCGCTGAGCCGCCGAGGGGTCGGTTTCGGGGACCGCGTCGTGATCCTGATGCTCAACCGTCCCGAGTTCGTCGAGTCGGTGCTGGCGGCCAACCTGATCGGGGCCATCGCGGTCCCGCTCAACTTCCGGCTCACCGCAGCCGAAATCGCCTTCCTGGTCGAGGACTGCGAAGCGCACGTGATGGTCACAGAAGCGGTGCTGGCTTCGGTGGCCACCGGCGTCCGCGACATCCAGCCGCTGCTGGACACGATCTTCGTGGCCGGCGGCCCCTCCGGCGACAGCGTGCTCGGCTACGAAGACATGGTCAACGAGCCCGGCAATCCGCCAGAGCCGGTAGACATCCCCAACGAGTCGCCGGCGCTGATCATGTACACCTCGGGCACCACGGGCCGTCCCAGGGGCGCCGTGCTGACCCACACCAACTTGACCGGCCAGACCATGAGTGGCCTCTACACCATGGGCGCCGACATCAACAATGACGTCGGCTTCATCGGGGTCCCGCTTTTCCACATCGCCGGAATCGGCAACATCCTCTCGGGGTTGCTGCTCGGCGTGCCCACCGTGATCTATCCGCTCGGCGCGTTCGACCCCGGGCAGTTGCTCGACGTGCTGGCCGCCGAGAAGGTCACTGGCATCTTCCTTGTTCCGGCCCAATGGCAGGCGGTCTGCGCCGAGCAGCAGGCACGACCCCGTGACCTGAAGCTGCGGGTGATGTCGTGGGGGGCCGCCCCGGCGCCGGATGCGCTGCTGCGGGAGATGTCGGCGGTTTTTCCCGGAACCCAGATACTGGCCGCATTCGGCCAGACGGAGATGTCGCCGGTCACCTGCATGCTGCTGGGCGACGACGCGATCCGCAAGCGCGGATCTGTCGGCAAGGTGATCCCGACCGTCGCCGCCCGCGTGGTCGACGAGGACATGAATGACGTGCCCGTCGGCGAGGTGGGTGAAATCGTCTACCGGGCACCGACATTGATGAGCGGCTACTGGAATAATCCGGAGGCCACCGCGGAGGCGTTCGCGGGCGGCTGGTTCCATTCCGGGGACCTGGTTCGGATGGACGAGGAAGGTTACGTCTGGGTGGTGGATCGCAAGAAGGACATGATCATCTCCGGCGGCGAGAACATTTACTGCGCCGAGGTGGAGAACGCGCTCGCCGACCATCCCGGCATTGTCGAGGTCGCCGTCATCGGGCGGGCTCACGAAAAGTGGGGCGAGGTGCCGATCGCGGTCGCGGCTGTAACGGATGACTACCTGCGACTCGAAGAGCTAGGTGAGTTCCTGACCGAGCGGCTCGCGCGCTACAAGCACCCCAAGGCGCTCGAGGTCGTCGACAGGTTGCCCCGCAACCCTGCCGGGAAGGTGCTCAAGACTGAACTACGGATACGCTACGGCAACACATAAGGAGGCCGAAAGCCATTCTGCGTGAATGGATTTAACGACAAGGAAGGAAATCTGACGGAATCAGTAACGTTTGCCTGCTGTTGACGAAGGGTTAATTGTGCGGATGCGGTTCACACGTGGACGGCCATCGGGTACATTCCTGTGGTCTCCGTTACTACTTGCGGGTAGGGAGCCGATGGTCACACACGTAGGGTCGGGGCAAGGAGGAGGCGTGCGACACGATCCGCCGAGGCGCCGCGATACATGGGGTGCCTGCGTGGGGGGGCAGCGGTGACCACGGATACGCGTCCGCACCTGGTCAGTTACTTCCGCGACCAACTGCAGACGCCACTGACACTTATCGGCGGCTTCTTCCGGATGTGCGTGCTGACCGGAAAGGCATTGTTCCGGCCGTTCGAATGGCGCGAGTTCATCCTGCAGAGCTGGTTCATCATGAGAGTGGCGTTTCTGCCGACCATCATGGTCTCGATACCGGTGACCGTGCTGCTGATCTTCACGCTCAACGTCCTGCTGGCCCAGTTCGGCGCCGCCGACCTCTCGGGGGCGACTGCGGCGATCGGTGCGGTCACCCAGCTTGGGCCGCTGGTCACGGTGCAGGTGGTGGCCGGCGCCGGGTCGACGGCGATCTGCGCCGACCTGGGCGCGCGCACCATTCGCGAGGAGATCGACGCGATGGAGGTGCTCGGCATCGACCCCATCCACCGGCTGGTGGTGCCCCGGGTGGTCGCCGCGACCCTGGTCGCCACACTGCTCAACGGCCTGGTGATCACCGTCGGCCTGGTCGGCGGCTACCTCTTCGGTGTCTACCTGCAGAACGTGTCGGGTGGCGCCTACCTCGCCACGCTGACCGCGATCACCGGCCTGCCCGAGGTGGTTATCACCATGGTCAAAGCCGCGACGTTCGGACTCATCGCCGGCTTGGTCGGCTGTTACCGCGGGCTGACCGTGCGCGGCGGCTCCAAAGGTCTGGGCACCGCCGTCAACGAGACCGTGGTGCTGTGTGTGGTCGCGCTATTCGCGGTCAACGTGGTGCTGACCACCATCGGCGTGCGATTTGGAACGGGTCACTGACATGGCGACATCTACCGTACTGCGCGCCCGCTTCCCGCGGGCCGCCACCAATCTGGACCGCTATGGCGGTGCTGCGGGCCGCGGACTGAACAAGGTCGGGCAGATGGCCTGGTTCGCGATGCTCAGCGTCGGGCAGATCGGGTACGCGCTGCGCCATTACCGAAGGGAGACGCTGCGGCTGATCGCCCAGATCGGCATGGGCGCCGGTGCGATGGCCGTTGTCGGCGGCACCGTCGCCATCGTCGGGTTCGTGGTGCTGTCCGGCAGCTCCCTGGTCGCCATCCAGGGCTTCACGTCGCTGGGAAACATCGGTGTCGAGGCGTTCACCGGCTTCTTCGCCGCCCTGATCAACGTACGCCTCGCCGCCCCGGTCGTCACCGGCGTCTCGCTGGCGGCCACCGTGGGCGCCGGGGCCACCGCCGAACTTGGCTCTATGCGGATCAGCGAGGAGATCGACGCCCTGGAGGTGATGGGCATCAAGTCGGTCGCGTACCTGGCGTCCACTCGGATCATGGCCGGGCTGGTGGTGATCATCCCGCTGTACGCGACGGCGGTGATCATGACGTTCCTGTCTCCGCAGATCACCACGACGGTGCTCTACGGACAATCGAACGGTACCTACGAGCACTATTTCCGGACATTCCTGCGCCCCAATGACGTCTTATGGTCGTTCGTGGAGGTCATCATCATCGCAGCGGTCGTGATGATCAGCCATTGCTACTACGGGTACACGGCCGGCGGCGGCCCGGTCGGCGTCGGCGAGGCCGTCGGCCGATCGATGCGGTTCTCGCTGATCTCGGGGCCGGTGGTTGTCTTGTGTGCCGCGTTGGCGTTGTACGGCGTCAACCCCAACTTCGCACTCACGGTGTAGCCGCCATGACGACACCGGCAAAGTACAACAAGCCACGAAACCCGCCGTACAAATTGGCAGCCGTGGGCGTGCTGATAGTCGCTGCGCTGGTCCTTTTCCTGGTCTATGGGCAGTTCCGGGGCAATTTCACACCCAAGAGCAAGTTGACGATGTACGCTTCTCGGGCTGGGTTGGTGATGGATCCGGGCTCGAAGGTGACCTACAACGGGGTGCAGATCGGCTTGGTCCGCAACATCACGGAGACCAGGCGTGACGGCAAGCCGGCGGCCAAATTCACCTTGGATGTGTATCCGAAGTACCTGTCGCTGATTCCGGCCAACGTCGATGCCCAGATCAAGGCGACCACGGTGTTCGGCGGTAAGTACGTCTCGTTGACCACGCCGAAAGACGCCAACGGGAACAGCATCGCCAAGGGGCATCTCACGCCGTCCACCCCGATTGACGCGACGGCAGTTACCACGGAGATCAATACGCTGTTCCAGACCATCACCTCCATCGCGGAGAAGGTGGATCCGGTCAAGCTGAACCTGACGCTGAGCGCGGCCGCGCAAGCGCTGGCCGGGTTGGGCGACAAGTTCGGACAGTCGATTGTCAACGCCAACGCGATCCTCGACAATGTCAACCCGCAGATGCCGCAGGCCCGTCACGATATCCAACAACTGGCGGCCCTGGGCGACACGTATGCCAACGCCTCGCCGGATTTGTTCGACTTCCTCAACAACGCGGTGATCACGTCGCGCACAATCAACCAGCAGCAAAAGGATTTGGACCAGGCGTTGTTGTCGGCGGCCGGATTCGGCAACACCGGCGCCGATATCTTCCAGCGAGGTGGGCCGTATCTGGCCCGTGGAGCCGCCGACCTGGTGCCCAGTGCCCAGGTGCTGGACACCTACAGCCCGGAGCTGTTTTGCACCCTGCGTAACTATCACGACATCGAACCCAAGGCCGCCGAGTTCCTCGGCGGTAACGGCTACTCGCTCAACAGCCACACGGCGCTGATATCGGGGTTGGGGCTCTTCCTTAACCCCGTCGCGGCGGTAGCCGCCATAGGCTCACTGTTCGGCGGGCTGGCCGGAGTGGTCGGCGGGGCACCGAATCCCTATATCTATCCGGAGAACCTGCCGCGGGTGAACGCCCGCGGTGGACCGGGGGGTGCGCCGGGTTGCTGGCAGCACATCACCCACGATCTATGGCCAGCGCCGGAGTTGGTGATGGACAGCGGCAACAGCATTGCGCCTTATAACCACCTAGACACCGGTTCGCCCTACGTCATCGAGTACGTGTGGGGCCGTCAGGTAGGGGATAACACGATCAACCCATGAAAATCACCGGGACCATCATCCGACTCAGCATCTTCTCCCTGGTGCTGCTGCTGTTAACTGTCATGATCATCGTTGTTTTCGGTCAGATCCGTTTCGACCGAACCAATGGCTACTCTGCGGAATTCAGCAACATCAGCGGGCTGCGGCAGGGCCAATTCGTCCGCGCCTCGGGGGTGGAGATCGGCAAGGTCAGTTCGGTAGAGCTGATCGACGGCGGCAAGCGGGTGCGGGTGAACTTCGCCGTCGACCGCTCGGTGCCGCTGTATCAGTCGACGACCGCACAGATCCGCTACCTCGACCTGATCGGCAACCGCTACCTGGAGCTCAAGCGCGGCGAGGGCGAAGGCGCTGACAAGATCATGCCGCCGGGCGGATTCATCCCGCTGTCGCGAACGTCGCCGGCGCTGGACCTCGATGCGCTGATCGGTGGGTTCAAACCCCTGTTCCGGGCGCTGGACCCGGAGAAGGTCAACACCATCGCGACGGCCCTCATCACCGTGTTTCAGGGTCAGGGCGGCACCATCAACGACATCCTCGACCACACCGCGCAGCTGACCGCGCAGATCGGCGAGCGTGACCAGGCGATCGGCGAGGTGGTCAAGAACTTGAACATCGTGCTGGACACCACGGTTCGGCACCGCCAGCAATTCGATCAGACCATCAACAACCTCGAGGTGCTGATCACCGGGCTGAAGAACCACGCCGATCCGCTGGCGGCCGGTACCGCGCACATCAGCAATGCCGCCGGAACGGTGGCCGATCTGCTGGCCGAAGACCGCGCTCTGCTGCATAAAACCCTCAACTACCTGGACGCGGTTCAGCAGCCGCTCATCGATCAGCATGATCAGCTGAACGACTTCCTGCACAAGGTGCCGACCGCGTTGAACCTGATCGGGCGTGGCATCGGCTCTTATGGAGACTTCGTGAACTTCTACGCCTGCGACATCACGCTTAAGATCAACGGGCTGCAGTCTGGTGGCCCCGTCCGCATTGTCCGGCTCTTCAACCAGCCGTCGGGTAGGTGCACGCCGCAATGAGAACGCTGGAACCTCCCAATCGGCTACACATCGGGCTCATGGGCATCCTGGTGATGCTGCTCGTCATCGGCGTGGGTCAAAGCTTCACCAGTGTTCCGATGTTGTTCGCCAGGCCCAGCTACTACGGGCAGTTCACCGATACCGGCGGACTCAACAAGGGCGACAAGGTGCGCATTGCCGGGATGGAGGTCGGCAGGGTCGAGGGGCTCGCGATCGACGGCGACCACATCTCGATCAAATTCTCGATCGGCACCAACACCATCGGCACCGAGAGCCGGCTGGCGATCCGCACCGACACCATCCTCGGTAAGAAGGTCCTCGAGATCGAGGCGCGGGGCAACCAGCCGCTACGGCCCGGAGCCAAATTGCCGCTGGGTCAAAGCACTACTCCTTACCAGATCTACGACGCGTTCTTCGACGCCACCAAGGCCGCTACCGGCTGGAACATCGACACGGTCAAGCAGTCGCTGCACGTGTTGTCGGAGACCGTCGATCAGACCTACCCGCACCTGAGCGCAGCGCTGGATGGTGTGGCCAAGTTCTCCGACACGATCGGCAAACGCGACGAGGAGATCAAGCATCTGCTCGCCCAGGCCAACCAGGTGGCCAGCGTCCTCGGTGACCGCAGCCAGCAGGTCGACCGGCTGTTGGTCAACGCGAAGACGCTGCTGGCCGCATTCAACGAGCGCGGCCAGGCCATCGACGCGTTGCTGGGCAACATCTCGGAGTTCTCACAACAGGTCAAGGGCCTGATCAACGACAACCCGAACCTGAACCACGTGCTGGAGCAGTTGCGCTCGCTCAGCGACATCCTGGTCCAGCGCAAAGATGACGTGGCTCGGGGGTTCACCGAGGTCGGCGCCTTCCTCCCGTCGTTGAATGAGGCGATCTCGTCGGGACCGTTCTTCAAAGTGGTCCTGCACAACCTGGCCCAAGGCCAGATCGTGCAGCCGTTCATCGATGCCGCGTTCAAGAGGCGTGGTCTCGACCCCGAAAACTTCTGGCGCGGCGCCGGGCTGCCTGCATACCGGTGGCCTGACCCCAACGGCACCCGGTTCCCCAACGGTGCGCCGCCGCCGGCGCCGCCGGTGCTGGAGGGCACCCCGGATCATCCGGGACCGGCAGTCGGGCCCGGGTCGCCCTGCTCCTACACTCCGGCGAATCCCGGCGGCAATGTCACCGTCGGGGACGACGGTCTGCCGCGGCCGTGGAATCCGCTGCCCTGCGCCGGTGCGACCATAGGCCCGTTCGGTGGCCCCGTCTTCCCGGCGCCGATCGACGTTCAGATTTCGCCGCCGGACCCGAACGGTTTGCCGCCCACGCCGGGCGTCCCGGGCGCCGCGCCTCCGGGCGCGCCGCCCCCGGACGCTCCGGGCACACCGGTGCCACTGCCCGACGCACCACCCGGCGCGCGCACCGCGCCGGTGCCACCGGCGCCGTTCTCGCTGCCGCCGGGGTTCCCGCCGGGTCCGCCCGCAGCGCCTGGGCCCGGGCCGCAGCTGCCGGCCCCGTTCATCAATCCGGGCGGCGCGGGGGGCAGCGGCGTGACGGGAGGTAGCCAGAATTGAGCACCATCTTTGATATCCGCAACCTGAGGCTGCCGAGGCTATCCCGCACGTCGGTGATTATCGGATCGCTGGTGGTGATCCTGGCCCTGGTCGTCGGGTATGTCGGCATCCGGCTGTACCAGAAGCTGACGAACAACACCGTGGTTGCCTACTTCCCTGCGGCGAATGCGCTGTATGCGGGGGACAAGGTCCAGATCATGGGCTTGCGGGTGGGCGCGATCGACAAGATCGAGCCGGCCGGCGACAAGATGAAGGTGACCTTCCACTACCAGAACAAGTACAAGGTTCCCGCCAACGCCTCTGCGGTGATCCTCAACCCCACCCTGGTGGCGTCGCGGACCATCCAGTTGGAGCCGCCCTACAAGGGTGGCCCGGTGATGGGCGATAATGCGGTGATCCCGGAAGAACGCACGCAGGTGCCGACGGAGTGGGACACACTGCGCAACAGCATCACCAACATCATCTCCAAACTCGGCCCGACAAAAGAGCAGCCGAAGGGTCCGTTCGGTGAGGTCATCGAGTCGTTCGCCGACGGGCTGGCCGGCAAGGGCAAGCAGTTCAACACGACGCTGAACAGCCTGTCGCAGGCGTTGACCGCGTTGAACGAGGGTCGTGGCGACTTCTTTGCGGTGGTACGCAGCCTGGCGCTTTTCGTCAACGCGCTGCACCAGGACGATCAGCAGTTTGTCGCGTTGAACCAGAACCTGGCTGAGGTCACCACGCGGCTCGCACACTCCGACAGCGACCTTGCCAATGCCGTGCAGCAGTTCGACGGTCTGCTCACCACGATTCGCCCGTGGCTCGCCAAGAACCGCGAGGTGCTTGCTCACGACGTCAACAACCTGGCCGACGTGACGAACACGCTGCTTCAGCCGGATTCCCTGAATGGGTTGGAGACCGCCCTGCACGTCCTTCCCACCGCGGCGGCGAACGTCAACCAGATTTACCACCCGACGCACGGCTCCGTTGTCGCCGTTCCCTCGATCACCTTCTCGAACCCGATGCAATTCATCTGCAGCTCGATTCAGGCCGGCAGCCGGCTCGGGTATCAAGAGTCCGCCGAACTTTGCGCGCAATATCTGGCGCCGATTCTCGATGCGATCAAGTTCAACTACTTCCCCTTCGGCTTGAACCTGTTCAGCACCGCCGAGACGCTTCCCAAGGAGGTCGCCTACTCCGAGCCGCGGCTGCAGCCGCCGAACGGGTACAAGGACACCACCGTCCCGGGGATCTGGGTGCCGGATACGCCGTTGTCGCACCGCAACACCCAACATGGCTGGATTGTCGCTCCGGGGATGCAAGGGCAGCAGGTCGGGCCAATCACGGCGGGCCTGATGACCCCCGAATCGCTGGCTGAACTCATGGGTGGCCCCAACATCGGGCCTGTTCAATCGACCCTGCAGACTCCGCCGGGACCGCCGAACGCCTACGACGAGTACCCGGTCGTGCCACCCGCGGGCTTGAACGCTCCGGTGCCAATACAGCCGCCGCCGCCGGGGCCGGACGTGATCCCTGGTCCCGTCGCTCCGACGCCTGCGCCAGTGTCGGCGCCAGCACCCAATGCCGGTGGCCCGCCGCTGCCCGCTGAGGCAGGAGCGGGCCAGTGAGGCGCGCGACGAGCGCGGTTCGTGCGAGGAGCAAGCCGAACCATTCGGCACTGCGGCGCGCGATGAGCGCCGCGGGCGCGTTGCGGGTGGCGAGGCTGATCCGCCGAAAGACCTGGCAGGGGCTGGTGCTGCTGGTGATCGCGTTGGTGGGAAGTTCATGTGGATGGCACGGAATCTCCAACGTGACGATCCCGGGGGGTCCGGGCAGCGGGTCGGGGGCCTACACCATCTATGTACAGGTGCCGGACACGCTGGCGATCAACGGCAACAGCAAGGTGCTGGTGGCGGACGTCTTTGTCGGCTCGATACGCGCCATCAACTTGAAGAACTGGGTGGCCACCCTGACGCTGGGTGTGTCCAAGAACGTCAAGCTACCGAAAAACGCGCTCGCCAAGATTGGCCAGACCAGTCTGCTGGGTTCTCAGCACGTGCAGCTGCTCGCACCGCCGAATCCGTCGCCGGAGCTGCTGAAGGACGGCGACACCATCCCGCTGAAGAATTCGTCTGCGTATCCCACTACCGAGCAAACACTGGCCAGTCTCTCGATGATCTTGCGCGGTGGCGGCATCCCGAACCTGGAAGCGCTGCAGAACGAGGTCTACAACATCTTCAACGGGCGAGGCGAGCAGATCCGCGCTTTCCTCGGCAAGCTAGACACTTTCACTGACCAGCTCAACCAGCAACGCGATGACATCACTCACGCGATTGACTCCACCAACCGGCTGCTGGTCTACGTCGGTCAACGGGCGGACGTCCTAGACCGGGTGCTGACCGACATCCCGCCGCTGATCAAACATTTCGCCGACACCAAAAACCTGCTCATCAACGCCGTCGATTCGATAGGACGGCTCTCCCAGGCCGCCGACCAGTACCTGTCGGAAGCACGCCCCAACCTCCATACCGACCTGCAATCGCTGCAATGCCCGTTGCGGGAACTCGGCCGCGGCTCCCCCTACCTAATCGGCGCGCTGAAGTTGATCCTCACCCAGCCGTTCGACATTGACACGGTTCCGAAGATATTCCGCGGCGACTACCAGAACATATCGCTGGCACTCGACGTGACCTACAGCGCCATCGACAACGCGTTCCTGACTGGTACCGGATTGTCCGGAGCTCTGCGCGCGCTCGAGCAATCGTTTGGGCGGGATCCCGAGACGATGATCCCCGACGTCCGCTACACGCCGAACCCGAACGACGCACCCGGCGGACCGCTGGTGGAAAGGGCGGAGAGAGGCCAATGCTGACTCCCTTCATCAGACGCCAGCTGATCCTGTTCTGCATCCTGACGGTGATCTCGATTTTTGTGCTGGGTGTGTACTACCTGCAGATTCCAAGCCAGGTGGGTATCGGCCGGTACACGCTTAAGGCCGAGCTGCCGGCATCGGGCGGTCTGTATCCAACGGCCAACGTGACCTATCGCGGCAAGACGATCGGCAAGGTCACCGACGTCGAGCCGACCGAACAAGGCGCCGAAGCGACGATGAGCATCGACAGCAACTACAAGATCCCGATCGATGCGACGGCGAACGTCCATTCGGTGTCGGCGGTCGGTGAGCAGTACCTGGACCTGGAGTCGAGCGGGAACCCCGGCAAGTACTTCTCCGAAGGACAAACCATCACCAAGGGCACGGTTCCCAGTGAGATCGGGCCGGCGCTGGACACCGCTAACCGGGGCCTTGCCGCGTTGCCCGCCGACAAGATCCCCGCGCTGCTCGACGAGACAGCACAATCGGTCGGCGGGTTGGGTCCCGCGCTGCAACGGCTGGTCGACGCGACCCAGGCGATCGTCGGTGACTTCAAGAACCAAATCAACGACATCAACGACATCATCCAGCACTCCGGACCGGTCCTGGACAGTCAGGTCAACTCAGGGGACGCAATCGAGCGGTGGGCGCGCAACCTGAACACCTTGGCCGCACAGACCGCGCAAAACGACCAGCACGTGAAAAGCATCCTGTCTCAAGCGGCACCCACCGCCGATCAGGTCAACGAGGTATTCAGTGACGTCCGAGATTCGCTTCCGCAGACGCTGGCGAACCTCGAGGTCGTGTTCGACCTGCTCAAGCGCTACCACAACGGCCTAGAGCAAGTGCTGGTGTTCCTGCCGCAAGGTGCTGCGATCGCCCAGACGGTGGCCGCGCCGTTCCCGCGCTACGCCGCACTCGACCTGGCGTTGTCGATCAACCAGCCGCCGCCATGTCTGACCGGCTTCATTCAGCCATCAGAGTGGCGGTCTCCGGCCGACACCAGCCTGCAGCCGCTGCCGAGCGGAACCTACTGCAAGATTCCGATGGACACGCCGGCCAACAGCGTGCGCGGATCGCGCAACATTCCGTGTGTTGATATCCCTGGGAAGCGGGCGGCCACGCCACGGGAGTGCCGCGACCCCAAGCCGTACGTCCCGCTGGGGACCAATCCCTGGTTCGGCGACCCGAACCAGCTCCTGACCTGCCCAGCGCCTTCGGCGCGCTGCGATCAGTCGGTGCGGCCAGGCATGGTGATCCCGGCACCGTCGGTCGACAACGGTCTGAACCCGGTACCGGCCAACAGGCTGCCGCCGGGGGGGTCAACACCGCCCCCGATCAGCGACCCGCTGCAACGACCCGGTTCGGGTACCGTGCAGTGCAACGGACAGCAGCCCAACCCGTGTGTCTACACTCCGAACGGGCCCCCCGCTGCGGTATACAGTCCCCAGAGCGGTGAACTGGTAGGGCCCGACGGAGTCAAATACTCCGTCGAAAACTCGACCAAAACAGGAGACGACGGATGGAAGGAGATGCTGGCGCCAATCGCCGGCTGAACCCCCCACCGATGTCGATGATCCGACGTCTGCGTAACCGGCGGCCAAAGATTCTTGAGGAATCCGATTCCGCAACCGAGCAGACAGATACAGCGGTGACGGCCGAGGATTCGGAAGAATCCGGGGCCGCGACTGAGCAGACCAGCCCCCCCGAGGTGACGGCCGAGGATTCGGAAGAATCCGAGGTCGGAACCGAGCAGAGCACCAAGGTGGCGGGCGAGGCCCCGGAAGAATCCGAGGCCACCGACGCTTTAGCCGACGCTGTGGAGACCGACGTCGAGCGTAGGCCGTCGCGTCTCGGTCGCGGGTGGGTGGCCGGCATCGCTGCGGCGCTTGTCTTGTTCGCCGGCGGCATCGGGGCCGGCGGCTACCTGGCGCTGCGGGCCCACCAGGAAAGCCAAGCTATAGCGCGCAATAACTCCGCGGCGCTGGAAGCCGCGAAGGTTTGTGTCGCGGCGACGCAGGCGCCAGACACGGGCGCGATGGCCGCCAGTGAACAGAAAATCGTCGACTGTGGCACCGATGTGTACCGCACCCAAGCCCTGCTGTACACCAGCCTCCTGGTGCAGGCTTATCAGGCTGCGAACGTACATGTTCAGGTGTCCGATGAGCGGGCGGCGGTCGAGCGCAACAACAGCGACGGTTCGGTCGATGTGCTGGTCGCACTGCGCGTCAAGGTGTCAAACGATCAGGCGCAAAACCAAGAAACCGGCTACCGCCTGCGGGTGAAAATGTCGCCCGTTGACGGCCAGTACAAGATTGCCAGACTCGACCAGGTGACGAAGTGACGGTGGTGGTCCCGGAAACTAACACCGAGATTCCGACCACGGAGGTCATCCCAGAGTCATCGCAGAATAGGTTGGCGCCGTGGCATGTTCGCGTCGGCGCGTTCGCCGTTGACGTCCTGCCGGGTATCGCCGTGGCGGCCACAATGGCATTGGTCTCTTTTACCGTGCCGCCGCGCGGCGTGTGGTGGTGGGTGAGCATTTCGGTTGCCGGGGTCGCCTTTCTGCTGGTGTTGGTCAACCGGTTGGTGCTGCCGACGGTCACCGGGTGGAGCTTGGGGCGCGCTGTCTGTGGAATTGCGGTGATAGGCCGCGACGGGGAAGCCCCCGGGCCGTGGCGGCTGCTGCTGCGGGACCTGGCCCATCTGCTCGACACCATGTCGTTATTCGTGGGATGGCTATGGCCGCTGTGGGATTCACGACGCCGGACTTTCTCGGACATGTTGCTGCGCACCGAGGCGCGACGCGTCGAACCAGAAGAGCGGCCGGGCAACGTTCGGCGGTGGACCGCGGCGGCGGTGCTGACGTGCGCGTGCGTGTGCGTAGCGGGCGCCGCGCTCAGCTACGCGGTGGTGTACTCCCGCGATCGGGCGATCGATCAAGCGCGCCAAGAGATTTCGATTCAGGGGCCCAAGATGGTCGCACAGATGCTGACCTACGACCCGAAATCTTTGCAGGACGATTTCGCGCGCGCCCAGGCGCTGGCCACCGACAAGTATCGGCCCAAATTGGTCGAACAGCAGGAGATAGTGAAGAAGGGCCACCCCGTCGTCAACGAGTACTGGCCGAACGATGCCGCGATTCAATCGGCGACGCCAGATCGGGCGACGATGCTGTTGTTCATGCATGGCCGGCGAGGCGAAGGGGGCGAGGAACGCTATATCACCGCAACCGTCCAGGTGAACTTCGCCAAGGGCGCGGACCAACGCTGGCGCGTTGACGACCTCACCGTGCTGGCCAAGCCGAAACCGCCCGGGAACGGAAAATGAGTCCGCGCCGCAAGTTTCGCCCCGGTGAGGAACCACTGCTCGTCGCGCACACCGCTCAGCCGCGGCGGCGGTGGGGGCTGCCGCTCGCCGCGACGGTCTCGGCGCTGCTCATGGCGGCGGCGGTCACAGTGTCCACGCTGATGCTGATCTCCCATCAATCCCGGGAGCGCACCGCGGCAAAGGACCGCGAAGTGCTCAGCTATGTCAGATGGTTCATGGTGGATTTCACGTCCATTGACCCGTATCACGCCAACGAATACATAGACCGGATTTTGGCCCAGGCGACCGGCGATTTCGCCAAGCAGTTTCACGACAAAGCGAACGAGATCCTGCTGCAGGTCGCTCGTGCCGAGCCGACCAGCGGTACGGTCCTCGACGCCGGCGTGGAAAGGTGGAACGACGATGGCAGCGCCAACGTGTTGGTGGCTACCGGGGTCACTTCGAAGTCGCCGGATGAAAAACAGGTGTTCGAGAACGCCAATCGTTGGACGGCAACCGCCAAGCAGGAAGGGAGTCAGTGGAAGATCAGCAACCTGCTGCAGGTGATCTGACCGTCGACCCGCCGGAGCAAGAGGACGCCTCAGAACAGCCTGAGCAGCCCGACGGTGATGCTGAGGCGGCCGCCGAAGACGCTGAAGACGTCGTGACGCGGACCAGGCGACCGGCCGGTAAGCGGATCGCCATCGCCGTCGCAATCGCGGCCCTGCTGTTCGTCGGCTCCGCGGCATTCGCGGGCGCGACCATGCAGCCCTACCTGTCCGACCGCGCCGTGGTCGCAACCAAACTGAAAGTGGCGCGCACCGCGGCCAACGCGATCACGACGCTGTGGACCTACACGCCGGAGAACATGGACACCCTGGCCGACCGGGCGGCGACGTACCTCAGCGGTGATTTCGCCGCCCAATACCGCAAATTCGTCGATGCGATCGTGGCCCCCAACAAACAGGCCAAGATAACCAACAGCACCGAAGTCACCGGCGCGGCGGTGGAATCGCTGGAAGGTCCGAACGCCGTCGCCATCGTGTACACCAACACCACGTCCACCAGCCCGCTGACCAAGAACGTTCCGTCGCTGAAATACCTGTCCTACCGGCTGATCATGAAGCGCGACAACGGCCGCTGGCTGGTGACCAGGATGACGACCATCACCTCACTGGACCTGACGCCTCACCTGTAGCGGGACCCCATGGCCGTTGCTTCGCCGGTATCGGACCGGTTGACCGTGATCGCGCTGTTGTTGCTGACCTTCGCCACGGGGCTGGCCGACGCGATCAGCATCCTGGTTCTGGGCCACGTGTTCGTCGCCAACATGACGGGCAACGTGATCTTCCTCGGCTTCTGGCTGGCCCCGCGGACCAACATCGACTTGACCGCCGTCGTGGTGGCGCTCCCGACCTTCGTCTGCACGACCATAATCAGCGGCCGGTTGTCCCGGCATTTCGGTGAGCGGGCGCGGCAGTGGATCACCACGGTGCTGGCTACCGAAATCGTGTTATTGCTGGCGTTGTCGATCCTGGCCGGCACCGGTGTGCTGCGCTACCACGACAACACCAAACTCATCATGATCGGCCTGCTCGCGGTGACCTTCGGGCTACAGCACTCCAGCGCCCGACAGTTCGGGATCCAAGAACTCTCCACCACCGTGTTGACGTCGACGATCGTCAGCCTCGGTCTGGACAGTCATCTGGCCGGTGGCACCGGCGTCCGCGAAAAGCTGCGCTTCAGCGTGGTTTTCACCATGTGCGCCGGCGCGTTTCTGGGCGCGACGATGTCGCGCTACGTCGTCGCGCCGGTGTTCGTGCTGACGGCGGCGGTGGTGGCGGTCAGTATGCTGATCTTCTGGCTTGGCCCGGCCGGTGCGAAAACCTAGGCGGCTGAGTGCTATTCGAAAATTAATTGAAGGCCAGCCAGCTGGGCAGCGCGCGCTCATGCGAATCGCAGAGGACCTGGCGGGTGTCACAGGATCCCCGTGGCGAGCCCGCGCCCGCCCACATGCCGCCGGTGTCGCGGCGCAGCACAATGGCCGACGACCCGCCGCCGTCGAGCAGGATCGCGGCATCGCTGCCCAGCCCGCGGAACAGGTCCTGGATGTTGTCCGGCGTGTAGCTGCCGCCCTCGAAGATGTACATCTCGTCTTTTTGCTTCGCATAGGCGAGGGCCGTTCGCGCCGCGCTGGGCCCGCCGTCGTTGAGCTGCCCCGTTCTGCTGGGGGACAACAGCCCGATCCCGGACACCGCGACGAATCTCTCGTTCTTGTTGAGCAGGTCCTGGATCACCGGAGTGGCGACGTCGTAATCTTGTGTGCCCTTGGGCCGCAACACATACGGCGCACCCCCCGAGGGAAGAACCATTGTGGTCAACGCGCTCCAGCTCTCGCCCCCGCCCGAAAGGCCTTGCTTGCCGGGGTAGGCGACCGTACCCGTCACCGCCTCGTTGCTGCGGCCCTGGCCGTGGGTGTTGTCCACAAACGCGCCGAGCGGTGAACTGCAACCGGTGGTGCGCCACGTGCCGCCCCTCTGCGGGCGTACGTCGAAGAAGTTCGCGTTGATCGCGATCGTCGGTTGCCCCATCCGCTGCCACGCCTGCAGCGGCGCGTAGACCTCGGAGGCCTGCATCAGCCCTTCGCCCGTGCGGGCTCCGGGATTGCTCTCGCAGCGTGCCTGGTCACCTTCGTGGGAGTCGACCAGTAGGTGCGGTGAAAGCCGTTCCGCCGCACTCTTGATGATCATCAGGTGCCCGCCGTTGTTCCCCTCATACCAGCTGCCGCCGGCGTTGAGCATCGGCATGGGGTGACCAGCGCCAAAGTTGTAGACCAGGTATGAACCCTGGGTGGTGCTGATGGCGCTCGCGAGCATCTCGCGCCCGTCAGCGGCGTGCGCGACCGGTTGGCCCGTGGTGATCGCGAGCGTCGCGCATACCGCCATCGTGGAGGCCACTGCCGAACACCAAGCCGCCAGCCGGCGCAAGCTGGCGATGGGGGGAAGCACGGTAGCCCTTTCAGCCCTGATGTAGATGCGACATGCCCAGCATCAGTCACATTGGCCACTCTGTCAACAAAAGTAACAGTCGCGTGACGCTTCGGCCGCGCCGCAATTACGTTTGCTCGCTTGGGCTTTCGCTAGCCGTTGCGCCGGTGCTCTTGTGCTTGGGCCCGGTTGACGCTCCCTGCGGGTTTGTCCGCGCCTGATGTTGCGCTTGGTGTTCGGCGGCGATCGCCAGTTCAATTGCCCCCTGAATCCGGTGGAAGCCCTTGCGGTCGTAGATGTTCGTGGTGATGCCGCCCACCAACAGTCCGATCACCAGGCCGATCGACGTCATCCACAACGCCTGGGACAAACCGGCATCCGCGTGGCCGTTGAGATAGAGCAGTGACCGCACGCCCAGGAACACCTGATGCATCGGCTCGAACTCGGCCAGCCAGCGGAAGAACGGCGGCACCGCTTCCAACGGCACGGTGGCGCCCGCCGACGGCAAACCGAGAATCACGAAGACCAGCATGCTGAACAACAGACCCATGGAGCCCAGTACCGCGATGAGTGAGCTGGACGTGACACCCACCGCGCTGATGGCGAACACTCCGTAGAGCCACAACTGCCAGCCGAGCGTAATGGGCATGCCGAGCCCGTGGGCGATCGCCATGTAGATCGCGGACGTCAGCAACCCCAACATGACCATGATGGTCCACTTGACCACCAGCGTTTGCAGGCGCGAGATCCTGACCTGCTCGGCGAATCGATACACCGGGCCCCATTCGGCCGGTACATAGCCGAGCATCGAATCCACCAGCGTGCTGACCACGATGCTGCCGGTAAAGCCCGCCAGCAAGAGCAAGAGCGCGTAGTAGAACGCCGACAATCCGTTGCCGGCGCCGTTCGGCAAGGGGTTGTAGACGGCCGATTTGACGTCAATGGGATTGGCCAGCACCGTCGCCGACGCTCCACTCAGCGGCGCCCCGCCGGTTTGCGCCGCGACCTGGGCCGAAAGGTTCTTGCCCACTTGGCCATTGGCGATCGCCATGGCTTTGGTCAGGGTCTGCCCGGCGATGCTGGACCCCAACGTGCCGGCTCGCTGGTTGGTGAAGATTGTGACCGAGGGGCGGTCGGCCTGGGTGGGCGTAACCGCGCTTGCCCCGAAATCGCCGAGATTGGAAGAGAAGGTCGGCGGAATCAACAGTTCCCCATACACCTGGGCGCTGTCCAGTTGCCGCCGTGCCTCGTCATGGGAAAGCACCCGGATGTCGTAGGTGTTCTTGTCCGCCTGACCGACCAGGCCTTCGACGAGTTTTGCGCCCCACGGCCCGGCGTCCTCGTTCACCACGGCGATCGGGAAGTGGCGCAGGTTGGTGATCGGATTCAAGATTCCGCCCAAATACAGCGCGGCAAGCGCCGACATGAGGGCCAACGTGGCAAGGATCGGGAACACCCAGAAGCGAACGGTCCGTAGCGCTTTTATGTTCGCCTTCGGGTTGGGCGCCGCGTGCCGCGGCGGCGATTCAGACATGCGGGCTCCTGTCTAGTCGTGCCCACTCTATGTGGTGCCTGCGATATCAGATGCCCAACTTTGCGTGCATTTCCCAGATCAGCACCTCCGACGGCTCGTCCGCGGTCAGCCGCCTGCCGTCGGCATCGGTGAAACGGACCGCGTCGCCCTGTTGTAGCTCACCGATTCCCTCAACGTCGAGCCGACCGCGTGGAACGAATAAGTGCAGGTAGGGCGCCGGTGGCAGCTCGATCGCGGTGCCGGGCCGCAACCGCGCGCCGTGCAGCGCGGCATTGCGGTTGTGCAAGGTGATGGCCGCGTCATGCCCCGGTATGCCTGTGGCGATGGTCACCAGGTTGTTGCTCATCACATCTGCGTCAATCTCGCACTGCTGGTAGTCCGGCGAGATGCCCGTCTCATCGGGGATCACCCACATCTGCACGAAATGCACTGGTTCCGTGACGGATTCGTTCTTCTCCGAATGCAGGATTCCGCTGCCCGCCGACATCCGTTGGGCCAGACCGGGATAGATCACTCCACGATTTCCGGTGGAATCCTTGTGCGCCAGCGCGCCCTGCAGTACCCAGGTCACGATCTCCATGTCGCGGTGCGGGTGGGTATCAAAACCGGCAGCCGGTTGCACCAGGTCGTCGTTGTTGACCAGCAGCAGCCCGTGGTGGGTGTTGTCCGGGTCGTAATGGTCGCCGAATGAGAAGGAATGCCTGGATTGCAGCCAGGATGTCCTGGTGACGGCCCGGTCGGCGGCACGGCGGATCTCTGGGATCTCCATGGTGGCGGGCATGATCCTCAGGGTAGTGCCGCCAGCAGCTCCTGGGCATGGCGCAGCGCGGCGTCGAGCTCTCCGAGCGTCAGGTCGGCCGAGCGGCCCAGGTGGATCTCTATCTGGTATTCCGGCTGGCCGTCCTGCCCGAAAATCGGCAGCACCACGAATTCCGTTGAAGCGAGCTCTGATTCGAGAGAATCGGTGACCGACTGCAGTGTCACCATCGTCATCAGCGTGGTGAGCTGGCGGCTTACCTCCACGGTGGGCTGCAGCGACGCCAGCACGCTGGCCAGCCGGTGGTGTAGCGACTGATGGGTGTCGTCGAACCTCCAGGCGCCGTAGCCGCGGGCGCGGATATCTGTGAGCACCCGTTGATGCTGCGCGATCTCGGTGCGGCTCAGCCGCGGCAGCACCCGGTGCAGCCAGGCCTGCACGAAATCGTCGTCGCGCCAGGCCATAGCCACCAGTCCGAAGGGCGGGTCGATGGGGAAGCGCTGCCCGACCGCGTGCTCGCCGTCGGTGCCGTGGCCGACGGTGTCGACGGTGATCAGGTGTCGGTTGCCGATCTTCGACATCGAGCAGCCCGCGCCGAGCGTCTCGTGCAGGAAGCTCAGCGCGTCGCGGCCGCGGTCCAGCAAGGGGAACTGCCTGCGCAGGCCGTGGACCAGTCCGAACAAGCCGCTGCCCAGCGCATAGCGGCGGTCCTCGCGCCGCGCCACCCACGCGCCGCGTTCCAGCTCGGCGAGCAACAGGGCACAGGTCGAGGTGCTGATCCCGCAGATTTTCGCCAGCTCGGCCGACGTCCGCCCGCCGGGTGAATCCGCCAGCGCGCCGAGCACGTCCATCACCCGTGCGGTGGGCGGCGACTTGGCGGTTGACGCAGCGATGGTCAGCTCCTGTCGTGTTGAAGGTGGGCGTCTGGGGTCCGGGCTCCATGGGCGTGATCGCCTTGCGCGGCGTGATCGACCACCCGCAGCTGGAGCTGGTTGACGTCGTCGTGCACAGCGATGCCAAAGCCGGACGCGACGCAGGAGAGCTGTGTGGGATCGCGCCGGTGCGTGTGGTGGCCACCCAGGACCCGGCCGCGCTGCTCGCCGGTGACGCCGACGTGGTGGTGTACGCGGCCGGCGCCAACCTGCGGCCGCTGGAGGCCGTCGAGGACATGGTGTCGATCCTGCGGGCCGGTAAGAACGTGGTGTCGTGTTCGTTGGTGCCCCTGGTGTTTCCCGACGCAGTCGACGTCGCGTTCACCGAACCCTTGCGGCAGGCCGCGCTGGACGGCGGTGTGTCGTTCGTTACCACTGGGATCGACTCGGGGTTCGCCAACGACGTTCTGCCGCTGGTGCTTTCGGGTGTATCCCGGGTGATCGAGTCGGTGCGGGTGACCGAGATGTTCAACTACGCCACCTACCCGGACAAGGCCGCGGTGTACGAGATCCTCGGATTCGGCAAGCCGCCGGAATTCACGGCGTTCGCCGCCACGCCCGGCGTGTTCACCTTCGGCTGGGGCCCGGTCCTGCACCAGCTCGCCGCCGGACTCGGGACCAAGATCGACCACATCGACGAGACCGTCGAAAGGGTCCCCGCCACGGAGTCGTTCGACACACCCACCGGTCACATCGCGGCCGGGACGATCGCGGCGATGCGCTCGACGCTGACCGGGTATGTCGGCGACAAAGCGACGTTCGTCGTCGACCACGTGACGCGCATGCGCGACGACATCGCCCCGGACTGGCCACAGCCGCACATCACGATCGAGCCCAAAGACCTCGGCTACGGGTTGGCGAGCGGCCGCGGCCTGCACCGGGTCGAGATCGAGGGCTCCCCGAGCATGCGGTGCGAATTCGAGATGGCCGACGACCATGACCACGACCTGGGCGCGCGCACGGCGGGCGCGTCACGGATGGTCAACGCCGTCCCCGCGGTGTGTGCGGCGCCGCCCGGTCTGCTGTCCGCTTTGGACCTGCCGTTGATCGCCGGGGCGGGTCTGGTCCGGCCGGTGGCCGGGCCGTCACCGGACAGCCGCTTGTTCTGACGCCGAGCAGGTCACCAGGTCTGGCACGACGGCATCGCCTGCCGACACCGGGCTGGGGCTTTGTCTGGCCGCGCGGTGCCGACTCGACGCCCTGCTGTTCAGCCCGCACGCGCCGCCCCCGGCGAGCAATCCGATCGCGATACCGACGTCGGGACGCTGCCTTTGCGATCCTCGAGAAACACGGGATCGCTTACGAGATCGCCGCCGAATGCGCCGATCTGGCGAGGCTTTACGCGGCGGTGCGCTCAGGGCTTGGGCTGGCGCTGCTGCCGATGATCGGAAAGCTCCCCGATGGTTTGTGCCCGGCCGAGGGCCTGCCTGCGGCCAACTGCGCCACGGTATTGGTGCGCGGGCGCACCGGCGTGGATCCGGATCTGCTGAGCACCGTCGATGCCGCGGTGCGCGACGTGCTGGCCGACGAAAGCTGAACGGTTGCGGCGCAATACACTTTGACGCGTGACTAGCTCCGATCCGCTTCCGATCCAGCGATTCTCCCACCTATGTGTCGGCGTCTCCGACATGGACACATCGTTGGCCTTCTACACCGGCCTGCTCGGGATGGACGTGGTGTTCGACGTCGAGCTTGACGGCGCCGGCTTGGACGCGGTGACCGGGACGAGCGACGCTGCGGGGCGGATGGTCGGCGGGCTGATCGGCGGAGCCATGGTCGAACTGCTCGACCTCGGTGATGTGCCCGCAGTCCCCGACGGCCCCCACCGCGGCTACACCAACATGTCGTTCACCGTCGCCGACGTCGACGCCGTATACCAACACGCCGTCGGGCGAGGCGACGTGAAATGCGTGCCGCCCATCGACATCGGGGGAGTGCGGATGATGTTCGTCTACGACCCCGACGGCACCCCGATCGAGTTCATCGAGCTGCCCGGCGGCGCCGAGACCACCGAGCAACTCTGGAGACCCGCCGGCTAGCTGTAGGGGTATGTCGCGGCGGCGAGCGCGAGGATCTCGGCGCGATCGGCGGGCAGGATGAACCCGAATCCGATCGCGCTGTCGAGCGCGACTGTGAAGCTTTCCAGGTACTCGGTGAGCCCGCCCGGGTAGAGCCGGCGCACAGTGGCGGCGTCGAACGGTTCGCCGGAGCCGAAGATCGCGGCCATGATGTTCTCTGCGGCGCCTTCCGGGCCCGTGATGCCGGAGGTCCGCGCGGTCGGGACGTCCACCCAGGGCGTCCTGATGCCGCCCTGGACCAGGCCGTTGCGATCCAGAATCGGTTGTGGGGCTTCGGTTTCGCGCACCTCGATGGGCGGGGCGCCGGGCGCGGGCTCGCCGGTTCCGACCCAATTGGTAAGCGCGGAGAGCGCGGCCTGCACGACGTAGTGATGTTGCGGCGCGAAGTTGATGTAGTGCCGGAGATGCTGACCCATCAGCATCTTGGTCGGCTCGTAGGCCGCCACGATGTCGTCGAGCGGCGCCGAGCCGGTGTCGATCGGCGCGACTTGGATCGTGTAGTTGTCGGCATGAGCGGCCCCGGCAATCTCCCAGACCCGTAGCCACTCGTTGTCGGGTTGCCTGGCGAGGTAATAGCCCAGCGTCACATCACCGAAGAGGTCCGTTTCGGTGATGACCGTGATCAGCGGGACGCGCAGGTCCGGACGGAACCTCACCGCCACCTGCGAGCCGGCCGACGATTCCAACTCATCGATCAAGGAACTCCCGTCCAACGGGGCGGCCGGCCCGAATCGGGAATGCACCAGGAAGCCGTCGTAAACCCGGGCGAGCGGATCGACGGCGTTGATGTAAGTGGTGAGGAACATCGCCGACTGCGACTCGCCGATGGCCACGACGTGCCGCGGGCGCAGTTCGCCTAGAAGGCCAGGAATGCCCGAGCCCGCGTTTCTGATGAGGGCGCCGATCTGGGAGAAGATGTCGAAGGCGAAGGCGTCGCCCGGGTGATTCAGGCTTGCATATCGTGATGGATCCTGGCTTTTCAGTGACATGTCGATCCCGAGCAAGCTCGCGCCGCCGTCCACTCCCACCTTCTGGGCCGAGACCGCGACGTAGGCATAGCCCGCCCGGACTATTTCGCGATGCGCCATCATCCACACGGCCGGCGCGTCGATCCCCCCGCTCACATTGAGCCATTCGACGAGCACCGTGCCGTTGAACTGCGACCGATCGGCCGGCGTCAGCGCCACCACCCGAGTTGTGAAATCAGCGGCGCCCGAGGGCGTTACCCGCCACTGGCCGTCGGGTCCCAGCTCTGCTTCGGGGCCGTACGACGACGCGGTGCCGGATAAGAAGAACTCCTCGGCGACATATCCCACGCTGTCGATCTCGAAAGCGCCCAGCAGCAGACGCGGTTTCCCGGGTACGGCTTCGAGGACTGGATCCGTCATTCGCTACACCCTAAGGTCATAGCGAGCGGGGTAGCCCGAATTTCGCGAACAACGTGTCATCGAGGAATGCCACCACATGCGACACCCCGTCGGCGCGCATATCCAGCACGTGCAATTGAAACGGCAGGTGCACCTCACCCGCGCGCATGTACATGGCCGCGGCCGGCTGGCCGTTGGCGACCAGCGGGAGCATGCGCATGTCGCCGGGGGATTCGGCGGGACACTGCTGGTGGATGAGGGTGATGATGGCCCGCGGTCCTTGATACCAGCCGGTATAGGGCGGCATTTCCCAGATGGCCTCGCTGGTGAAAAGCTCCACCAGCCGGTCGATGTCGTAGGTCTCGAACGCTGCGATGTAGCGGGCCAGCCTGTCGTGGGCCTCGGGCGAATCCGGCGCCGACAGCCGGTCGCCGTCGCCGGGCCCGACGGCCTCCAGCTGCGACCGGGCCCGCTGCAGCAGGCTGTTCACGGCGACCGTGGTGGTCCCGATCGCCTCGGCCACCTCGGCGGACTTGAACTGCAGCACGTCGCGCAGCAGGAGCACCGCGCGCTGCCTGGGGGAGAGATGCTGCAGCGCGGCGACAAACGCCAACCGCACCGACTCACGGGACCCGGCGATGACCGCGGGGTCAGCAGCATCGCCCGTCAGGTCGGGCAGCGGCTCCAGCCACGGCACCTCACGGCGTTCCACGAGCTCGGCCGTCGGGTCGGAGGTGGACGTCCCCAGCCCGGTCGGCAGCGGCCGGCGCTGGCGGCCCTCCAGCGCGGTCAGACAGGTGTTGGTGGCAATGCGGTGCAGCCAGGTCCGTATCGAGGACTTGCCCTCGAATCGGTCGAAGGCCTTCCAGGCCCGCAGAAATGTCTCCTGCACCAGGTCTTCCGCATCGTGCAGCGACCCCGTCATCCGATAGCAGTGCGCGAGCAGCTCACGGCGGTAGGGCTCGGCATGTATCGAGAAATCCCCGCCGGTTGCGGCTGGGACGTCTGGGGGGTCGGCCAGCACGCTCACCCGCACGAGCCTACGCAGACTCTCTGACATCCCTGTTCGAGGAGCCATTACGCTGCCCGTAATGACAACCCGCACTGAACGGCATTTCGACGGCAGTGAGTCCAGTGGCGGTGTGCGCATCGTCTACGACGTCTGGACGCCGGACATCACGCCGCGAGCGGTGGTGGTGCTGTCACACGGCCTCGGTGAGTACGCCCGTCGCTACGACCACGTCGCGCAGCGATTCGGCGAGGACGGGCTGGTCACCTACGCGCTGGACCACCGTGGGCACGGCCGCTCCGACGGCAAGCGGATGCTGGTGCGGGACATCTCCGAGTTCACCGGTGACTTCGACACCCTGGTCGGGATCGCCAGACGCGAGCATCCCGCCCTCAAATGCATCGTGCTGGGGCACAGCATGGGCGGCGGGATCGTGTTCGCCTACGGCGTGGAACGCCCGGACAACTACGACCTGATGGTGTTGTCGGCGCCGGCGGTGGCGGCCCAAGAACTGGTGAACCCGCTGATGGCGTTCGCCGCCAAAGGACTCGGCGTCGTGCTGCCCGGTGTGCCGGTGCAGGAACTTGACGTCGACGCCATATCGCGCGACCCGGCGGTGGTCGAGGCCTACAAGAGCGATCCGCTGGTGTACCACGGCCGGGTCCCCTTCGGTATCGGCCGTGCGCTGCTGCAGGTCGGCGAGACCATGCCGAAGCGGGCACCGGCGTTGCACGCGCCGCTTCTCGTGGTCCACGGTTCCGACGACCGGCTGATCCCACTCGGCGGCAGCCGCCGCCTGATCGGATGCGTGGGATCGACCGACGTCGAGCTGAAGGTCTACCCCGGGCTGTACCACGAAGTCTTCAACGAGCCGGAACGCGACCAAGTGCTCGACGACGTGGTCTCCTGGATCACCAAACGGCTGTAACAGGAAATGTCGTACGGCTCTAGTAGTTTGGCGCCATGACCGACGACAAAATGCTGGCACGCATCGCCGCGCTGCTACGTCAGGCCGAAGGCACCGACAACTCGCACGAGGCGGACGCCTTCATGACCGCCGCGCAAAGGCTGGCGACGGCCGCCTCCATCGATCTGGCCGTGGCCCGCTCGCACGCCGTCAACCGTTCGGCTGCCCAGGCCCCCACCCAGCGCACCATCACCATCGGGTCGGCGGGCACCCGCGGGCTGCGGACGTATGTGCAGCTGTTCGTGGTGATCGCGGCGGCCAATGACGTGCGCTGCGATGTCGCGTCGAATTCAACATTCGTCTATGCGTACGGGTTCGCCGAGGACATCGACGCCAGTCACGCGCTGTACGCCAGCCTGGTTGTCCAGATGGTGCGGGCCTCGGACACGTACCTCGCCTCCGGCGCGCACCGGCCCACGCCGACGATCACGGCCCGCCTCAACTTCCAGCTGGCGTTCGGGGCCCGCGTCGGTCAGCGGCTGGCCGAGGCCCGCGAGCAGACCCGGCGCGAGGCCATTAAGGACCGTCGCCGTCCGCCGGGGACCGCTATTGCCTTGCGGGACAAGGATGTCGAGTTGCGCGACCACTACCGCAGCGCGTCGAAGGCCCGCGGCACGTGGCAGGCCAGCAGAGCCACGGCCGGGTACTCATCGGCGGCCCGGCGGGCGGGCGACCGGGCCGGCAGACGGGCGCGCCTGGGCAACAGCCCCGAGCTGCCGGGGGCGCGCAGCGCTCTGGGCCGGTGACCGGCGGGCATGCGGCTCGGGATTCCTCCAAGCGGGACTCCCAGCGCGCCAAGGTTTACGCCGCCGAGGAATTCGTCCGGACGATGTTCGACCGCGCCGCCGAACATGGATCGCCCGCCGTCGAGTTCTTCGGGACGCAGTTGACGTTGCCGCCGGAGGGGCGGTTCGGGTCGGTTGCGTCGGTGCAGTGCTACGTCGACGACGTGCTCGCGTTGCCGGCGGTGCGGCAACAGTGGCCCGAGGTGTCGCCGCTGCGAGTGCGGGCGCGGCGGGCCGCCACTGCCGCGCACTACGAAAACAATGATGGCGCAGGCATTATCGCGGTTCCCGACCGTGACACCGCGGACTGGGCGATGCGCGAGCTGGTGGTGCTGCATGAAGTGGCCCATCATCTGTGTCGGGCGCAGCCGGCGCACGGTCCGGAGTTCGTCGCGACGATGTGCGCGCTCACCGAGCTGGTGATGGGACCAGAACTCGGCCACGTGCTGCGCGTCGTGTACGCGAAAGAGGGTGTGCGCTGACGCTACCGTTCGGGGCGTGAGCACGGCATAGTGGAAAACCGCATGACCACCCATGACCCCTGACATCGCAAGAGAGACAAAGAACATGACGACACGACTACCGCTGGCCGTCGCGATTGTCCCGCTGAGTGCCGTGGCTGCCGGCTGTGGAAATCACGGCACCTCGACATCCGGGACATCCGGGACATCCGGGACGTCCGGGACATCGGGCACCGCTACGGTCAGCGCGACCACCACCACGTCTGCCCCACTGGCGCCCGCTTCACTGAACGGCGCGACCGTGTCGCTGTCCGCGAACTACCCAACGGCCGACGATGTATTCACCAACACCGTCACGGGCACCGTACCCGTCAGTTGGCCGAAGGGAGCCCTGTACGGAACGCGAAACAAGCTCGTGCAGGTAAACGCCAGCTTCGACGTTACGGGAACCCAGGTGACCGAGACGTTTCTGACAAATGCGCGTCTGGGGACAGGCACCTTCAACGGCCCTGTCTACAAGTTCACCGGGGCGCCCGCGATCACCAAGGTGACGGTCGATCCGCAGAGTCACCCCGGGGTCGCGCCGACCGGCATCTCATTCACAGCCGACTCGATAAGCGTGAATGATTCGGGGCTGACCGTCTCCAACGCCGCCAAGCAGATCCTTGACGTGGCATTCGCGATGCCGTGATGGGTGCCGCGTCACCGTCGGATAGCGAGGCCGACGTTCGCGCCCGCGAGACCGAGATGTCGATGACCGACGACGAGCGGTTCTCACTGGTGGTCTGCGTGATGGGGGCCGGCGAACTGTGGCCACTGCGCGATGAGCGCATCCCGCCCGGCGTTCCGATGAGCGCCGGGTATGTGCCCGGCGTCCCCAGGCTCGGTGTCCCAGCGCTGCAGATGAGTGATGCCGGGCTCGGCGTCACCAACCCCGGCTACCGTCCCGGGGACACCGCGACAGCACTGCCTTCCACGCTGGCGCTGGCCGGCAGCTTCAACCCGGCGCTGGCGCGTGCCGCGGGCGAGGCGATCGGTCGGGAGGCGCGCAGCCGCGGGTTCAACGTCCAGCTGGCGCCCGCCATGAACTTGGCGCGCGATCCGCGCAACGGCCGCAATTTCGAATACCTTTCGGAAGACCCGCTTTTGAGCGCCACCATGGCCGCGGAGTCGATCAACGGGATACAGGCGCAGGGCGTGATCTCGACGGTCAAGCACTACTCATTGAACTGCAACGAGACCAACCGGCACTGGCTGGACGCGGTCATCGATCCCGACGCGCACCGCGAGTCCGACCTGCTGGCCTTCGAAATCGCTATCGAGCGGGCGCAGCCCGGCGCGGTGATGGCGGCGTACAACAAGGTCAACGGCGACTACGCCTCGGCGAACAACGTCTTGATCAATGACGTGCTGAAAGGCGCTTGGGGATACCGCGGTTGGGTCATGTCCGATTGGGGCGGCACGCCGAGCTGGGAGTGCGCGCTCAACGGTCTGGACCAGGAGTGCGGTGCGCAGATCGACGCCATCCTGTGGCAGTCCGAGGCGTTCACCGACCGCCTGCGGGCCGCCTACGCCGAAGGCAGGCTTCCCAAAGAGCGCCTGTCGGACATGGTCCGGCGGATCCTGCGTTCGATGTTCGCCATCGGAATCGACCGATGGGACGCGGGGGTCGCTCCGGATATGGCCGCGCACAACGAGATTGCGTTGCGGATAGCGCGCCAGGGGATCGTGCTGCTGAAGAATCGCGGGGTCTTGCCGGTGGAGTCCCATTCGGACGTACGGATCGCCGTCATCGGTGGCTACGCGCACACCGGTGTTCCGATTGGCTGCGGGTCCGGTGTCGTCGTCCCCCCGGGTGGCTTCGCCGCGGTGATCCCGATCGGGGGGCCCGGCCTGATGGCCGGTTTACGCAATCTGTACCTGCTGCCGTCGAAGCCGTTGGACGAGCTGAGAAAGCGACTTCCGAACGCGCAGATCGAGTTCGATCCCGGCATCAGCCCGGCGGAGGCGGTGCTTGCGGCGCGGCGGGCGGACATCGTGATCGTGTTCGCGATCCGCGTCGAAGGGGAGGGCTTCGACAGCGCCGACCTGTCGCTGCCGTGGGGCCAGGACGCGGTGATCGCCGCCGTATCGGCCGCCAACCCGAACACCGTCGTGGTGCTCGAAACCGGCAACCCGGTGTCCATGCCCTGGCGAGACTCGGTGAACGCCATCCTGCAGGCGTGGTATCCGGGCCAGGCCGGCGCACGGGCGATCGCGGAAATCATTGCTGGCCAAGTCAATCCGTCGGGCCGGTTGCCGATCACCTTCCCGGCAGAGCTCGGGCAGACACCGCGCCCGGAGCTGCCGGACCTCGGGGCTCCGTTTGGGACGTCGAGCACGATCCGGTACACCGAAGGCGCCGAAGTCGGCTACCGGTGGCTTGCAAAGACAGACCAAATCCCGATGTTCGCGTTCGGTCATGGGCTGTCCTACACCGACTTTGACTACCGCGACCTGGTGGTCAGTGGCGGTGACACCGTCCGGGCCAGCTTCAGCATCACCAACACCGGCGACCGCAGCGGGGCAGATGTCCCACAGCTGTACCTGACCGCCACGCCCGGCGAGCAACGGTTACGGCTGCTGGGATTCGAGCGCGTCGAGCTCGAACCCGCCGAGACCCGTCGTGTCACCATCGAGGCCGATCCGCGCCTGCTTGCCCGCTACGACGGCACGCAACGATGCTGGCGCATCAGCTCGGGCCGCTACACGGTGGCGGTGGGCGCGTCGGCGGTGGCCCAGCGGTTGACGGCAGAGGTCGAGCTGACCGGGCGCTCGTTCGGGCGGTGAGCGGCATATAGCGATTTGTCCGCCCCATAGCGACACACGGTTGTCGTCATGAGGCGGACAAGACCCACCGAGGAAGTAGGCGGGCCGCAATCCGGCCTACTTGACCGGAACCAATTCGTCACCGCAGGTGCAGCGGTACGGCTCAGCCGCGCCGGAGCAGTGGCACGCGACCTCGATGCGAACGCGACACCCGCAGCCCTCGTGGCCACACGTCAGCAAGGTGCCTTCTTCGTAGTTAGCCATTTTGCTCACCCTCATCTGTATTGGAATTCCGGTGATCCCGGGATCCGGTGGATGCTTACAGCTTCAGAATATACCCTATACGGGTAGGGGTAAAGGCCCGAGGATGCGGTTAGCGTGGATGCCATGACCGACAAACCAACCCCGCAAGATGTCGACGCGTTCTTGGACAGCACGCTGGTTGGCGACGACCCGGCGCTGTCGGCGGCGCTACAGGCCAGCGATGCTGCCGGATTGCCGCAGATCGCTGTCTCCTTCCAGCAGGGCAAGTTTCTGTCGCTATTGGCCGGCGCGATGCAGGCGCGCCGCATCCTCGAGATCGGCACGCTCGGTGGTTTCAGCACCATTTGGCTGGCGCGGGGCGCGGGTCCGCAGGGGCGGGTGGTGACGCTGGAGTACGAGCCCAAGCACGCCGAGGTCGCGCGGGCGAACTTGCAGCGTGCCGGTGTGGGCGATCGGGTGGAGATCAAGGTCGGTGCCGCCCTGGACACCTTGCCGACGGTGACCGATGGCCCGTTCGACCTGGTGTTCATCGACGCCGACAAAGACAACTATGTCGGTTATTTGGAGTGGGCGATCCGGCTGGCCCGTCCCGGCGCAGTCATCGTGGCGGACAACGTTATTCGGGATGGCCGGGTGCTCACGGCAACTTCAGAGGACGCCGCGGCGTACGCGGTGCAGCAGACGCTGCGGATGATGGGTGAGGACCCTCGGCTGGACGCCGCCGCGATCCAGACCGTCGGGGCCAAGCACTGGGACGGCTTTGCCTTCGCGCTGGTGCGCTAGCCGCAGACCGCGCCGCCCGACGCCGAGCCGACCAGCTTGACGTACTTGGCCAGCACGCCGGTCTTGTAGCGCGGCGGGGGAGGCGTGAAACCCGCGCGCCGAGAATCGAATTCGCTGACATCGCCCACTACGTCCAGCGTCGCGCGCGCGACATCGAGCCGGATCCGGTCGCCGTCGCGCAGGAACGCGATCGGTCCGGCGTCGACCGCCTCCGGGGCGATGTGCCCCACGCACAGCCCGGTGGTCCCCCCGGAGAACCGGCCGTCGGTCAGCAGCAGCACGTCTTTGCCGAGTCCCGCGCCTTTGATCGCACCGGTGATGGCGAGCATTTCGCGCATCCCGGGGCCGCCCTTGGGGCCTTCGTAGCGGATCACCACGGCATCACCCTTGGTGATGGTGCCATCCTCCAGGGCGTCCAGCGCGGCCCGTTCACCGTCGAAAACCCTTGCAGTGCCTTCGAACACGTCGGAGTCGAAGCCGGCGGTCTTGACCACCGCGCCGTCGGGCGCCAGCGATCCGCGCAAGATGGTGATGCCCCCGGTCGGGTGGATCGGGTTGTCCAGCGCGCGCAGCACCTTGCCATCCGGGTCGGGCGGGGCGATCGCGGCCAGATTCTGAGCCAAGGTCTGGCCCGTCACCGTCAGGCAATCCCCGTGCAGCAGGCCCGCATCCAGCAGTGCCTTCATGATCACCGGGACACCGCCGATGTGGTCGACGTGGGACATCACGTGGCGGCCGAACGGCTTGACGTCGGCCAGATGCGGCACCTTCGATCCGATCCGGCTGAAGTCGTTCAGCGACAGCGCGACGTCGGCCTCGTTGGCGATGGCCAGCAGGTGCAGCACCGCGTTGGTCGAGCCGCCGAAGGCCATCACCACCGCGATCGCGTTCTCGAAGGCCTCTTTGGTCAGGATCTCGCGGGCGGTGATGCCACGGCGCAGCAGTTCGATCACGGCCTGACCGCTGCGGCGGGCGAACCCGTCGCGGCGGCGGTCGGTCGCCGGCGGTGCCGCGCTGCCCGGCAGGGACATGCCCAGCGCCTCGGCGGCGCTGGCCATGGTGTTGGCGGTGTACATGCCGCCGCACGCCCCCTCGCCGGGGCAGATCGCGCGCTCGATGGCGTCGACGTCTTCGCGCGGCATCAATCCGCGCGAGCAGGCGCCGACGGCCTCGAACGCGTCGATGATCGTGACCTCGCGCTCGCTGCCGTCGGAGAGTTTGGCCACCCCCGGCAAGATGGAGCCCGCGTACAAAAACACCGAGGCCAGGTCCAGGCGGGCGGCGGCCATCAGCATCCCGGGCAGTGACTTGTCGCAGCCGGCCAGCAACACCGAGCCGTCCAGCCGTTCGGCCTGCATCACGGTCTCGACGCTGTCGGCGATCACCTCGCGCGACACCAAAGAGAAGTGCATCCCCTCGTGGCCCATCGAGATGCCGTCGGAGACCGAGATCGTCCCGAACTCGAGCGGGTAGCCCCCTGCCGAGAACACGCCCTCCTTGACGGCCTTGGCGAGCCGGTCCAGCGAGAGGTTGCACGGCGTGATTTCGTTCCACGACGACGCGACACCGATCTGCGGCTTGGCGAAGTCCTCGTCTCCCATGCCTACCGCGCGCAACATGCCACGGGCGGCGGCCTTCTCCAGACCATCGGTGACGTCGCGACTGCGGGGTTTGATGTCAGGGGCCATCGTGCAAGTATGCGCGGCGCGATCATGCGCAAAATGCGCGGGTTATACCCCACCAGGGTACACGGTATGCTGGGTAGTCACGATCGCGCCGTATTGGGAGGACTTAGCGATAAAAATGACGACTCCACACGGATACTCGCAGCAGAAGGACAATTACGCCAAGCGGCTGCGGCGCATCGAGGGACAGGTTCGTGGCATCGCGCGGATGATCGACGAGGACAAGTACTGCATCGACGTCCTCACCCAGATCAGCGCGGCCCACAATGCGTTGCGGTCGGTGGCGCTGAACCTGCTGGACGAGCACCTGAGCCACTGCGTCACCCGCGCGGTGGCCGAGGGCGGCGACGAGGCTGACGACAAGCTGGCCGAGGCCTCGGCCGCCATCGCCCGGCTCGTTCGGTCCTGACCACTGAGATTGTGCAGGGCGTGTTGAGACGCGCAGGTGCTTAAAACCCTACGGTGCGGTGCGTACGGTTAGGGTCAGTGTGATCGCGTCAGGACCAACAGCGTTAGCGAGCCGATCCCGCATCCACGCCATGACCGCCGAAACCCCAGCCGCCAGCCTTGCCACACGACCGTGGACGCCACGGATCGCAATGCAACTCGCTGTGCTGGCCGCGGCGGCGTTCATCTATGTCACCGCCGAGATCCTGCCGGTGGGGGCGCTGTCGGCGATCTCGCGGAACCTGAACGTCAGCGTGGTCCTGGTCGGCACCCTGCTGACCTGGTATGCCCTGGTGGCGGCACTGACGACGGTGCCGCTGGTGCGCTGGACGGCGCACCAGCCACGCCGGCGCGTGCTGGTCGTCAGCCTGGCCTGCCTGACCATTTCGCAACTCATCTCGGCGCTGGCGCCTAACTTCGCGGTGCTGGCCGCGGGGCGGGTGCTCTGCGCGGTCACCCACGGCCTGCTGTGGTCGGTCATCGCCCCGATCGCGACCCGGCTGGTCCCGCCAAGCCATGCCGGGCGCGCCACGACATCGATCTACGTCGGAACCAGCCTGGCGCTGGTGCTCGGCAGCCCGCTCACGGCGGCCATGAGCCTGATGTGGGGCTGGCGGCTCGCGGTGGTGTGCGTGACCGTCGCGGCGGCCATCGTCACCGTGGCAGCGCGGACCATGCTGCCGGAGATGATGCTCAGCACGGATCAGCTCGCCCACGTCGGCCCGCGGTCGCGTCATCACCGGAATCGGCGGTTGATCATCGTCAGCGTGATCACCATGATCGGCGTCACCGGCCATTTCGTCTCGTACACGTACATCGCGGTGATCATCCGTGACGTCGTCGGTGTGCGCGGACCGAACCTGGCCTGGCTGCTGGCCGCCTATGGCTTCGCGGGAGTGCTGGCGGTGCCCCTGGTGGCGCGGCCGCTGGACCGCCGGCCCAGGGGCGCCATTCTCTGCTGCACAGCCGCGCTCACGGCCGCCTTCCTGCTGTTGACGCTGCTCGCCTTTGGCGGACAGCCCACCGCGATGACGGCACTGATCGGCACGGGCGCGATCGTGCTGTGGGGCGCCACCGCGACCGGCGTGACGCCGATGCTGCAATCCGTGGCGATGCGCAGTGGGGCCGACGACCCCGACGGCGCGTCGGGCCTGTACGTGACCGCGTTTCAGGTGGGCATCATGGCCGGCTCGCTGGCCGGCGGCCTCTTGTATGAGCGCAGTGTGGCGATGATGCTGACCGCCTCGGCGGGCTTGGTGGGCATAGCGCTGGTCGGTATGGCGGCCAACCGGCAGACATTCGACATTGCCGAGATTGCTGAGGCGAGCTCACCCGATCCATAATCCAGCAGGTCAACTGGCCTTCGCGGTTATGCGACACTGGGCCAAGGACGTGACTGGAGGACGCATATGCTGGGCTGGACGAGGGGGCTGTTCGCGGCTCTGAACGCGGCCGGACTGGCCGCTCTGCTGGTGCTGGGTGCGGGGACCGCTGTCGCCGACCCGGACCAGCCGCCCGACGATCCCAACGTCGCGGCACCCCCAGACCCGCTAGCCGTGCCAGCCCCGCCGGCCCTGCCCCCGTGGTTGATGCCACCGCCCCCTCCCGATCCTTTGGCGCCACCGCCGCCCGGCCCGGTGGCACTGCCGGTGGCAGCGGGCCCAGCTGGCGGGCAGGACCCGACGCCGTTCACCGGCGCACCCCCATTCCGGCCGCCGTCGTTCAATCCGCTCAACGGTTCGATGGTCGGCGTGGCCAAGCCGATCATGATCAACTTCCAGGTGCCGATCGCCGACCAGGCAATGGCAGAAAGGGCCATCCACATTTCCTCGATCCCGCCGGTGCCGGGGAAGTTCTACTGGATGAGCCCGACCCAGGTGCGTTGGCGCCCATTCGAGTTCTGGCCGGCCAACACCACGGTGAACATCGATGCAGCCGGCACCAGGTCGAGCTTCCGGACCGGTGAGTCGCTGGTCGCCACGGCCGACGACGCTACGCATCAGATGACGATCACCCGCAACGGCACGGTGGTGCAGACCTTCCCGATGTCCATGGGGATGTCGGCGGGCCACCATCAGACGCCGAATGGCACCTACTACGTGCTGGAGAAGATGCCCTCGGTGGTGATGGATTCCTCGACGTACGGGGTTGCGGTCGACTCGTCGTGGGGCTACAAGGTGACGGTCAACGACGCGGTCCGGATCGACAACAGCGGCAACTTCGTGCACAGCGCGCCGTGGTCGGTCGGCGATCAGGGCAAGCGCGACGTCAGCCACGGCTGCATCAACCTCAGCCCGACCAACGCGAAGTGGTTTTACGACAACTTCGGCAGCGGTGATCCCGTCGTGGTGAAGAACTCCGTTGGCTCGTACACCCAGAACGACGGCGCCCAAGACTGGCAGATGTAGTGACGTTGCTGGGCCAAGCTCACGCGATTCATAGCTCGCCAGTTCACAGCCCTGATTTGGGCCGCTGATCGGCGCTCTGGAGGCCGTAAAAGAGGTAGCTGGCTTCCGCACTATGCGACACTGGGTCAGACCGTGACAGGAAGGATGCATATGCCGAGCTGGACGAGGGCCTGGACGAGGGGAAGCCTCTTCGCGGCTCTGAGCGCAGCCGGATTGGCCGCTCTGCTGGTGCTGAGTGCGGGGACCGCGGCTGCGGACCCAGACCCGGCCCCCGGTGACCCGAACGTCGCGGCACCGGTTGACCCGCCCGCGCCACCGCCCCTTGCGGCGCCACCGCCCCTACCCGCTCCGTTTCCCGCGCCGCCGGCGTTCCCGCCCGCGTTTCCGGTGGCGGTCGGGCCGGCCGACGGGCAGAACCCGACACCGTTCACCGGCACGGCGCCATTCGCGCCGCCGTCGTTCGTCCCGAAAAACGGCTCGACGGTCGGCGTGGCCCAGCCGATCATCATCAACTTCCCGGGTCGGGTGGATGACGCGGGCGCGGCTATCGATGCGGTCCATGTTTCGTCGATCCCGCCGGTTCCGGGCAAGTTCTACTGGATGACCCCGACCCAGCTGCGCTGGCGCCCGTTGAGCTTCTGGCCCGCCCACACCGCGGTGACCGTCGACGCGGGCGGCACGGTGTCGAGCTTCCAAACCGGTGACACGCTCATCGCCACCGCCGACGACGCCACGCACCAGCTCACGGTCACCCGCAACGGCACCGTGGAGAAGACCATCCCGATGTCGATGGGAATGACGTCCGGTAATCACCAAACCCCCAACGGCACCTACTACGTGCAAGAGAAGATGCCGTCGGTGGTGATGGACTCCTCTACCTACGGGGTCCCGGTCAACTCGACCTATGGCTACAAGGTGACGGTCGAACTCGCCGTCCGCTTTGACAACGTCGGCGACTTCGTACACAGCGCCCCGTGGTCGGTGGATGACCAGGGCAAGCGCGACGTCAGCCACGGCTGCATCAACATCAGCCCCACCAACGCGAGGTGGTTCTTCGACAACTTCGGCCCCGGTGATCCGATCATCGTGAAGAACTCCACCGGCGGCGATTACAAGAAGAACGACGGCTCCAGCGACTGGATCAACTAACAACTAATGGCTTACCGGCGCCGCCTGGGTAGTGAGTTCGCAGGCCGGTCGACGGTTCTCCTATGTGTCAAGGGAGTGCGCAATGGTGAGGTGTGCGCGGGCTAAACGACCGCTCGTCCATCAGAGGGCGGCGTAGTGGAGTCGACGACGGTGGTTATCGCCGGGGGCGGCCCGGCGGGGATGATGGCAGGGCTGCTACTGGCGCGGGCCGGGATTGCGGTGACGGTGCTAGAGAAGCATGCCGATTTCCTGCGGGATTTCCGCGGAGATACGGTGCATGCGTCGACGGTGGCGCTGCTGGACGAGCTCGGCCTGGGCGCGGAGTTTCGGAAACTGCCGCAAAGCAAGATGACCAGTCTGTTGCTGCCCGGTGCCGATTCGCAGCGCGTCCCCTTCAACGTCTTCGGGGCGTTGCCGGCTCCGTACAACTACGTGGCAATGGTGCCGCAGTGGGATCTGTTGAACCTGCTGGCGCAGGCGGCCGGGCGGGAGCCGACGTTCACGCTGCGCATGCGCACCGAGGCGATCGGCCTCGTCGTCGCCGACGACCGGGTGACCGGCGTGCGTTACCGCGGTCCCGACGGGGCCGGTGAGATCCAGGCCGACCTGACGCTGGCTTGCGACGGCCGCGCCTCGGCGCTGCGCCGCGCCAGCGGCTTGCCTGCCCGCGAATACCGGGTGCCGTTCGACATGTGGTGGTTCCGGCTTCCGCGACATCCCGACGAGGGCGGCGACGTCGCGGGCATTGCGCCGGCCTTCGCCCGCGGCGAGGCCTTGCTGGCCTTGACGCGCGAGGACTACTACCAGCTGGCCTACCCGATCCCTAAGGGATCCGACCCACGGCGGCGCGCCGAGGGCGTCGAAGCGTTTCGCGCCCGAGTGGCCGCGTTGCGCCCTGACCTGGCCGACCGCGTCGAGGCGATCGCTTCCATGGACGATGTGTTCGTCCTCGACGTCCGGCTGGACCGGTTGCGATGCTGGTACACCAACGGGCTGCTGTGCCTCGGCGACGCCGCCCACGCCATGTCCCCGGCCGGCGGGGTGGGAATCAACCTGGCCATCCAAGACGCGGTAGCGGCGGCGCGACTGCTCGCGACGCCGCTGCGCGAACACCGGCTGACCACCGCCGATCTGGCCCGCGTCCAGCAGCGCCGGCAGCGCCCGGCGGTGATCCTGCAGACGATCCAACGAGCGATGCATCTGGGCATCAGCCCGCTCCTGTCGGGCCGAATCACCCCACTCCCGCCCTGGGGCCTGCTGCGCCTGGCGTCGCGTGCGCCGCGATGGCTGGTCCGGATACCCGCGCGCCTAATCGCCGTCGGACCCCGCCCCGAACATGCACCCTCCTTCGCCCGACGCTGAATCCCGTGGGAAGGCCAGGCCCCGGACGATCACATGCAACCGACGTACCGATCAGTGACAAGAGTGACTTAACGTCGACGTCTTACTGATCAGCCCTCACGACACTGGCGAAGGCTTTCGCACGCCACGCGATTATGTATAGCATCATACATAAGCTCGGGGTCCGGATTGAGGAGCGGCATGCGAAGCCCACGCGAACGGATGGTGGTGTCGGCCGCGCTGCTGATCAGGGAACGCGGCGCGCATGCCACCGCGATCTCGGATGTCCTCGAGCACAGCGGCGCGCCGCGCGGGTCGGCCTATCACTACTTCCCGGGCGGGCGTACGCAACTGCTGTGCGAGGCGGTCGACTTCGCCGGCGGGCATGTCGCGGGGATCATCACCGAGGCCGCTGGGAGCCGCGAACTGTTGGACACCCTGATCGAGAAGTACCGCCAGCAGCTGCTCGATAGCGATTTCCGCGCGGGCTGCCCCGTCGTGGCGGTTGCCGTCGAAGCGGGTTTCGAGAAGGACGGGGCGCGCGAACGGACGGCGGCCTCGGTCACCGAGCGCGCGGCGGCGGTGTTCGAGCACTGGACCGACCTGATCGCGCAGCGGTTCATCGCCGACGGCCTTCCGACGGACCGGGCCAACGAACTGGCGGTGCTGGCGACCTCGGCGATCGAGGGTGCGATCCTGCTGGCCCGGGTGCGGCGCGACCTGACGCCCCTCGACGTCGTTCACCGCCAGCTGCGCAACGTGTTTCGGGCCGAGAAAGGATCCCCGTGATGACCGCTGAGTGGCAGCCGACCGCATGCATCCTGTGCGAATGCAACTGCGGCATCGTCGTGCAAGTCGAAGGCCGGACGCTGGCCCGCATCCGGGGCGACAAGGAACATCCGGGTACGCAGGGCTACACCTGTAACAAGGCGCTACGGCTGGATCACTACCAGAACAACCGCGCCCGCTTGACATCTCCGATGCGCCGACGGGCCGACGGAACCTACGAGGAGATCGACTGGGACACAGCGATTATCGAGATCGCCGAAGGGTTCAAGCACATCCGCGACACCTACGGCGGAGACAAAATCTTCTACTACGGCGGCGGCGGGCAGGGCAACCATCTGGGCGGGGCCTATAGCGGCGCATTCCTGAAGGCCCTCGGGTCGCGCTACCGGTCCAATGCGCTGGCGCAGGAGAAAACCGGCGAAGCGTGGGTCGATGCGCATTTGTACGGCGGTCACACGCGAGGTGAGTTCGAACACGCCGAGGTATCGGTGTTCGTCGGGAAGAACCCGTGGATGTCGCAGAGTTTCCCCCGGGCGCGGGTGGTGCTCAACGAGATCGCCAAAGACCCGGCGCGGTCGATGATCGTGATCGATCCGGTGCTCACCGACACCGCGAAGATGGCCGACTTCCACTTGCGGGTGCGGCCAGGTACCGACGCTTGGTGTCTGGCCGCCCTCGCCGCCGTTCTCGTTCAGGAAAGCCTTTGTGACGAAGCGTTTCTCGCAGAGCACGTGCATGGCGTCGACGCCGTGCGCGAGGCGCTGCGCGAAGTACCGATCGATGACTATGCGCAGCACTGCGGGGTGGACGAAGAGCTGCTGCGGGCCGCCGCGCGGCGCATCGGCGCCGCGGGCAGCGTGTCGGTGTTCGAAGACCTCGGTATTCAGCAGGCACCCAACAGCACCTTGTGCTCTTATCTGAACAAGCTGCTGTGGATTCTCACCGGTAATTTCGCGAAAAAGGGCGGCCAGCACCTGCATTCGTCGTTCGCCCCGCTGTTCAGCACGGTCTCCGGTCGCACGCCGGTCACCGGTGCCCCGATAATCTCGGGGCTGGTGCCGGCCAATGTGGTGCCTGAAGAGATCCTGACCGACCACCCGGACCGGTTCCGCGCGATGATCGTCGAAAGCGGCAATCCCGCGCATTCGCTGGCCGATTCGGCCGCCTGCCGAGAGGCATTTCAAGCGCTGGAGCTGATGGTGGTCGTCGACGTCGCGATGACCGAGACGGCCAGGCTCGCCCACTATGTGCTGCCCGCGGCATCCCAGTTCGAAAAGCCAGAAGCCACATTCTTCAATTTCGAGTTCCCGCACAACGGGTTTCAGCTCCGCCGGCCGCTGCTCGAACCGTTACCGGGAACCCTGCCCGAACCGGAGATCTGGGCCCGGTTGGTGCGGGCGCTCGGCGTGGTCGACGATGCCGACCTGCGACCGCTGCGGGAGGCCGCACAGCGGGGGCGCCAGGCCTACACCGAGGCGTTTCTCGGGGCGGTGGCCGGCAACCCGACCGTGGCGAAGTTGCTTCCCTACGTGCTGTACGAAACCTTCGGACCGACGCTGCCAGACGGTTTGGCGGGGGCGGCCGCGCTGTGGGGGCTTGCCCAAAAGACGGCCATGACCTATCCCGAAGCCGTTCGGCGCGCCGGTCACGCCGACGGCAACGCGTTGTTCGACGCGATCCTGGACAGCCCGTCCGGGGTCACCTTCACCGCGCACAACTACGAGGACGACTTCGCCCTAATCAGCCACGCCGATCAGAAGATCGCCCTGGAAATCCCCGAAATGCTCAATGATTTGCGGTCATTGATCGCAGCACCACCCCAGCTGACCACCTCGGAATTGCCGATCGTGCTGTCGGTGGGCGAACGGCGCGCCTACACCGCCAACGACATCTTCCGCGACCCGACCTGGCGCAAACGCGACGCCGACGGGGCGCTGCGCGTCAGCGTCGAAGACGCGCAGGCCCTCGGGCTTTCCGACGGGTGCCGGGCCAGGATCACCACGGCGGCCGGTAGCGCCATAGCCACCGTCGAGATCACCGAGACGATGCTGCCCGGACATGCGGCCCTGCCCAACGGTTTTGGGCTCGACTACATCGGCGAGGATGGCAGCACCGTCGTTCCCGGTGTCGCGCCCAATGCCCTCACGTCGACGGAATGGCGCGACAAGTACGCGGGCACGCCGTGGCACAAGCACGTGCCCGCGCGCATCGAACTCCTGAAAGCGGGCTAGCTTAGTTCCAGATCCGGACCCGGCGCTGCGGTTCCAGGTACAACGCGTCGTTCTCGGCGACGTCGAAGGCGTCGTAGAAGGCGTCGACGTTGCGGATGACGCCGTTGCAGCGGAACTCCGGCGGTGAGTGCGGATCCACCGCCAACCGTCGGATCGCTTCCGCGTCGCGCGATTTGGTGCGCCACACCTGCGCCCAGCCGTAGAACACGCGCTGCACTCCGGTCAGGCCGTCGATGACGGGCGCCGGCTTGCCGTTCAGCGACAGCTGGTAGGCCAACAGCGCGATGGACAGCCCGCCCAGGTCGCCGATGTTCTCGCCGACGGTAAACGCGCCGTTCACGTGGTGGCCGGTATCGAGTGCTCGGGGCGTGTACGCCTCGTATTGCTCGATCAGCGCCTTGGTGCGGGCGCCGAACTCGGTGCGGTCGTAGTCGGTCCACCAGTCGACCAGGTTGCCGTCACCGTCGTACTTGGCGCCCTGGTCGTCGAATCCGTGCCCGATCTCGTGGCCGATCACGGCGCCGATGCCGCCGTAGTTGGCGGCGTCGTCGGCGTCGGCGTCGAAGAACGGCGGCTGCAAAATGGCTGCGGGAAAGACGATTTCGTTCATTCCCGGGTTGTAGTAGGCGTTGACAGTCTGCGGCGTCATGAACCACTCGTCACGATCCACCGGGCCGCCGAGCTTGGCCAGCTCGCGGTCGTGGTTGACGGCGTATCCGCGTTGGTAGTTGCCGTACAGGTCGTCACGGTCGATCACCAGCGCCGAGTAGTCCCGCCACTTCTCCGGGTAGGCGACCTTGGCGGTGAACTTGTCGAGCTTGGCCAGCGCGCGCTCCCGAGTCTGCGGCGTCATCCAGTCCAGATCGCTGATGCTAATCCGGTAGGCCTCCTTCAGATTGTCGACCAGGGTGTCGATGCGCGCCTTGGCGTCCGGTGGGAAGTACCTTGCCACGTAGAGCTTTCCGACGGCATCACCCATCAGGCCTTCCACCAGCGACACCGCCCGCTTCCAGCGGTCGCGAATCTGCTCGGTGCCCGTCAGCAGGCGGCCGTAGAAGTCGAAGTCCGCGGCCACGATGGCGTCGGTCAGCCAGGGAGCGCGGGCGCGGATCAAACGCCAACGCGCCCAGCGCTTCCAGTCTTCGAGGTCTTCGCTGCCCCACAGCGCCGCGAATGCGGTGAGGTAATCGGGTTGGCGCACAACCAATTCCGCGACCATCTCCGGTGTGCCGCCCAGCGTGCTCACCCAGCCGGCCCAGTCGAAGCCCACCCCTTCGTCCTGTAGCTCGGCGAAGGTGCGCAGGTTGTAGGTGAGGTCGGCGTCGCGGCGCTTGACCACGTCCCAGTGCGCGGCGGCCAGTTTGGTCTCCAGGGCCACGATGCGCGCCGCGGTTTCGGCGTGCTGTTCGGGGTCGCCCCCGAACACCAGGCTGAACATTTTCGCGATGTGTCCGGGATAGGCCGCCAGCACCTCGGCGTGCTGCTCGTCGCGGAAATAGGATTCGTCGGGCAGTCCGATGCCTGACTGGGTGACGTGCACCAAGTAGCGGGTCGAGTTTTTGGAATCGGTATCGACATACATGCCGACGCCGCCGCCCACCCCGGTGCGTTGCAGCGAGCCGATGACAGCGGCCAGCCCGTCGGCGTCGGCGGCGTTGTCGATCGTTACCAACTCGTCGAGCAGCGGTTGGGTGCCCCTGCGTTCGACGGCCTCCTCGTCGAGGAAGCTGGCATAGAGGTCGCCAATGCGCTGCTCGTCAGTACCCGAGGCGGTGCCTTTTAGGGAGCCGGACGAGCTGGCCTCGATGATCAGGTCGCGCACCTGTTCTTCGGTTCGGTCGAACAGGTACCGGAAGGCGCCGTCGGTCGCCCGGTCCGCGGGTATGTCGTATTCGGCCAGCCAGCGGCCGTTGACGTGACCGAACAGGTCGTCTTGGGGTCGGGCGTCGGCGTCGACGTAGCTCAGGTCGATGCCCGAGCGGATGGCCTCTAATGTCACCCCGCCATCCTTCCATCTCTTTTTGGGTGCGACGATCGGCCCATGCCTGACGGGGAGCAGACCGAAACAGAGACTGATATAGGGCCCCAGGAAGATCGCGCCGACATCGACGACGAATCCGGTTCCGACTCCGCAGAACCGGAATCCAGCGGTGCGATGTTCTCCAATTACGGCATCGCGTCGGCCTTCCTCGGGGTGTTGTCGGTCGCCGCGGTCGTGCTCGGCGTGTTCATCTGGACCGCACACCGCGACGAGGTGGGCGAACGCGCCTACCTCACCCGGGTGATGCAGACCGCCGCCGACTGGACGGGCGTGCTGATCAACATGAACAGCGGCAACATCGATGCCAGCCTGCAGCGGCTGCACGACGGGACGGTCGGCGAACTCAACTCCGACTTCGACGCGGCCGTGCAGCCCTACCGGCAGGTGGTGGAGAAGCTGCAGTCGCAGAGCGCCGGCCGGATCGAGGCGGTGGCGATCGAAACGGTGCACCATGACCTGGACACCCAGCCCGGTGTCTCCCGGCCGGTGGTGACCACGAAGTTGCCGCCGTTCGCCAGCCGGACGGACTCGGTGATGCTGGTGGCTACGTCGGTCAGCGAGAACGCCGGTGCCAAGCCGCAGACGGTGCACTGGAGCTTGCGACTCGATGTCACCAACGTGGACGGCAAGCTGATGATCTCTCACTTGGAGTCGATCCGATGAGAAACCTGTTCCGGCTGCTGGCGTTCGACATCGTGGCGCCGCTGGCCGCGGTCGGCGCGCTGCTGATGATCGGGGTCGTGCTCGGCTGGCCGCTGTGGTGGGTGTCGGCGTGCTCGGTCTTGGTGCTGCTAATCATCGAGGGAGTGGGGGCTAACTTCTGGCTGCTGCGGCGTGATTCGGTCAGCGTCGGCACCGACGACGACGCACCCGGGCTGCGGCTGGCCGTTGTCTTTTTGTGCGCGGCCGCCCTGTCGACGGCAGTGCTGACCGGGTACACCCACTGGGCGACGCCCGACCGCGACTTCAAAAAGGATTCCCGAGAGGTGGTGCAGGTCGCCACGGGGATGGCGGAGGCGATGGCGTCGTTCACCCCGAGCGCCCCGACCAGCTCGATCGACCGGGCCGCGGCGATGATGGTGCCGGAGCAGGCGAACGCGTTCAAGGAGCAATACAGAAAGTCCAGTGCCGAGATGGCGCAGCACAATGTCACGGCACAGGCCGCCACCCTCGCGGCGGGCGTCGAGGCGCTCGGCCCGTCGGTGGCCAGTGTGGCGGTGATCCTGCGGGTCACTCAGAACACGCCCGGCCAGCCGCCCAATCGAGCGGCGCCTGCGTTGCGGGTGGCCTTGATCAAGCGGGGCGGCGACTGGCTGGTGTCGGACGTGGTCCCCATGAACTCACGCTGACTCACGCTGACAGGTCAGTTGGGCTCGGCCGAACGTTCGGCCTTCACCTTGACGAACCGGTCCGACAACCGTCGCATCCGGATCATCAGGGAAGCCGACGGGCTGGCGCTGCCGTCGACGTAAGCGGCCAGCTCCTCGGGTGCGACCCCGATCCGGGACGCGAACTCCGCTTGCCCCAGACCGGAACGGTCCATGAGCAGCCGCACGTGGCGGGCCACCTCGGCGCGTTCGTTGGCTTCCAGGTGGGCGCGGGCGCGCTCCAGCACCTCCCACAGCGCCTTGGCGATGCCAGACGGTCGCGTGCCCTTGAGGACTTCTTCGATCTGGCGTGCCGTGCGCCCGTACGGGTCACGTTTGAGTGCGGCGGCAATCCGCTTCCAGGTGGCGATGTCGCCGCTTTGCAGCGCCGAACGGATGGCGGCGGTGGACCAGAACTCCACGGGCTGCTGGTCCCCGGGGGGCCGCTGCGGCGGCGGTGCGGGACTTGGTTCGCTGCGGGCGGCCGCCAACGTCACTTCGCCTCCTCCAGCATCGCTACCGCCACCGACAGGCAGCGCTGCCGGACGTCCTCCCAGTCTGCCCTGGCATCCGCTTCCGACAACTGGGTTTTAGCGATGTCAGACGGATCCGGATCCGCAAGCCGACGGACCAACTGGGTCGCCATCCAGTGTTGTTGGGGGAGCCGCTCGGCTGGTTGACGACAGTAATAGCTATCCATTCCGGCCAACACGATGGCGGCGGTCTCGGGTTCTATCGCGTCGACCATGTCAGCGAATTCGGTGTAGTCGCGCCGGCTGTTACGGCACATGATCAGGTAGCCCTTGAGGCGCAGCGCTTCGGCTCCCGTCGGGATCAGCAGCCGGTCGCCGGTGGGCAATTGGACATGGGTGGTCTCCACCGGGCTGCGCCGCTGGTAGGACTGGCGGGCGCCTTTGTCGGTGGTGGCGGCTTTGGTCTCCAGCGCGTCGATGGCGACCGAGAGCCGCCTGCGCCACAGCGTGACCGGATGCACCGGCCTATCGCCCCGGGTAATAGCGCGCGCGACGAGCTTGCGGGCCCCGGTCTGACCGTTGGTGCTCGGAGTTTCTTCGCCGGCCGTCTCCGGTTCGAGCTCCGTGCAGCTGCGCCCGCAGCCGGTGAAGGCGAGTGGGTCGGCCACGCACACGGTGTCGGGTGCCAGGTGCTTGAGCTTCGCGGCCGACTTGAGCACCATCCGCAGGTCCGCATTGGGCGCTATCAGGGCCGAGATGTCGTCGGGGATGACCAGGATGTCACCGAGGTCGACCTCGGGCAGCGGCCGGTCGAAGTCGACCGACGGCAAAACGCGGGACATCCAGCGGGGCAGCCACCAGTTCCACTGAGCGAACATGGCCATCAGCGCCGGCACCAAGACCAGCCGCACCACGGTGGCGTCCACCGCGATCGCGACGGCGCAGGCCACGCCGATCTCGGCGACCAGCGGCATCCCGGCGAACGCGAAGCCGATGAACACCGCGATCATGATCAGCGCGGCGCTGGTGATGGTGCGCGCGCTGGTGCTCACGCCATACGCCACCGCGTCGCGGGTCAGCTCGGACTGCACGAAGCGTTCCCGGATGCGGGTGAGCAGAAAGATCTCGTAGTCCATCGACAGCCCGAAGGTCATCGCCAGCACCAGCGGGGGAACGATGCTGTCGATCGAGCCGAGCTCCGGAAAACTGAGCAACCCGAGCTTGTCCAGCCAGCCCCATTGGAACACCATCACCAGGCTGCCGTAGGCGGCGGCCACCGAAAGCAACGTCATCAGGACGCCCTTGAACGCCAGGAACACCGAGTGGATCGAGATCAGCAGCATCACGAAGGCGATCAGGGCGACGAATGCCAACACCAGCGGCTCGGTCGTCGAGACCCGCTCGTCGAAATCCTTGATCAGCGCCGTCGGGCCGCCGACGTCCACTTGGGTCGCTTGCCCCGTGGCACTAACCGGAACCTCGGGTAGCTCCGTGCGCATCCAGTCGATGGTCTTGCGGGCGGTCAGGTCTTCGGGGTCGATCGACAACACTGCGGACAGCAGCGCGCTGCCGTTGTCGTCGGCGAACTGCGGTGGTCCCACCGAGGCGACGTGGGGAGCCTGTGCCATCCGCTGGCGGATCGCGGCGAGCGTCTCGGCGTGGTCGGGCGTGGACGCCCCGCCGTCGGGAAACGTGACCAGCACCTGCACCGGGCCCAGCGCGCCCGGCCCCAGCGCCTGGGCCGCCGCGGCCACCCCGGCACGGATCTCGTGCGAGGAGTCGAACTGACGCAGCAAGCTGTTGCCCAGCACCATCGACGTCGCCGGTACCGCCATGACGAGCAGCACGGCCGACGCCGCCACCGCCGACATCCACGGCCGCCGCATCACCCAACCAACCCAACGCGTCCAGAACCGCGACTGGGTGCTCTCCGGCTGGCGGGACCAGTGCAGCAGCGCCGACCTCTTGGCGGCTGACCGGCCGAACGTCGCCAATACCGCCGGAGTCAGGGTGGCCGCCGTCAGCATCGCGACCGCGACGGCCAGAATCGCCCCGGTGGCCATCGACTTCAGCGCCGGGGTGTTGATCAGATAGATCCCGGTGAGCGAGGCGACGACGGTCATCCCGGACAACACCACCGCAAGCCCGGAAGTGGCCATCGCCGCGTCCACCGCTTCGGTGGGCTGACGGCCGGCGCGCAGCTCCTCACGGAACCGCATCAGGATGAACAGCGAATAGTCGACGGCGAGCGCGATGCCGAACATGGACACCGTCGAGGTAACGAACACCGACATGGTCACGTGCGTCGACAGCAGATAGACCAGGCCCAGGGTGAGAACGACCGTGCAGATGCCGAGCGCCAGCGGGATCGCCGCGGCGGCCAGCGAACCGAACACCGCGAGCAACACGATCAGGATGATCGGCAGGTTCCATTGCTCGGCCGCGGCGATGTCGTGCTTGGTGTTCGCCGCCGCGGCGGCGGACAGCGCGCCCTGCCCGATGACATAGAGCCGCACATGGCCGTTCGCGGTCTGCCCGGATTGGTCGCCGTGGATGCCCACCTTTTCGCGGAGCTTCCTGGCGACATCGCTGGTGTTGCGGGAGTCCAGTCGCAATGACACCACGTACGGCCGGTCGGGTTGCGGTGGTCGTTGGGTGGGGTTGGGGACCTCGGTTACACCGGGGAACTCAGCGGCGGTCCGTCGCAGCTGCGCGACGGCGTCGTTCATGTCCTGGTAGCTGGCGTCCGCGCGGGGCGCTGCGACCAGCGCCAACGAGGAGGCTCCCTGGTCGTGGTATTGAGCTTCGAGTTGATCGTGAACGAGCAGCGACTGCGACCCGGCCACGTCGAAACCGCCGCCGGTGAGATGCCCGGACTGCGTCAGCACTATATAGATTGCCGGAACCAGCGCGAGTAGCCAGCCTGTGAAGACCAACCAGCGGAACCTGCGCAGGTTGCGGCTTAGGCGCATCATGAACTGCTGGATTTTGGTCTCCCCGGGTGTCGCGCATGCGTGCAGGCGAGCGTACCGCAACGCCCTGTGAATAAAGTCAGCTTATCGGGTGCTGAGCTGCGGCGACGGGGGTGCTGCGAAGACGCTACAAAGTCGTTGTGAAGACGTTTGTGAACCTGGACCCGCCCTGCCGCTGAGCGGCGTTGGTCACACGAGTTGGCACCCGTCTCGCGCCGGATGGCAGGATGTCGGATGGCCGTGTGGGCGTCGGGGGACGCAAGCGAGTGGATCGCCGCCGGCAGGCCTTCGCAACTGTGAGGAGTTACCCATGAAATTTGGCAATGCGACCAGGCGCCGGATGCTCGTCGCAGGACTGATCGGAGCCGCATTGCCGAGCGCGGCCGCTATCACCGGGGCCGTCTTGGCAGGACCTGCGGCCACCGGTGCGACCGACCCGTGCGCGGCCAGCGAGGTCGCACGGACGATCGGTTCGGTCGCCAAGTCGATGGGCGACTACCTGGACTCCCATCCGGAGACCAACCAGGCGATGACGACGATGCTGCAGCAGCAGGCGGGCCCGCAATCGGTGACCTCGCTGAAGTCCTATTTCGAAGCCAACCCGAAGGTGGCCATGGACATGACGTCCATTGCGCAGCCGCTGACCGGGCTGTCGACGCAGTGCAAGCTGCCGATCACGGTCCCGCAGGCCATGGGCCTCATGCAGCAGGCGCAGGGCGCCGGCGGGCTGCCGGGTGGGCTGCCCGCTCTGCCCGGTGGTGGGGCTGGGGCCGGGACGCCGCCCGCCGGGCCGGTCCCACCCTCGACAGGCGGCACACTTCCGGGACCCTCGCGGGGTAACGCCGTCGGCTAACGGGGGTCGCTTCCGGTAGCTCGCTCGGGCTTCCGATCAAGTGGAGGTAGCGGGCCCTGCAGCGCGGCATCGGAAGGGTCGTTCCAGTCCAGCGGAGCCTTGAAAGCGGGCAGTGGCCCGGTGGGTGAGTCGTCGTCGGAGTCGTCGGTTTTCTCGGTGCGGAACACGAAGAAGAACACCACCCAGCCGACGGCGGCGATGAATAGCCAGCTGATCAGCCGGTAGATCAGCATCGCCGAGATGGCACTGGGCAGCGACATCCCACTGGACACCAGGCCGGGGACCAGCACTGCCTCGACGATCAGCAGCCCACCCGGCATCAGCGGTATCGTGCCGACCGCGCGAGCGGCCGCGTAGGCGACGGTCAACCCGGCGACCGAGGCGTGGTCGCCGGCCGCGTAGGCGGCAAAGCCCAGGCAGGCGACGTCGGCGATCCAGTTGAACAGAGACCAGCTGAACGCCACCCCCAGGTCGCGTCGGCCCAGGCTCACCGATTCCAGCTGCATGAGCGTCTCGCGCCACTTCTCCACTCCGGTGTCCGCGGGCCGGCCCCGAACCGAGTTGACCCACGCCAAGACCCGGCTGCCGATTCCCTCGATCAGCTCCGGGCGCGACGCCACCGCCTGGGCCAGCAGCAGCAACGCGACGAAACCGCCCAGGGTGAACAGCAGCGAGAACGGGTTGTTCTTGGCGCCCAGGAAAAAGGCGCCACCCAGCCCGAGCACCGCCAGGCCCACCGCCTGCAGCACCCCCGACATCACCAGCTGCCACGACGCCACCACCGTCGAGGCGCCCCAGATGCGTTGCTGACGCAGCAGAAACGTGGCCGAGAGCACCGGCCCGCCCGGCAGTGTGGTGCTCAGCGAGTTGGCCGCGTAGAACGCGGCTTCCGAGCGCAGCTGCTTGACGTGCACCCCGGCGGATGCCAGCAGGGTGCGCTGGATCTGGGCGAAACTGTGCATCGACGCGACCGCGGCTGCCACCGCAGCCAGCAGCCACCACCAGTTCGCCTCGAACAGGCTCTTCCACGCCTTGGCCAGCTGATCCCACCCCAGGGCGATCTCGACGGCCAGCACGACGGCGACGACGCCGAGCACCGCCCAGCGCACCCACCAGTATTTGCCGCGCGGTGCGGTGTCGCGCTGGCTGACCAGCTTGCGGGCGGTGGCGTCGTGCGACACGTGATTTAGGGTAACCGCGCAGGTGGCGCACCGATCGCTGCGCAACGGAGACTGTGTCGTCGTCGTAACCGGATCGTGCCAGCTGTTACGCGCCCGGGCCCGCCCGGACCGCCGGTTAGGCTTGCTGAATGCCGGCAAACGTGGGCAACACCTCAGAAGCCTCAGACGCTGCGTCAGTCGAACCCCTGGTCCGCAAAGCCGCGGCCTGGGCATGGCGTTTGCTGGTCATTTTGGCCGCGGTGGTCGCCGTGTTGTGGGTCGTGGAAAAACTCGAAGTGATCGTCGTCTCGGTGTTGCTGGCGTTGATGATCAGCGCGTTGCTGGTGCCGCCGGTGGACTCGCTGGACCGGCGGGGGCTGCCACGCGGTGGCGCGGTGACGCTGGTCTTGCTGGGCGGATTCGCGGTCCTGGGCGGCATCCTGGCGTTCGTCATTACCCAGTTCGTCTACGGTGTGCCCGACTTGACCAAGCAGGTGGAGCGCAGCATCGACTCCACCCGCAGGTGGCTGATCGAGGGGCCCGCACATCTGCGCGGCGAACAGATCGACAATGCGGGCAACTCGGCGATCCAGGCGCTGCACAACAACCAAGCGAAGTTGACCAGCGGCGCGCTGTCCACCGCGGCCACCGTCACCGAGCTGGTCACCGCTGCGGTGTTGGTGCTGTTCACGCTCATTTTCTTCCTGTATGGCGGCCGCAACATCTGGCAGTACGTCACCAAGATCTTCCCGGCCGGTGTGCGGGACAGGGTGGCCGAGGCGGGCCGTGCCGGATATGGGTCGCTGATCGGGTACGTGCGGGCGACGTTCCTGGTGGCGCTGACCGATGCGGCCGGGGTGGGCGCCGGGTTGGCGATCATGGGTGTGCCGCTCGCGCTGCCGCTGGCTTCGCTGGTGTTTCTCGGCGCGTTCATCCCCCTGGTTGGTGCGGTGATCGCCGGCTTTCTGGCCGTGGTGGTCGCCCTGCTCGCCAAAGGCATCGTTTATGCGCTGGCCACGCTCGGTTTGCTAGTGGTGATCAATCAAATTGAGGCGCATTTGCTGCAGCCGCTGGTGATGGGGCGCGCGGTCTCGATTCACCCGCTGGCGGTGGTGCTTGCCATTTCCACCGGCGGCGTGCTCGCGGGGATCGTCGGCGCGCTGCTCGCGGTTCCGACGGTCGCGTTTCTCAACAACGCGGTGCAGGTTTTGCTGGCCCGCGATCCCTCCGCCGAAGCGGACAAACAGGCCGAGGACGGTGACGCCAGGGCCGGCGGCATCGTCGCGGCCCAGCCCGACAGCGCCGAGTAACTGTCAGGTCACATCTGCCACTTGCGTCTCTCGGGAAGAAGACACGCTTTGTGCCCTCCTCCTGGGATACGCATGTGGCCGATGTGATTTACCCGTCACGGTCAGGTTGCCGACGCTATAACCGTCCCTCGCGGCGCAGCAAATCCGCGGCACTGAGGCCCCCGCCGCCACCGCGGCGGCGCGGGCGCGGCTCGTCGCCGTTATCGCTCTGATTCGCCTGGCCGCGGGCGTTCATCTTCTCGGTGGCCGCCTCGGAGTCGTTGGTCTCGGGCCGCGTGATCGGCAGGGCGGCGGTGGGGTCGGCCGGGTCGCTCGCATTCTCGCCCGGAACCGGCCCCGAAACGGGCCCCGCAACCGGCGCCGCCCGCGTCGGTGCCAGCGGCGGTGGTGCGGGCGCGCTATCAGGCTGGCCGGGCACCGACAGGCGGGTAGTGCTGGCTTCTTCTGTTGGCTGGGTCGGCTGGCTGGGCCTGGTATTCAGCTGTGTGGTGCTCGCGCCGGAGGGAAGCTCGGCCGGGCGCGGCGCCGGGGCGGGATGGGTGGGGTCGTGCGGCGGACGCGGTGCTGCGGCAGCCAGGCTGGCCGCCTTGACCGGAGGCCGCGCGGCACGCCCGTTGACGCTGGGCCGCTTGTGCTCGTCGGGCAGGTCGATCTCGCCCAGCCCGAGGCGGTTCTGCAGGCGCCGCGCCCAGCGTGGAGCCCACCAGCAGTCGTCGCCGAGCAGCTTCATCACCGAGGGCACCAGGAACATCCGCACCACGGTCGCGTCCAGCAGCAGCGCCGCCATCAAACCGAACGCCAGGTACTTCATCATCACCAGGTCGGAGAACACGAACGACCCGGCAACGACAGCGAGCACCAGGGCGGCGGCCGTAATCAGGCGCCCGGTGGTCGCGGTGCCGATCCGGATGGCCTCCGCGGTGGACATGCCGCGCGCTCGCGCCTCCACCATCCGGGACACCAGGAACACCTCGTAGTCGGTGGCCAGGCCGTAGCCGACGGCGACGACCAGCGCGATGATGATCACCATCAGCGGCGTCGGGGTGAAATTGAGCTGCTTCGCGAAATGTCCGTCGACAAAGATCCACGTCAGAATGCCCATGGTGGAGCCCAGCGTCAGCGCGCTCATCACCGCGGCCTTGATGGGCAGCACCACCGACCCGAACGCCAGGAACATCAACAGCATGGTCGTGCCGATGAGCACCACCAGCATCAACCCGGCCTTGTCGAACAAGGCGTGAATGCTGTCCTGCTCCAGCGCGGGGGTACCGCCGACGTAGACCTCTAGACCTTTAGGCGGTGTGATGGCGCGCAACTCGTCGATCTTCTTGGCAGCTTCGTTGCGGGTGAGCAGGCCGTTCTCGATCACCCGGATCGAGGCGTCTTCGGGGTGAGTCGTTCCGTTGGGTCCGGCGACGCACGGATTACCGGCAATGGCCGGGCACGGCCGTTCGTCCCACTGCTTACTGGTGAACCCGGTGATGCTCGAGACCCTGTTGCGGATGTCGGCGACCTGCTGGTCGGTAACGGGGCTGTGGTTGTCGCTCTGGATCACCAGCGTCAGCTGCTCGGTGCGGTATCCCGGGAAGAGCTTGTCGAAGTGCTCCTGCGCCACGCGGGCCGGGTTGTTCGGCGGCAGGTACTTCTCGCTGATGCCACCGAGCTGCAGATTGCCCAGCGGGATGACCAGCAGGATCATGCCGATGATGATCGGGATGGCGAAGGCCAGCGGCCGTTTCATCACCCAGGTGACCAGTTTGCCCCAGAAACCGGCCTCGACCTCTTCGCGGGTCTTGGTCTTCTGCAGCCGATCGGCGAGCCAATTGAGGTAGGCGCGGGACACCTTCCAGTTGCGCAGGAACGGCACCCGGAACGCCGTTCGCACGCCGAGCGCGTCGACATGCTTGCCAAGAATCCCCAGGCACGCGGGCAACAGCGTGATCGACAGCAGCGCAGCGAGCCCGACCGCCGCGATCAGCGCGTAGGTCAGCGACTTGACGAAGCCCTGCGGCAACAACAGCAGGCTGGCGCCCGAGGCGATGATCAACACCGCCGAGAACGTCACCGTGCGACCGGCCGTCATGACCGTGCGTCGCACCGCGGCCTCGGTGTCGTAACCCTCGGCGATCTCCTCACGGAACCGGCTCACCACGAAAAGCCCGTAGTCGATGGCCAGGCCCAGACCGACCAGCGACACGACGGGTTGAGCGAAGAAGTGCACCGGCGCGAACAGCGCGATGAAACGCAGGATGCCCAGCGCACCCGCGATGCTCAATCCACCCACCATCACCGGGAGGCCGGCGGCGATCGCGCCGCCGAACACCAGGAACAGCACCACCGTCACCAGCGGCAGCGCGAGAACCTCCATGCGGCGCTGGTCGGTGGCGATGGTGCCGGTCAGCGAGCTCATGATCGGCTCCAGGCCGGCGAGTTCAACGGTGCCGCCGTCGAGCTTCTGCAGGTCCGGTGCGATGGTCTTGTAGTTGTTGAGGATGGTGTCGTCGTCATTGCCCTTCAGCGGGATGCTGACGAAGGTGTGTTTCTTGTCGTCGGTCGCCATCCCCTTGATCTGGGCGTTGGGGGGATCGGTGCCAGGCGGTAGAGCCAGGTAGCCGGCCCAGCCGAGGACCTGGTCGGGATGGTCGTTCTTGAAATTGTTGAGCTCGTCGACGATCTTCTGGTGCCAGTCGGGGTCGTCGACGGTCTTGCCGTCGGGGGCGGTGAAGGTGGCTACGATGTGGCCGGTGCGGTCCCGGCCGTAGGTCTTGTCGCCGAGGATCGAGGCCTTCACGGATTGGCTGCCGTCGTCGTAGAAACCGCTCTGCGTGACGTGTTTACCCAGGTCCATCCCGAACAGGCCGCCGCCGAGGCACAGGGCCACCATGACCCCGATAACGATGTACCGGTACCGGTACACAGTTCGACCCCACCAGGCGAACACGTACGCTCCTTACTGGATCTCTAGCGACCCGCGCAGTGCTTCCCAGTCTCACACACGCGATGTCAACAGCGCCGACAGCGGCCGGAACGGCTGCAGCCACGCCCCTTGTTCAGGCAGCGAATCCAGGCCGATTCGCGGCAACGGCTCCCGGAAAACACCCGCGATGTCCTCCAGGTCGACGAACTCCAAGGTATCCGACGCTAGTGCCCAACTCGCGTGTTCACGAAATCCGATGACCTGAACTGGGGTTCCGTCGCGGGCCACCTCTTCCAGCGGCTGGCGGAATGCCTGACCGTCTGCGGAAGCCACGACCAGTGCCGCGAGCCCGTCGGTGCGCCGCCGCGCGATGTGCTCGAGCATGTCGCGGTCGACGTCGCTGTCCTCGTCGATCTTCGGCTTGGCGAAGACCGCGAAGCCCACGTTACGCAGCGCCTCCACCCACGGTCGAACAATGTCGGCGCTGCCCGGCGCGATGTTGGTGAACACGGTGGCCTCGGGCTCGATGGTGACGCCGGGACGCGCGGCCGAGACGTCTGCCGTGCGGGCCAGCAGCCAGCGACCCAGCGCGTCGAAACGCGGGCGCTCCAGGGCCGTCGGCCGTCGGCCCAGGATGGAGCCCAGACCCATGTCGAGGTTGGGAGCGTCCCATACCAGCAGGACGCGCCGGATCGGTGCCGCGAAGCTCAGGCCGTTCTCGGACACAACCGACGGTTCGTGTGTTTCCACTTCTTCTGTCACGCTCATGGTCATCGTCTTTTCCAGATCAGCTCGGTGACGGCGCTGCCCGCTTCTTGGGCCTTCGTCTCGTATTTGGTGGTGGGGCGAACGACCGAGATCGGTAATGATTCGGTGCCGGGGTCGACCCGGACGACCCGCGCGAGCCGGGATTCGGTGTCGCCGACGGCGGCGATGTGCTCGGCGTAGCTGGGGTGGTCCGTCGCGGCATGGAGAACACCACCGGGGAGTAGCCGGTCGGTGATCAGGTCAACCGTGGCCGGCTGCAGGAACCGGCGCTTGTGGTGGCGCGCCTTCGGCCACGGATCGGGAAAGAAGACGCGGACACCGGTCAGCGAACCCGGCGCGATGAGACGGTCCAGCACGTCGATCCCGTTCCCGCGGATCAACCGGATATTGCCTACCTGTTCACGCTCGATCGCGCACAGCAACTGCGCCAGCCCCCGCCGGTAGATTTCCACCGCGATCACGTCGATGTCCGGTTCGTCCTGTGCCATCGCCAGCGTCGACGCGCCGTTGCCGCAGCCGATCTCCAGCACCACCGGCGCGCGGCGGCCAAACCACGCAGTGATGTCGAGGGCGGTGTCCAGCGGCTCGGCAGAGGACCCAGAGGGCTCGGGAACCACCGAGACACCGAGTTCCGGCCACAGCCGCTCCCAGGTGTCGCGCTGCAGGTCGGACAGGGCGGAATGTCGCGAGCGAAAGCTAGTGGCCGGAAGGCGCCTGTTCGGCTCGGACTGCTCCGCCACCGGTGTTTCGGGACGTGCCCTCACTCCGGGTTGCGCATGCATCCGTCCATGGTGGCCCATGAACCGCCGATGTAGCCGCCTCTGATCCAGATTGATACCCAACAGTTGCCTTTGACTGCTAACAACCCGGTGGCTCGCGTCTCGGCGACGCAGGTGCCACCATTCGGTGCATGCGGCGACAGGGCCACCAGGCGTTCGTCGGGGAGCTGGCGCGATTTGCCGCCAGGGGCGCCGACCGGCGGCTGACGGCGATCGCCGAGCGGGCCGCGGCGCCGCTGCGGGTGGCCGTGCACGGACGTCGGGGCGTGGGTTGCTCCGTGGTGGCGCGCGCCCTGAACCACGCCGCGATCGCGTCAGTAATCTCAGCCCAGCCGGACTTAGTTGTCTACGTCATCGCCGAAGTGGTCAAGCCCGAGGACTCCCGGGCTATCCGTGCCGCACAACGTCCGGTGCTGGCGGTGCTGAACAAAGCCGATGTGGCCGGTTTCGCCGGGGACGGGCCGATGGCGCTCGCGCGGGCGCGCTGCAAGCATTTTTCCGCGCTGCTCAGGGTACCCGTGGAGCCGATGATGGGTTTGCTTGCCGTGGCCGCGCAAGAGGACGTGCTCGATGACGCGTCGTGGGCCGCGCTGCGGACGCTGGCCGCCGATGCTTCGGCTACTTCGGTGCCGGCCGACGTCCGGCTGGGCTTGCTGAACACGCTCGGCCTGTTCGGCGTCGCGGTCGCGGTGGCCGCGCTCCGGCAGGGCAAGACGGCCGCGCAGGTGCGAGCCCTGCTGCGGCGGGCCAGCGGCGTCGACGCGGTCCTGGACCGGGTCGCCGCCGTCGGCGCCGAAGTGCGCTACCGGCGGGTGCTGGACGCCGTCGCCGAACTCGAGGCGCTGGCCGTCTCCGATGGTGAGATCGGCGGGTTCCTCGCACGCGACGACACGGTGATCGCCCGGATGGCCGCCGCCGTCGACCTGGCCGAGTCCGCCGGACTGCAAGTCGGCTCATGCCACGATTCCGCGGCGCACCTGGCCGAGGCGGTGCGCTGGCAGCGCTACGGGCTCGGACCGGTCAGCGATGTTCACCGCGCCTGCGGCGCGGATATCGCCAGGGGATCGTTGCGGCTCTGGTCACGCGCCGGCGTGGAGTCACCGTGACCGAGGGGGCTCACGACGATCCGGTCGCCGGGGTGGATGCCCTGGTGGCCGCGATCGGGCCGCGGCTGGATCCGCCCCCGATCAACCTTTGCGACGTGGTGCTGGTGACCGGGCCGTGGATGGCCGGCGTGAGCGGTGTGGTCGCGGCGCTGCGCGAACGGCTGCCGCAGCACAAGTTCGTCGAGTCGACCGACCTGGGACCAGGGGATGCGCCGTTGGCAGTGGTCTTCGTCGTGTCCGCGGCGGCCCACTTGACCGGATCCGACTGCGCGTTGCTCGACGCCGCCGCCGAACACACCGACGTGGTGGTCGGTGTGGTGGCCAAGATCGACGTGCACCACACCTGGCGCGACGTGCTGGCCGCCAACCGCGACACACTGGCGGCGCACGCGCCGCGCCACGACAAGGTGCCCTGGGTGGGGGCGGCCGCCATGCCCGAGCTGGGGGAGGTGCGCGTCGACGACCTGGTCGAGGCCGTCTCGGCGCAACTCGCCGATTCGGACATCGCGCGGCGAAACAGGTTGCGGGCGTGGGAATTCCGGCTGCAGACGGTCGCGCAGAGGTTCGATCACGACGCCGAGGGGGCCGGCAGGCAGGCCCGGGTTGACGCGTTGCGCGAAGCGCGCAGCACGGCCCTGCGGGAACGGCGCCAGTCGAGAACCGAGCGGAGCATCACGCTGCGCGGCCAGATCCAGCAGGCCCGGGTCCAGTTGTCCTACTTCGCCCGCAACCGCTGCACGTCGGTGCGCGGCGAACTGCAAGAGGATGTCGCCGCGCTGTCGCGGCGCGACATGGGGGGCTTTGAAGGGTTTACCCGCGGGCGGGTCGAACAGGTGGTCGCCGAGGTGAGCGAAGGCACCGACACACAACTGGCCGATGTCGCCGATGTGATGGGCGTGCCGCTGGCCCTACCGCCTCTCGAGCAGCTGCCGGTGGTCCCAGTTTTGGACGTCTCGCCTCCACCCCTGAAATCGCGGCGGCAGGAAACCGCGCTGATGTTGCTGCTCGGCGCCGGGTTCGGGCTGGGCGTGGGGCTGACACTGAGCCGGATGCTGGCCGGTCTGACCCCTCGCCGCAATACCGGCCTGGAGGTGGCCGGGGCGGTGGCGTGCGTTGCCGTCGGACTCGCGCTCACCTTCGTCGTGGTCACCCTGCGCGGGCTGCTGCGGGACCGCGCGCTGCTGGACCGTTGGGTGGGCGAGGTGACGGCGTCGCTGCGGTCGGTGGTCGAGGAGTCGGTCGCCACTCGGGTGCTGCTGGCCGAGTCGGTGCTGACCACCGCGCTGGCCGCACGCGACGAGGCCGAGAACGCGCGGGTGGCCGAACAGGTCAGTGCGATCGACAGCGAACTGCGCGAATACGCCATCGCCGCGGCGCGGGCCGCGGCCGCGCGTGACCGGCAAATGCCCACGGTAAAGGCCGCGCTCGACGCTGTGCGTACAGAACTGGGCGATCCGGGTATTCCTCTTCCCGAGAACGGGGCGCACGGCGACGAATCGTGACGCTTCCGAAAGTTTCTGAATCGTTGTTGTGAGGAGGCTTATACCCGCCCGGGCCTTCCCTAGCAAGATGATCACGATAACCTGTAAATAACGCAGCATTACGTCAACAGTTGTGTAACCGAACCCGAACGCAACGCGAAGATGCTCGCAAGACGCTCGTAAGCACGCCAGCAAGCACGCAGAAGAATTCAGGAGAGTTCGATGACCTCAGCGACCATTCCCGGTCTGGACACCGCGCCCACAAATCACCAGGGGCTGCTGTCGTGGGTGCAGGAGGTCGCCGAGCTGACACAACCCGACCGGGTTGTCTTCGCCGACGGATCCGACGAGGAGTGGCAACGGCTCGCCGAGCAGCTTGTCGAGGCCGGCACCTTCACGAAGCTGAACGAGAAGAAGCACCCCAATTCCTACCTGGCCTTGTCCGATCCGTCTGACGTGGCGCGGGTGGAGTCGCGGACGTTCATCTGCTCCGAGCGGGAGACCGACGCCGGGCCGACCAACAACTGGATGGACCCGGCCGAGATGCGGTCCCTCATGACCGACCTGTACCGCGGCTGCATGCGCGGTCGCACCATGTGGGTGGTGCCGTTCTGCATGGGCCCGCTCGGCGCCGACGACCCCAAGCTGGGTGTGGAGATCACCGACTCCGAGTACGTCGTCGTCTCGATGAAGGTGATGACGCGGATGGGCACCGCGGCCCTGGAAAAGCTTGGCGACGACGGCTTCTTCGTCAAGGCGTTGCACTCGGTCGGGGCTCCGCTGGAGCCTGGCCAGAAAGACGTGCCGTGGCCGTGCAATGACACCAAGTACATCACCCACTTCCCGGAGACCCGCGAGATCTGGAGCTACGGCTCCGGGTATGGCGGCAACGCGCTGCTGGGCAAGAAGTGCTATTCGTTGCGCATCGCGTCGGCGATGGCCCACGACGAAGGCTGGCTCGCCGAACACATGCTGATCCTCAAGCTGATCTCCCCGGAGAACAAGGCGTACTACTTCGCCGCGGCCTTCCCGTCGGCCTGCGGCAAGACCAACCTCGCGATGCTGCAGCCCACCATCCCGGGCTGGCGCGCCGAGACCCTCGGCGACGACATCGCCTGGATGCGGTTCGGCAAGGACGGCCGGCTGTACGCGGTCAACCCCGAGTTCGGTTTCTTCGGCGTCGCGCCCGGCACCAACTGGAAATCCAACCCCAACGCCATGCGCACCATCGCGGCGGGCAACACCGTCTTCACCAACGTCGCGCTGACCGACGACGGTGATGTTTGGTGGGCGGGCCTGGAGGGTGACCCGCAGCACCTGATCGACTGGAAGGGCAACGACTGGTACTTCCGCGAGACGGAAACCGCGCCGGCCCACCCGAATTCGCGGTACTGCACGCCGATGTCGCAGTGCCCCATCCTGGCCCCGGAGTGGGACGACCCGCAGGGGGTGCCGATCTCGGGCATCCTGTTCGGCGGCCGACGCAAGACCACGGTGCCGTTGGTGACTCAGGCGCGGGACTGGCAACACGGCGTGTTCATCGGTGCCACCCTGGGCTCCGAGCAGACCGCCGCAGCAGAGGGCAAGGTCGGCACCGTGCGGCGCGACCCGATGGCGATGCTGCCGTTCCTGGGCTACCACGTCGGTGACTACTTCCAGCACTGGCTTGACCTGGGCAAGAACTCCGACGAGTCCAAGTTGCCGAAGGTGTTCTTCGTCAACTGGTTCCGCCGCGGCGACGAGGGCCAGTTCCTGTGGCCCGGATTCGGCGAGAACAGCCGGGTGCTGAAGTGGATCGTCGACCGCATCGAGCAGAAGGCTGGCGGCCGGACCACGCCGATCGGTATCGTGCCCGCCGTCGAAGACCTGGACCTGGACGGGCTCGACGTCGACAGCGACGACGTCTCGGCGGCGCTGGCGGTCAACCCCGCCGAGTGGCGCAACGAACTGCCGTTGATCGAGGAGTGGTTCGAGTTCGTCGGCGACAGGCTGCCCACCGGCGTCAAGGACGAGTTCGAGGCGCTCAAGCAGCGGCTGGCCGAGGCCGACTAGCTACCGCGAGCAGTCGCAAAATCCCCCGCACGCACGGGGTGTCGGGGGATTTTGTGTCTGCTCGGCAGAGTGTTTGGCACGGTGCGATTCGGTCTACAGACAGCTGACAGACCCCTCTTCCCGGAAGGCCGACAATGAAGTCACGTACGCCCGCAGCGATCGCGATCGCGGTTGCAGCAGTGGGAATTCTGTTCAGTGGATGCTCAGCCTCATCGGTGATCAACACCGGCGGCGACACGCAGTGCAAGGACTTCACCACCCAGGACCAGAAGAAGCAGAACGACGAGATCAGCAAAATGCTCAAGGACAAGAGCGGCACCGACCCGACCAATTTGCAGATCGACGCGACGCGCCTGTCGGCGCAGACCTGGTGCCAAACGCTGGGCAAGCCCGACAGCAAGATCTCTGAGGCGCCGCACGGCTGACCATCGGCGGCGGTGAGCAGGCCGCCCGCTTAACACCTGTCGATATAACCGTCCTCACTCGCGTCGCAACGACCCGGGCAGGTAGACCGCGCCCGGTCCGCCGCCCGCCGCTGTGTCTCGCGGGTTGTAGATGGCGCAGCGCTGCAGCGACAGGCAGCCGCAGCCGATGCACGAGTCCAAATTGTCGCGCAGCGCTGTCAGCCCGGCGATCTGATCGTCGAGGCGCTCGCGCCAATCCTTCGACAGCCGGGTCCAATCGGCGCGGGTAGGGGTGCGACCGTCCGGCAGCCGCGCGAGCGCGGCCGCCACCTCGTCCAGGCTCAACCCGACGTTTCGCGCGGCCCGGATGAACGCCAGGCGCCGCAGCATCTGGCGTTCGAACCGGCGCTGGCCACCGGACGTGCGGGTCGCCGTGATCAGGCCCTGGCCCTCGTAGAACCGGATCGCCGAGGGCGCGAAGCCGCTGCGTTTCGCAATCTCGCTCACGGTGAACAAATCTCGTTTATCCATGTGACTCACTTGACTTGAAGTTAACTTTAACTATCAGTATGGCCGTATGACGATTCCTGAAACCGATCCGGTGGCAATAGTTACCGGCGCCTCGCGCGGGTTCGGCCGAGCGGTCACCGCCGCACTACTGGACCGCGGCTGGACCGTCGTCGGAGATGCCCGCCGTGCCTTTGAACTGGAAACAACGGCCCGCGAACTCAACTCGGCGCGGCTGATCGCGCTGCCCGGCGACGTCACTGACGCGTCACATCGCGACGCCCTGGTCGGCGCCGCAACTGGCGCGGGACCGCTTCGCCTGCTGGTGAACAACGCCAGCCGGCTGGGCCCCAGCCCGCAACCGGCCCTGGCCGACTACCTGACGGGTGAACTGTGGGCCGTGTATGACACGAACCTGTTTGCGCCGCTTGCCCTGATCCAGGCTGCGCTGCCGGCGCTGACCGGCAACGACGGGGTGATCGTCAACCTCACCTCCGACGCGGCCGTGGAGCCGTATCCGGGCTGGGGTGGGTATGGCTCGTCGAAGGCCGCGCTCGATCAGCTCTCGGCCGTGCTGGGCGCCGAGGCGCCCACCGTGCCGGTCTACGCCTTCGACCCGGGCGACATGCGGACCGAAATGCATCAGGCCGCCTTCCCCGGCGAGGACATCTCCGATCGCGCGGAGCCGGAGTCCGTCGTGCCGGCGCTGCTGCGGCTGCTCGACGCCCGGCCGTCCGCCGGTCGCTACCGGGCCGTAGATCTGCGGTTATCCGGTGTGCGGCTATGACTTCGGCGACTCTGGTGAGCCCGCGCACGCATTTCCAGCGGCTCCCGGATTCGGACGCCACCGAGCCGCCGGAAGTCCACGGCGTCGCCCGGGACGCGGTCAAGCTGCTGGTCGCCCGGCCGCGCGGCGTCAGCCACGCCCGATTCGCCGACCTCGGCGACTATCTGCAACCGGGTGACCTGCTGGTGGTGAACAATTCCGCCACCCTGCCCGCCGCGGTCGACGGCTACCGTGCGGGGCGCCCGGTCGCCATCCATTTCTCCACCGCGCGCGCCGAAAAGGTCTGGGTGGTGGAACTGCGCCCGGCGGCGAATGCGACCGGGCCCTTGACCGACATCCGGCCCGGCGAACGCATCGACATGGTAGACGGCGGCGCCATCGTGATCGGGTCGTCATACCCGCAACCCGGGATCGACGGCGGGCGGCTGTGGACCGCGCGGGTGGTTCTGGAAGGCCCGGATGGCAGCGTGCTGTCGTACCTGGCCCGCTACGGCCGGCCGATCAGGTATTCGTACGTGCCGCGTCAATGGCCGCTGAGCTACTACCAAACCGTGTTCGCTCGCAGGCCCGGCAGCGCTGAAATGCCCAGTGCGGCAAGACCGTTCAGCACCGAACTGGCAACCAGTTTGGTGGCCGACGGCATCGCGATCGCACCGATCACGCTGCACGCCGGGGTGTCTTCGGCGGGGCCGGGCGAGCCGCCAGTGCCGGAGCTGTTCGGCGTGCCGTCCGCCACCGCGCGGCTCGTGAACCTCACCCGGGCGGCGGGCCGACGGGTGATCGCGGTCGGGACCACGGTTACCCGCGCTCTGGAGTCGGCCACGAATATCGAGGACGCCGACGGCGTCGTGCGCCGGGCGGGTGGCTGGACGGGTCTGGTGCTCGGTGCCGGCCGCCGCCCGTGCCGCGTAGTCGACGGTCTGATCACCGGATGGCACGATGCCGGCGCCTCGCACCTGTTGCTGCTGGAGGCCGTCGCGGGCCCGGAGCTGGTGGCCGCGGCGTACCGGGAGGCCGTCGAGCACGGGTACCTGTGGCACGAATTCGGCGACAGCGCCCTGCTGCTGCCCGCATGACAGGCGTCAAAGTCCGCGTCGTACAGTCAGCCCATGCAGATTCGCCCCCATATCGGCGCCGACAAACCTGCTGTCATCCTCCACCCGTCCGGAACCGTCATCACCTTCGACGACTTGGAGGCCCGCGCCAACCGGCTGGCCCATCGGTTCCGCGAGGCCGGACTGCGCGAGGGCGACACCGTCGCGATCCTGATGGAGAACAACGAGCATATCCACGCGGTCATGTGGGCGGCTCGGCGCAGTGGCTTGTACTACGTGCCGATCAATACCCACCTGACCCCGGCCGAGGCGGCCTACATCGTCGACAACAGCAGCGCCAAGGCGATCATCGGGTCGGCGGCGCTGCGGGACACGTGCGCGGGCCTGGCCGAACACCTGCCGGGCGGGCTGCCGGAGTTGCTGATGCTAGCGGACGGCGACCTGCCGGGCTGGGAGCGCTACCCGGAATGCGTTGCGGATCAACCGGACACCCCGATCGACGACGAAATGGAGGGCGACCTGCTGCAGTACTCGTCGGGCACCACCGGCCGGCCCAAGGGGATCAAACGCGAATTGCCGCACGTCCCACCGGATCAGGCGCCGGGCATGATGTCAGCCCTGGTCGGGTTCTGGATGGATCGCGACGCGGTGTATCTGAGCCCGGCGCCGCTCTACCACACCGCGCCGTCGGTGTGGTCGATGAGCGTTCAGGCCGGCGGCATCACCACGGTGGTGATGGAGAAGTTCGATGCCGAGGGAACGCTCGAAGCCATCCAGCGCCACCGGGTGACCCACGGCCAGTTCGTGCCGGCCATGTTCGTCCGGATGCTCAAACTTCCTGAAGCGGTTCGTGATTCGTATGACTTGTCCAGCCTCAAACGGGTGATGCACGCCGCCGCGCCGTGCCCGGTGGAGATCAAGAAGCAGATGATGGACTGGTGGGGGCCGATCATCGACGAGTATTACGCCTCTTCGGAGGCGATCGGGTCGACGCTGATCACCGCCGAAGACTGGCTGGCACACCCGGGTTCGGTGGGCAAACCCATGCTGGGCGGGGTGCATATTCTCGACGAGAACGGCAGCGAGCTGCCGCCGGGGCAGGCGGGGGAGATCTATTTCGAGGGCGGGTATTCGTTCGAATACCTCAACGACCCCTCGAAAACCGCTGCGTCGCGCGACAAGCACGGCTGGATGACCGTCGGCGACATCGGCTACCTCGACGACGACGGCTACCTGTTCTTGACCGACCGGCGCCACCACATGATCATCTCCGGCGGGGTGAACATCTACCCGCAGGAAGCCGAGAACCTTCTGGTCACCCACCCGAATGTGTTGGACGCGGCGGTATTTGGCATTCCCGACGACGAGATGGGTCAACGCGTGGTGGCCGCCGTGCAGACGGTCGAGGAAGGCGACGCCACCGATCAGTTCGCCGGCGAACTGCTCGACTGGCTGCGAGACCGCTTGTCGCACTTCAAGTGCCCGCGCTCGATCGCGTTCGAGGCGCAGCTGCCGCGCACCGACACCGGGAAGCTCTACAAGAACGCGTTGATCGAGAAGTATTCGGTGTGACCTTGCGGGTGGTCGACCTGTCGGATGCGCCGGACACCGGTGCGGACGCGGGTTCTGGGCCGCCCGGCGTGATCGTCGCCGTCGGTTCGTTGTCGAACGAATATTGGCTCAACGCGGCGACTTTCACGCTGACCGAGGAACCGTGCGCTGACCGCCGGGTGGTCACCGTCGCCTCGGTTCCCGAGACCCTGGCCGAGCTGACCGCACGCTGCGAACGCTGGCCACACGCCAGCGCGGTGTGCGACGACGTGCTGCGCGCCATCGACCCCGGCGGTGCGACGCTGGCCGGGGTGATCACCGAGTCGCTGGCGTACTCGACGCTGCAGGCCGGCCCGGAGTTCGCACGCTGGCTCGACGAACGCGTCCCGGCTCGCGTGCCCGTCATCGCCGACCCGGTGGTGGTGCAGCGCCACGGCGACACGCTGCAGGTCACGTTCAACCACCCGCAACGGCACAACGCGTTCTCCACCGATGCGCGCGCCGCCCTGCTGGAGGCGCTGGCCGTCGCGCAGCTGGACCCGTCGGTGACCGGGATCATGTTGAGCGGCAACGGCCCGTCGTTCTGCAGCGGGGGAGACCTCGCCGAGTTCGGCACCTTCGCCGATCCGGCCAGTGCGCACCTGGCCCGCACCCGGCACAGCCCGGCCCTGGTGCTCGACGCGCTGTCTGCCAGGCTCGGTGAGGCCTGCCGCGCCCGGGTGCACGGCCGGGTGATGGGCAGCGGGCTGGAGATGGCGGCGTTTTGCGGATGGATTGAGGCGCAAGGCGATTCGGTATTCGGACTGCCGGAGTTGGGTCTGGGGTTGATCCCCGGCGCCGGCGGTACCGTGAGCGTGACGCGCCGGATCGACCGCTGGCGCACCGCCTATCTCGTGCTGTCCGGACGAACTATCGACGCCGATACCGCACTGGCCTGGGGGCTGGTGGACGCGATCGCGCCAGTCTGACGCCAAACTTACTGGCGCTCAGGGTATCTCGCTCTCGCTAGAAACCCGGATACGTGGTCGTGGTGGTGGTCGTCGGAAGGTTGGACACGAAAACAGCGAAGCTGACCCAGAGCACCACGATGATCACGGCGAAGACGACGCCGACGATCGCGCCGATGATGGCCCATTTCTTGGCGTTGTCGGCGGCGGCCTGTGCTTCGGCGTAGCGCCCCTGAGTCCACAGACCGGAGACCTTGTTGGAGTACACCAGCGACACGATCCCGAACGGGAGACAACACAGCACCGTGCACAGAATCGCCCAGACGAGGTGGTTGTCCGGCTCGGGTTGGCCCTGCCACCCGGGCTGCGGGCCCGGCCATCCCGGCTGCAGTGGCTGCTGGGCCGGCTGACCCTGCCAGCCCGGCTGCTGGCCTTGCCAACCCGGGGAACCTTCGTAGGGCCCTGGCGGATAACTCATGGCAACTGCCTTCCCTTGGGGTGGCCGCGAAGTCACGCAAATATAGCGCACGGGCAGCCGGCAAACTCAGATTCCACCCCGGGCGATCAACTGTGCGGCGATCACGTTGCGCTGGATCTCGTTGGTGCCTTCGCCGACGATCATCAACGGCGCGTCGCGGAAGTAGCGCTCCACGTCGTATTCGGTGGAGTAGCCGTAGCCGCCGTGGATGCGTACGGCATTCAGCGCGATCTCCATCGCGACCTCGGAGGCGAACAGCTTGGCCATCCCGGCCTCCATGTCGCAGCGCTCGCCGCTGTCATAGCGTTCGGCGGCGTGGCGCGTGAGCTGACGCGCGGCGGTGAGTTTGGTCGCCATGTCGGCCAGGTAGTTACCAACGGACTGATGCTTCCAGATCGGCTGGCCGAAGCTCTCTCGCTGCTGGGCGTAGGCGAGCGCATCCTGCAGCGCCGCCGTCGCCACGCCCAGGGCGCGTGCGGCCACTTGGATACGGCCCGTCTCAAGGCCTTTCATCATCTGCGAAAAGCCTTGGCCCATAAGGCCTCCCAGGACGGCCGACGCCGGCACGGCGAAGTTGTCGAACGACAGCTCGCAGGACTCGACGCCCTTGTAGCCCAGCTTGGGCAGGTCCCGGGACACCGTCAGCCCCGGCCCGTGTTCGACGAGCACGATCGAGATGCCCGTGTGCCGCGGCGTGGCGTTGGGGTCGGTCTTGCACAGCAGCGCAATCAATCCGGAACGGCGCGCGTTGGAGATCCAGGTTTTGGAGCCGTTGATCAGCAACGTATCTGGACCTCCGGTACCGTCCGGTAGGGCAGTGGTCGACATGTTCTGCAGGTCCGAGCCGCCGCCCGGCTCGGTCAGCGCCATCGTGGCCCGCAGTTCGCCGGTGGCCATCGGTGGCAGGTACGTCCGCCGCTGTTCCTCGGTGCCGAACAGGGTTAGCAGCTTGGCGACAACGGTGTGCCCGCCCATAGCGCCGGCCAGGCTCATCCAGCCGCGCGCCAGCTCCTGGGTGACTTCTACATAGCACGGCATCGACACCGGCGACCCACCGTACTCCTCGGGAATGGCCAGGCCGTAGATGCCGATCCGCTTCATCTGCTCGATCCACGCCTCCGGGTAGGTGTTGGCGTGCTCGACATCGCGGACGGTGGGTTTGACGTCGCGGTCGATGAATGCGCGCACGGTGGCGACCAGCATCTCTTCGTCGTCGTTCAGGTCACTATTCACCTCTGCCATATTGCCTGGGCTTCGACGGCCTGCCAGCATGTGGCCTTGTGCATATCGGCTACGCGGGCCAACGCGAAGGCGGGCCCTACTTCGACGACTTATCCGCAAGTCAGGTGTTCGACTGGGCGCCGGCGGCGACGCTCACGGCCGGGTTGGCCGCCGCCCATCAGGCGATCTTGGGGGACCGGCTGCGGCTGGCGCTGGACGCCGTCTTGTGCACCGCGGTGACCGGCGTGCCGGGGCCGCTGGCACATCCGGCGCTGGTGTGCGATGTGGCGATCGGGCAGTCGACACTGGTGACCCAGCGGGTCAAGGCCAACCTGTTCTACCGCGGCCTCACCTTCCATCGGTTCCCCGTCATCGGGGACACGATTTACACGCGCACCGAAGTGGTTGGGCTGCGGGCCAATTCGGTTAAGCCGGGCCGGGCGCCGACGGGACTGGCCGCGCTGCGGATGATCACCATCGACCAGGCCGACCGATTGGTGCTCGACTTCTACCGCTGCGCCATGCTGCCCGCCAGCCCGGACTGGAATCCGTCCGGGGCGCCGGACGATGACCTGTCCGGCATCGGCGCCGATGCGGTGCCGCTGGGCGCCGATCCGGCCGCGCACTGGGACGGCGAGGTTTTCCGCAATCGCGTGCCCGGTCCGCACTTCGATGCGGGCCTGGCGGGTGCGGTGCTGCACAGCACCGGGGATGTCGTCAGCAGTGCGCCGGAGCTGGCCCGTCTGACTCTGAATATCGCTGCCACGCATCACGATTCGCGAGTGGGAGGGCAGCGGCTGGTGTACGGCGGGCACACCATCGGGCTGGCCCTGGCGCAGGCGAGTCGGCTGCTGCCGAACCTGGTGACGGTGCTGGGCTGGGAGTCCTGCGACCACACCGGTCCGGTGCACGAGGGCGACACGCTTTATAGCGAACTGCACGTGGAGTCCGCTGAGTCTGTCGCAAACGGGGGCGTGCTGGGGCTGCGTTCGGTGGTCTACGCGGTCAGCGACACTGTCGGCGAGCCCGACCGGCCGGTGCTGGACTGGCGGTTCAGCGCCTTGCAGTTCTGACCGCCAGCCCAGTCCGGCCGATCTCAGCCGTGGTTGCCGGCGGTGCCGGCTGAGCCGTTGGCGCCGGTGTTGCCGTTGGTGCCGCCGCCCGGCCCACCGTTGGGCAGGATGACGGTGCCGCCGGTGCCGCCAGCGTCGAACCGATACCCGCCAAATCCGCCGCTACCGCATTCAGCGCCTGCGGTGTCGCGATCACATACGACATGTGGAGACCACCCCAACTAGCTCAAGCACGCCCGATCAAGTCGTGCGCGTGGCCCCCGTCACGATGCCGCCTACTCGGCAAGCAGGTTCGAACAATAGCCGATCGCATACCGGATTTGTGTCTTATTGCCCAAAATCATTCAAATCGTCTCGGTAGCCCTACTACACCACGCCGGCCGTCCGGCCGCCCGCGCGCAGACCTGCGCACACCGGGCGAGCACCATGGTGGGGTGAGTTCGGTGCCGTCCCCGTGGGTCAGCAAGTGGGGGAGCAGCGGGCTGGCCTTTTTGACGGGCCTGCCCGACGGGCCTCCCGACTTCTCCCGCGCGAACGTGTTGGCTCGCGCCGAGCGGATCGCCACCGATGCGGCCACGCTGCTGAGCGGGCGCGCCGCATTGCTCGGACTGCGCCGCGGCGGCCGGGGGTCCGCCGGCGGCGCCACCCGGTTGCTGGCGGCCCGGGACGGCTGGTGCGCAATCACACTGTCCCGCCCCGATGACGTCGCGGCCGTCCCCGCGCTGCTGCACGCCGATAACGTCCCCGCCGACCCGTGGCCGACGCTGCAGCGCTGGGTCGCGGCCCACCCGGTGTCGGCGGTCATCGAGCGGGCCGGGCTGCTCGACATCCCCGCGGCCGCGCTGGGCGAAGCGGCAGCCACCGGGCCGCGGATACGCCGGCTGGGGGCCAAGGCATCCAAGGCGCCGGTGCGCGCCGGCCTGCTGGTGGCCGATTTGTCGTCGATGTGGGCGGGCCCGCTGTGCGGGCATCTGCTGGCTCGCGCGGGCGCAAACCCGGGAGCAACGGTCGTCAAAGTCGAATCCCCGCGCCGCCCGGACGGCACCCGGGCCGGCGATCGCGCGTTCTTCGACTGGATCAACGGCGAAAAGCTCTCCTATTGTCTCGATTTCGACAGCCAGGCCGACGAGCTGCGCGAACTGCTGGCCGTCGCCGACATCGTGATCGAAGGCTCGCGGCCCGGGGGACTGGCGCGGCGCCGGTTGGGGCCGGATGACCTAAACGATATGGCGCCGCGCGCCGGGCGAATCTGGTTGCGGATCACCGGGTACGACGGGTGTTCGGGCCGACCGGCGTTCGGCGACGACGCCGCGGTGGCCGGCGGCCTGGTGGCCGGCAGCACACAAGACCCGGTGTTCTGCGGCGACGCCATCGCCGACCCGCTCACCGGGCTGGAGGCGGCCCAGGCGGTGACCGAATCGCTGGGCCGCGGGGGATGCGAGGTGATCGAGGTGTCGATGGCCGCGGTCGCCGCGACCTATGCCGCCCTGCCGACACTGCCGACGGTGCCAAACTGCAGGCAACCGGCCCCGCCGCCGCCGGCCCCCCCGGCAGCGAAGCCGTCGTCCGAGCTCGGCGCCGACAACGACGCCGTGCGGCGCCTGGTCGCCGAAAGGCGCTGCCTCTCATGCTGATTCGGCGGGCCACATTGCTGGACGGTACTGTCACCGATATCCGGGTCGGCGCGCAAATCGACGAGGTGGGCGAGAACCTTGCCGTCCAGCCCGGGGAGGGTCTGCTTGACGCGGGCGGTGGCACCGTGCTGCCCGGGCTGCACGACCACCATGTGCACGTCCGCTCGGCGGCCTCCGCGCTGTATTCGTTCAGCGTCGGACCTCCGGGCGTGAGTACCAAAGACCAACTGGCACAGATACTCTCGAATGCCACGCCGGGTCCCGACGGGTGGATTCGCGCCGTCGGCTATCACGAGTCGGTGGCCGGGGACCTCGACCGGACCGCGCTCGACGCCGTCGTGCCCCACATTCCGGTGCGCATCCAGCACCGCAGCGGCGCGCTGTGGATCCTCAACTCCGCCGCACTGGGCCGGGTCGGCCTGGCCGAACATCCCGACGGGCGCCTGCGCAGCGCCGACCGCGGCTGGTCGGAGGCGTTGGCGCGGCGCGAAACCGACCTGGCGGAACTCAGCCGCCGAATCACCGCGACCGGCGTTACCGGCGTCACCGACGCCACCCCCGACCTCGACGCCGACGACATGGTCGCTCTGATGGTGGCGCACCGCCGCGGTGAGTTCCGGCCGCTGCTGCACTTCCTGGCGCCGGGCAAGAAGATCCTGCACGACGACCGCCTCGACCTGGACGCGCTGATCGACTGGATCGCCGGGCAGCACAGCGCCGGCCACCCGGTGGCGGTGCATTGCGTGACCGCGGCCCAACTCGTCGTGACCATCGCGGCCCTGCGTGCCGCCGGCAGCCATCCGCTGGATCGCATCGAGCACGCCGCACTGGTGCCCGACGACAATCTGGAAGACCTGGCCGACCTGGCCGGCCGGGGCCTCACCGTAGTAACGCAGCCCAACTTCGTCGCCGAGCGCGGCGATCAATACCTCACCGACGTCCCCACCGCCGAGCACCCGCACCTATGGCGGGTCGCGTCGCTGCTGAAAGCGACCGTGCCGGTGGCGTTGTCCACCGACATGCCGTTCGGCCACGGCGACCCGTGGACGACGATGCGCGCCGCGGTGCACCGCACCACACTCAGCGGTGCCGTCCTCAATGCGGGCGAATGCGTCTCGGCGCGAACGGCTTTGACGATGTTTCTGGGCCGGCCCGACCGGCCGGGTCAGGCGCGGACCGTCGCAACGGGGCAGCCGGGGGACCTCTGCGTGCTGACCGAGCCACCGGAGACGGCGCTGGCCGAACTGGACGCCGGCATGGTGGCCGCCACCGTCATCGGCGGTGAGCTCGTCTACTTCGCGATGTGAGCCCATGTGAGCCCATGTGAGCCCATGTGAGCCCGAAGTCAACCCACCGGGGCCAGCCCCGCGCCCAACACTTTGCACTGACTCCCGAAAAACCGTTGTGACACTAGCGATTTCGATGCCCACATGTCGAAGCCATGGAAGGCGCCGGGCACCACTTCGACGTCGCAGGGCACACCGGCGGCCTGGAGGCGTTCGGCATAGGCCAGATCCTCGTCGTGGAACAGATCGTTCGTGCCGACACCGATCCACGCCGGCGGGAGCCCGCTGAGGTCGTCGCGCCGTGCCGGGACGGCGACCCGCGGGTCCGCGTCACCGAGGTAGGCGCTCCAGCCGAAGCGATTGGCGCGCGTGTCCCACAGCCGGTAGTTCGGCTTGTCGGTGGTCATCGAGCTGCGGTCGTCCAGCATCGGGTACACCAGCAACTGAAACGCGGGCCTGACCGCGCGGTCCGACGAGCCTTGGGACGAGCTACAGTCGCGGGCCAGCAGGGCCAGCGCCGCCGCCAGGCCACCGCCGGCACTGGCGCCGCCGATCGCCACCCGCCCCGGGTCCACCCCGGGCAGACCGGCCAACCAGGTCAACGCGGAATAGCAGTCCTCGATCGCCGCGGGATACGGATGCTCCGGGGCCAGCCGGTATTCCACCGACGCAACCGTGATGCCCAGCATCTTGCTGAACTTGGCGCACACATGGTCGTCCATCTCGGCGGTGCCGATCAAGTAGCCGCCGCCGTGAATCCACAGCAGTGCGGGTGCGGGTTCACTGACCCCTCCGGCCTGATGGGCGGGCCGGAACAGCCGGACGCCGACCCCGGACCTCAAGGTGATCACTTCGGCGTCGCTGATTGCACGACGCGACCTCAGCGTCGACAAAGCCCGGATCACTGGCAGAATCCGGGGAGCGACCGTTCGTCGTGGGGCGAAGCGAGCGGCGCGGCGCAGGTCTGGGTGAAAATCCTCGCTCGGCACCGATCCAGTATGCGTTGGGCACCGAATCTCCTACCGCAGGCCCTCAATCGGGTTTGGTGTAGCTGATCGAGGAGCGGGGTATCGGTGGAAGTCAGGGTCACCTGGCCGGGAACGCTGCGAGAGGCTTGACATGTTGGGGTATCTCTACGATCAGGCGCTCGGCGGCGAGCGATGTTGGATCCGCCACGAGGACGGCGAGGTCCGTCCGCTGCCGGCGCATCGTTGGCTGGGCGAGCGCCGCGACGGAGATCCCTCCCAAGAGCCCTCCGACGAGCCCTTCGATGAGGCCGTTACGCAGATGTGCGCTGCGCCGACGATCGAACTCGGATGCGGACCCGCACGGTTGGTCGCGCGGCTCATCCGGCGCGGGATACCCGCGCTCGGCATCGATCGGTCCGCGACCGCAATCCGATTGGCCGGTCGCGGCGGAGCTCCGGCCTTGCTGGGCGACGTGATCGAGCCGCTGCCCGGAATGGGCCACTGGCAGACGGTATTGCTCGTCGACGGCAACATCGGTCTCGGCGGCGACCCGCGCCGGATTCTGGGCCGGGCCGCGGAATTGCTGTGCCGCGGCGGGCGCTGTGTGGCCGAGTTCGACACCGAAGCCATCGGTATCCGTTCGCAGTGGGTGCGGCTGGAGTCGGCTCGCGACGTCGGGCCATGGTTCCGCTGGGCATCGGTCGGTGTGGACAGCGCCGCGGCCCTGGCCGGTCAGGTCGGGCTGGCGCTCACCGGTGTTCGCCTCGTCGGCGGCCGGGTGATCGCGGATCTGGCGTCACCGTGAGCGGGCCCGGCAGCCGATTTCAGATCCGGTTTAGAAGCCCGCTGCGGGGCCCGTGGCTGACGTCGGTCTTCGGACTCGTGCTCTTGGTGGCGCTGCCGATCGTCATCATCACCGGGCTGCTGTCCTACATCGCGTACGAGCCGCAGTTGGGCCAGGCCATCCCCGGTCACGTCGGCTGGCTGCGGCTGCCCGCCTTCAGCTGGCCCACCCGACCGTCGTGGCTGTACCGGCTGACCCAGGGCCTGCATGTCGGGCTGGGCCTGCTGATCATCCCGGTGGTGCTGGCCAAGCTGTGGTCGGTGATACCGCGGCTTTTCGTGTGGCCGCCGGCGCGCTCGCTGGCCCAGCTGCTCGAGCGGGCCTCGGTGCTGATGCTGGTCGGCGGGATCCTGTTCGAGATCGTCACCGGGGTGCTCAACATCCAGTACGACTACATCTTCGGGTTCAGCTTCTACACCGGCCACTACTTCGGGGCGTGGGTTTTCATCGCCGGTTTCCTGTTGCACATCGCGGTCAAGATTCCGGGCATGATCGCCGGGCTACGGTCACTGCCGATGCGAGAAGTGTTGCGTACCAACCTGACCGGCACCCGTCCGCAGCCGCGCGATGCGTCGGGGCTGGTGCCGGACAATCCGGACGAACCGACGATGAGCAGGCGCGGTGCCTTGGCGTTGGTGGGTGCCGGTGTGCTGCTCATCGGTGTGCTGACCGCCGGGCAGACCCTCGGCGGTGTCACCCGCAAGGCCGCCTTGCTGCTGCCGCGGGGCCGCGTCCGCAGTCCGGGCGACTTCCCGATCAACAAGACCGCCGTCGCCGCCGGGATCACACCGGAGGCTACCGGCGCGAATTGGCGGTTGACCCTGCGCGGCGGACCCTCGGAGGTGGCGCTGGACCGCGCCGCCCTGGCCGGCATGCCACAACACACCGCGCGGCTGCCGATCGCCTGCGTCGAAGGGTGGTCGACCGTTCGGACCTGGAGCGGGGTGCGGCTCGCCGAGCTGGCCCGCAAGGCCGGTGTGCCGCAACCAAATTCGGCGCGAGTGATCTCCCTGCAGCGCGGCGGCGCCTTCGGCGAGGCGCGGCTGGCGGCCAATCAGGTCGGTGCTCCCGACGCGCTGCTGGCGCTGCGGGTCGACGGCGCCGACCTGTCGCTGGATCACGGGTACCCGGCCCGGATCATCGTCCCCGCCCTGCCCGGCGTGCATGCCACCAAGTGGGTCGCCGTCATCGAATTCGAGCAGGCCTGAGATGGCAAGCATTGCAACGCTTTTCAGGAAGTCTTACGGAGCTCACCCGGCGCACCTGCTGACCATGCTGTCCGGCTTCGCGCTGGTGGGCTACACTCTGGTCACGTTCACGCCGTCCGAGCTGTGGAGCCAGGGCACCTGGTGGCAGTCGATTGCGGTGTGGTTCGTCGCCGCGGTCGTCACACACGACTTCGTGCTCTTCCCGCTCTACGCGCTCGCCGACCGAGCCCTCGCTGGACGGCGCAGATCAACCCGGCGTCCAAAAGTCCCGGTGCGCAACTACATTCGCGTGCCGGCACTGGCCGCCGGGCTGATGTTGCTGATCTTCCTTCCGGGCATCATCGAACAGGGCGCGCCCGTCTACCAGGCCGCGACGGGCCAAACCCAGCAGCCGTTCCTGGGCAGGTGGCTGCTGCTCACCGCGGTGATGTTCGGCATCAGCGCCGTCGCCTACGCCACGCGGCGAAGCGTCGCGTGTCGGCGAGCCGCCGACGGCCCCCGCAGCGAATAGGCAAATCACCATTTGACGTTGCAATACCGCTCATGGCAAACGCTCTCCAGGGCGTTGATGAGACGCCGACCACGGCCTTAACGCAAACGTCAGTTTCCGCGGCCCGCGCGGGGGTACGCTCCCTCCATGACGGTGACGGGACCGCGTCTGGCGGCCTATCTGAGATGGTTGCTGCGGGCCCGCCCGGGCGACTATGTGCTGGCCCTAAGCGAGGCTGGGGCTTCGCTACCAGTGGTGGGCAAGCGCCTGGAGCCGCTGGGCGGCATGACTGCGATGGGCATCTGGGGTGCTCGACTCGCACCCGAATTCGTGTCTGGGGCCGCCAAAGCAGCCAAGCGGGACTGGTTCGCCCCGGGCATGAACGACGAACGCCGCCGGGACCGGGAAAGCACCCATGCGGTCTCCGTCGCGGCCCTGCGCGGGGTGGTGTCGGCGGCTGATCTGGACCTCGAATGGCCCACCGCCGAGCGGACGCCGCCGATCTGGGATGCGTTGCGCGAGCGCCGCTATCTCCACCGCCGCGGGGTGCACTACGGCGACCACCCCGCGCAGGTGCTTGATGTCTGGCGCCGTAAGGATCTGCCGGCCGAGCCCGCGCCGGTGCTGATCTTCGTCCCGGGCGGCGCCTGGGTGCACGGCAGCAGCATGCTGCAGGGCTCCGCCCTGATGTCACGCATGGCCGAGCTGGGGTGGGTGTGCCTGGCGATCGACTACCGCGTCTCGCCGCGCCATCGCTGGCCGCGCCACATCATCGACGTCAAGACCGCCATCGCGTGGGCGCGGGCCAACGTGGACAAGTTCGGCGGCGACCGCAATTTCGTTGCGGTGGCTGGCTGTTCGGCCGGCGGCCACCTGTCGGCGCTTGCCGGCCTCACCCCCGATGACCCGCGGTACGAGGCCAAGCTGCCCGAGGGTGCCGACAGCTCGGTGGACGCGGTGGTCGGGATCTACGGCCGCTACGACTGGGAGGACAGATCCACCCGCGAGCGTGCTCAGTTCGTCGAATTCCTGGAGCGGGTGGTGGTCAAACGGACCATAGCCCGTCATCCCGAGGTGTTCCGCGACGCGTCGCCGATCGCGCGGGCGCATCGGAACGCCCCGCCGTTCTTGGTGATTCACGGCAGCAAGGACAACGTCATCCCGGTCGAGCAGGCGCGCAGCTTCGTCGAGCGGATGCGGGCGACGTCGCATTCGATGGTCGGTTACCTCGAATTGCCGGGGGCGGGCCACGGCTTCGACCTCATCGACGGTGAGCGGGCCGGGGTGGCGGCACATGCGACGTCGCTGTTCCTCAACCAGGTCTACCGCAGCAGGGCGCCGATCGGGGCCAAAGAGGTTATCTGAGCGGCCGCTGCTGAGTAAGGTCGCCCGTATGGGCAGGGGGCAGCGGTGAAACGGCTCAGCGGCTGGGATGCGGTGCTGCTGTACAGCGAAGCGCCGAACGTGCACATGCACACCATCAAGGTCGCGGTCATCGAACTCGATGAAGACAGTCGCGGATTTAACATCGACGCGTTTCGCGAGGTCATCGCCGGCCGGATGGACAAGCTTGTGCCGTTGGGCTACCAGCTGATCGATGTCCCGCTGAAATTCCACCATCCGATGTGGCGGGAGAACTGCGACGTCGATTTCACCTACCACATCCGGCCCTTCCGGCTGGCCGCCCCGGGCGGTCGCCGCGAGCTCGACGAGGCGATCGGGCAGATCGCCGGCACCCCGCTGGATCTGACCGCCCGCTGTGGGAGATGTATTTCGTCGAGGGCCTGGCCAACGACCGCATCGCGGTGGTGGTCAAGATCCACCACGCGCTCGCCGATGGCGTCGCGTCGGCGAACCTGATGGCCCACGGCATGGATCTGATGCCGACCCCGCAGGTCGGCTCCTACGCACCGGATCCGGAGCCCTCCAAGCGGGAGTTGATGACGTCGGCGTTCACCGACCACATGCGGCACATCGCGCGAATCCCGGCGACCGTCCGGTACACCGCACAGGGGTTGGGGCGGGTGCGACGCAGCTCGCGCAAGCTCTCGCCGGAACTGACCATGCCGTTCACCCCGCCGCCGACGTTCATGAATCACAAGATCACCCCGGAGCGCATGTTCGCCACCGCCACACTGGCATTCGCCGATGTCAGGGAGACCGCCAAGAAGCTGAAAGCGACGATCAACGACATGGTGCTGGCCATGTCCACCGGGGCGCTCCGGACCTTGCTCTTGCGCTACGACGGCAAAGCCGAACCGCTGCTGGCTTCGGTTCCGGTGAGTTACGACTTCTCGCCGGAACGGATCTCGGGCAACCGCTTCACCGGAATGATGGTGGCGTTGCCGGCCGACTCCGACGACCCGCTGGAACGGGTGCGGCTCTGTCACGAGAACGCGGTCTCGGCGAAGGAGGGCCACCAGCTCATGGGTCCGGAGTTGATCGCCCGCTGGGCGGCGTACTGGCCGCCGGCGGGTACGCAAGCCGTGTTCCGCTGGCTGTCCAACCGCGACGGGCAGAACAAGATCCTCAACCTCAACATCTCGAACGTGCCCGGGCCGCGCGAACGCGGCCGGGTGGGCGGCGCGCTGGTCACCGAGATCTATTCGGTGGGCCCGTTGACCGCCGGCAGTGGGCTGAACATCACCGTGTGGAGTTACGTCGACCAGCTCAACATCTCGGTGCTCTCCGACGGCGCGACCGTCAAGGACCCGCATGAGGTGACCGAGGCCATGATCGCCGATTTCATCGAAATACGCAGGACCGCAGGGCTTTCCAAACGCCTGACGGACGTGCCGGAGGCGATGGCTCCAGCTTGACCAAAGGCTTGGCCAAGGCTTGACTAAGGCCCGTTCAGGCCGCGACGGGGGGCCGTTACCATCAGCACCGTGAGCGAAGAAGCCCAAAACACCGAACCCGAGGTCCTGGTCGAGCAGCGCGACCGGATTCTCCTCATCACCATCAACCGGCCGAAGGCCAAGAATGCGGTGAACGCGGCGGTCAGCCGCGGCCTGGCCGACGCGATGGATCGTCTCGACGGAGACCCCGGTCTTTCGGTGGCGGTCCTGACCGGCGCCGGTGGCTCGTTCTGCGCGGGCATGGATCTCAAGGCGTTCGCGCGGGGCGAAGTACCCATCGTCGAGGGCCGTGGCATGGGCTTCACCGAGCGTCCGCCGGACAAGCCGCTCATCGCGGCGGTGGAGGGATTCGCACTGGCCGGTGGCACCGAGCTGGCCCTGGCCACCGATCTGATCGTGGCCGCCAAGGACTCGGCCTTCGGCATCCCCGAGGTCAAGCGGGGTCTGGTCGCCGGCGGCGGGGGACTGTTGCGGCTGCCCGAGCGCATCCCGTATGCAATCGCCATGGAGCTGGCGCTGACCGGTGACAACCTGCCCGCCGAACGCGCGCACGACCTGGGGCTGGTCAACGTCCTGGCCGAGCCGGGCCAGGCCCTGGACGCCGCGATCGCGCTGGCCGAGAAGATCGCCGCCAACGGACCGCTGGCGGTGGCCGCCACCAAGCGGATCATCGTCGAGTCCCGCAACTGGACCCCGGAAACCATGTGGGCCGAGCAGACCAAGATCCTGGGCCCGGTGTTCGTCTCCAACGACGCCAAGGAGGGCGCGATCGCGTTCGCCGAGAAGCGCGCACCCCGCTGGACCGGAACATAACCGAGGAGCCCCGGCACCCGCCAGATCCGGCTAGCGTTGAACCATGATCTGGTTCATCACCGGCGCATCCAAGGGATTCGGCCGCGAGTTCGCCATCGCCGCGCTCGAGCGTGGCGACCGTGTCGCGGCGACGGCGCGCGACACCAAATCGCTGGCCGACTTGTCCGGGCGGTTCGGTGACCGCTTGCTGCCGCTTCGGCTCGACGTCACCGACCGGGCCGCGGCTTTCGAGGCGGTGGGCAGGGTCTACGACGAGTTGGGTGGCCTCGACGTCGTGGTCAACAACGCCGGCTACGGCCACTTCGGCGCCGTCGAGGAGCTCTCCGAGGCCGACCTGCGGGACCAGCTGGAGACCAATCTGTTTGGGGCCGTGTGGATCACCCAGGCCGCACTGCCCTTTCTGCGCGCCCAGGGTTCGGGGCACATCATCCAGGTGTCCAGCGTCGGTGGCGTCGGGGCGTTCTCCAACGAGTCGGCCTATCACGCGTCCAAGTGGGCGCTGGAAGCCATCAGTGAATCGCTGGCGGCTGAGGTCGGGCCGCTGGGTATCAAGGTGACCATCGTGGAGCCGGGCCGTTTCGGCACCGACTGGGCCGGTGCCTCGGCGCGCTGGTCGGACAAGATGACCGAGTACGACTTCGTCCGCGAGACCATGCTCGCGCGCCGCAACTCTCAGGCCCCCGGCGACCCCAGGGCGGCCGCGCGGGCGTTGCTGGAGATCGTCGACGCCGATCGCCCGCCGCTGCGCGTGCTTTTCGGCTCCGAGGTGCCCGCGCTGATCACCGAGATCTACCAGCAGCGGCTGCAGACCTGGCACGACTGGGAAGCGGTCTCCCGTCGGGCCCACGGCGGCTGAATTACACTATTACGTAGATTTGTAAAGATGTAGAAGGATCGTGAATGAGCGTTTCGTTGCTGCTCGAGATGGCTGCGTCGAGCAACCCCAACCGCACGGCGGTCGTCGACGGAGACTTGCGGTTGACGAACCAGCAGCTCAGTGACCTCGCCGACGGCGGCGCGGGTGTGATCGCGGGCTCGGGCGCCCAGCACGTCGTCTACGTCGGCACCGGCGGTGCGATGCTGCCGGTGCTGATCTTCGCCTCGGCGCGCGCCGGGCTGGCCTTCACCCCGATCAACTACCGGCTGTCGGCCGACGGTATTCGGGCGTTGATTGAGCGGCTGCCCGAACCCCTGGTGATCGTCGACAGCCGCTACCAGGACATGGTCGCGGATGCCTCCCAACGGGTGATGGAGTCCGAGGACTTTCTGGAGGCCGCGCGCAGCGCCGAGCCGACTGCCGAGTTCCCCGACCCGGACTCGGTCGCGATCGTGCTGTTCACCTCGGGCACCACCTCGCAGCCCAAGGCCGTCGAACTCTCCCACAACAACCTGACCAGCTATGTCACCGGGACGGTCGAATTCGAGTCGGCCGACGCAGAAGACGCTGCGCTGATCTGCGTGCCGCCCTATCACATCGCCGGCGTCGGCGCGGCGCTGTCGAACCTGTACGCGGGCCGCAAGATGGTCTACCTGCCCAACTTCGACCCCGAGGAATGGGTCCGGCTGGTCAACGCCGAGCAGGTCACCACCGCAACGGTGGTGCCCACCATGCTGGACCGCATTGTCACCGTGCTGGAGACGAACGGACATGAGCTCCCGTCGCTTCGCAATCTTGCCTACGGCGGATCAAAGGTCGGCCTGCCGCTGGTCCGCCGTGCGCTGGAACTGTTGCCCGGGGTGGGCTTCGTCAACGCCTACGGCCTGACCGAGACCAGCTCGACGATCGCGGTGCTCACCCCCGACGACCACCGGGCGGCGCACTCCGCCTCGGATGCCGCCATCGTCAAGCGGCTGGGATCGGTCGGACAGCCGGTGCCTGGCATCGAGTTGCAGATCCGTGACGAGGACGGCAACGTGGTCGGCCCGGGTGAGACCGGCGAGCTCTTCGTGCGCGGCGAGCAGGTTTCCGGCCGCTATACCGGGATTGGCTCGGTGCTCGACGAAAATGGTTGGTTCCCAACCAAAGACATCGCGATGCTCGACGAAGAGGGCTACCTGTTCATCGGCGGACGCAGCGACGACACCATCATCCGCGGTGGTGAGAACATCGCGCCCGCCGAGCTGGAGGAGGTGCTGATCGAGCACTCTCATGTGCGCGACGTCGCGGTGGTCGGAGTCGAGGATCCGGAGTGGGGCCAGGCGATTGTCGCCGTGGTGGTGCCGGCTGTGGGTATCGATCCCGATCCCGAGGAACTGCGCGAACATGTCCGCAAGAGCTTGCGCGGGTCGCGTACCCCCGACCGGGTAGTGTTTCGCGACGAGCTGCCAACGACTCCCACCGGCAAGGTACTTCGCCGGGAAATCATCGAGACGCTAAAAGGACTACACGCATGATCAAGAACGGAACCCGCCTCGCCAGCCAGGTGTGTGACACCCAGGTCATCGTCGTCAGGAACGCCGACAGCCTCGACGACCTGCGCTGCGGCGGTGTGCCGATGGTGGCGATAGGCGCCGAACGGTCCGGCGAACTCGACCCGGCGTTCGCCGACGGCACCGTGATGGGCAAGCGCTACGTCGACGAAACCGGGGCCGAGGTGCTGGTGACCAAGCCCGGCGCCGGGAGCCTGAGCGTCGGTGCGACCGCGCTGTCGCTCAAAGAGGTCAAGCCGCTGCCGGCCAGCGACTAACCGCTAGGGCCCCACCTGCCCATCGGGCCCGGGCACCCCGAGCAACAACCCGCCTTTGCCGCCTACGCCGAATATGCCGTTTGCGAAGTAGGCGTTACCGCCGGCGCCGCCGTTGCCGATCAGCCGGGCATTGCCA
>NZ_JBKQQD010000401.1:0-10832 GCF_052144515.1 Mycobacterium sp. | reverse complement strand
CGGACCCGACCGCCAGGCAGTACCAGCACCTCGACCAACAATGCCGTCCACCACACACCACTTCGGGCACACCAACCACACCGGCAACCCGCCCCGCAGAGGGCACTACATCAGCAGCGTCCTAGCGGTGCGGCCACATCAGGGGGCAGCGTCCCCACCGCCGGTGCTTCGTCGAAGATGCCGGGCTGTCTGTCGGGGTACCCAGGGCTGTATCGCGATGCGTAACCGATCAGGCGGTTGAACTGCATCTGCGGGTGCGCGATTCGGTCGTTCGCGCGGGCGATCTGCGCCCAGCTCACCCGCTCACCGTCGTTGTAGGCGGGGTGCAAAACACGCGCGTAGGCGCCGAAAGTGGCCGGGACGAGCGACCCGACGTCCACCGCAAAGCCGCGGATGCTCTCAGTAAGCCACTGCGCCGGACGGAGATCGTCGACGACGACCAGCGCACCGACCGCAACCACGTCATTGACTCCGGGTTGGCTAACCCTCCAGCTTGTAGCCCAGCCCGCGCACCGTAACCAGGTGCACCGGATTGGCCGGATCGGCCTCGATCTTGGACCGCAGCCGCTTCACGTGCACGTCAAGGGTTTTGGTGTCGCCGACGTAGTCGGCGCCCCACACCCGATCGATCAGCTGGCCGCGGGTCAGCACCCGCCCGCTGTTGCGCATCAGGTATTCGAGTAGGTCGAATTCCTTGAGCGGCAACGTGATCGTGTCGCCGTTGACCGAAACGACGTGGCGCTCGACGTCCATCCGCACCGGCCCGGACTCCAGCACTCCGTCGCTGATCTCGGAGTCGTCGTCGCCGCCACGGCGGAGCACCGCCCGGATCCGGGCGATCAACTCACGTGCCGAATAGGGCTTGGTCACATAGTCGTCGGCGCCCAGCTCCAGACCGACCACCTTGTCGATCTCGCTGTCGCGCGCGGTCACCATGATCACCGGCACGCTGGAACGGGCCCGCAGCTGCTTGCACACGTCGGTGCCGGACATGCCGGGCAGCATCAAGTCGAGCAGCACGATGTCAGCACCGGCGCGGTCGAACTCGGCGAGCGCCGACGGCCCGTCGGTCACCACCGTGGCCTCAAAGCCCTCCTTGCGGAGCAGAAACGCCAGCGGATCGGCCAGCGACTCCTCGTCCTCCACGATCATCACACTGGTCATCGTCGCGACTCCTTCTCATCGCTGCGCTCTGCAGCGTCGTGTGCGCGGGTCATCGACTTAGTTCTTCCTCTCGTTGTGACCTATTGGACCGTATCTCACGGCCCTGCGGTTGCTCGGGATGCTCGCTCACGTCCTGATACATCGGCAGGGACAACGTGAACGTCGAACCGGTTCCAGGCTTGCTCCACACGCCGATGCTGCCGTTGTGGTTGGCCGCCACGTGTTTGACGATGGCCAGCCCCAGCCCGCTGCCGCCGGTGGCGCGCGAACGCGCTTTGTCTCCCCGGAAGAACCGCTCGAAGACCCGCTCCTGGTCCTCGAGCGCGATCCCGATACCGCGGTCGGTGACGGCGATCTCGATGTTGTCACCGCGGCGGCGACGGCTGATCGAGACCAGTGATCCGCGTGGCGAATAGGCAATCGCATTGGACACGAGATTGGCCAGCGCGGTCACCAGTAGGGTTTGGTCCCCCAGCACCTGCAGGCCGCTTGGCGCATCGGTGCGAACCTCGATATCGGCGTTTTCGGCAGCTACCTTGTGGCGTGAAATCGCTTCGGACACAATGCTATCGACTTCAACATCGGTCACATTGGGCAACCGCTCGGCCCCCTGCAGCCGGGACAGCTCGATCAGCTCTGCGACCATGTCTCCCAGGCGGTTTGCCTCGATGAGCACCTTTTCGGCGAACCGGCGCACGGTGTCGGCGTCGTCCGCCGAAGCGAGCAGCGCCTCGGCGAGCAAGGCCATGGCGCCGACCGGGGTCTTGAGCTCATGGCTGACGTTGGCCACGAAGTCACGCCTAGCCGCCTCCATGCGCGCATAGTCGGACTGGTCATGGACGAAGACCACGGCAAAGCGGCGGTCTTCCTCGCTCAGCAGCCGGGCATGCCCGTGCACCGACAGCCCCGGCCGGCCGCCACCCGGGCGCCGTCCGGGTGAGAGGTCGAACTCGACGTCGTCGCCACCCATCGCCTGCTGCGCGGCCCGCCAGGCCTGGTCATCGAGCTGCCGGTCGCGCACCAGCCCCAGCTCTTTGGCCCGCTCGTTGAGGTAAACCACGTCCTGATGGGTGTCGACGACGGCGGCGCCCAGTGGCATCAACGCGACGATGCGTTCCAGCATCTGCGAGACGGTGATCCCCGCCCACTCGGAGGCCACCCGTTGGCGGCGCACCACTACCCGCTGCGACAGCCGGGTTCCGACCGCAACACCTACGGCCAGACCCACTGCCGACAACACCCCGGCCAGCAACAGCGCCGAGAACACAGTCACAATCAAAATCCTACAAATCCGGTGAACGCCGCCCTAGCGGAGCGAGGCCAAAATCGGACAAGTCACACTTTGCGCTACAGGTGTTCCGCTGCTGTTCATGGGATGTTTGGAAAACAGGGGTTTCTCGCCCTTCGGGCGACACTGCGACGACTTTACCCGCGTCCTTGATTAGCTACCGCGGCGGCACCGGCGGCGGCCGCCTCCGGGTCGAGGTAGGTACCGCCGGGCAGCACCGGGCGCATATCGGTGTCCAAGTCGTAACGCAGCGGAATGCCCGTCGGGATGTTCAGCCCGACGATCTCGTCGTCAGACATCTGGTCCAAGTGCTTAACCAGCGCGCGTAAGGAGTTGCCGTGCGCGACGATCAGCACCGTCTTACCGAACCGCAGGTCCGGCACGATCACGTCGGTGAAATACGGCAGGAACCGGGCCACCACGTCGGCCAGGCATTCCGTCAGCGGGCCGCCGCCGATGTCGGCGTAACGCGGATCGCCGTCCTGGCTGAACTCGCTGCCCTTTTCGATCAGCGGCGGCGGCGTGTCGTAACTGCGCCGCCAGGCCATGAACTGTTCTTCGCCGTAGCGCGCCTTGGTCTCGGCCTTGTCCAGGCCCTGCAACGCGCCGTAGTGGCGCTCGTTGAGCCGCCAGCTGCGCCGCACCGGAATCCACAGCCGGTCGGCAGTGTCCAGGGCCAAGTGCGCGGTGGTGATCGCGCGTCGCAGCAGCGACGTGTAGAGCACATCGGGCGCCAGGTTGTGCTCGGCGATCAGCTCGCCGCTTCGCACCGCCTCTGCCCGGCCCTTTTCGGTCAGCCCGACGTCGACCCAGCCGGTGAACAGGTTGAGGGCGTTCCATTCGCTCTCGCCGTGGCGGAGCAGCACCAGCGTGGCAGTGTCTCCCATGCCGGCTAGTCTCTCACGCACCCGCCCTGAGTCATCCCGGGTCATCCTCCTCGTCGTCGATCAAGTGCGCGAACGCCTGCAGGTTCTTCAGCGACTCCCCGCGAGACACTCGCCACTCCCACTCTTTTTGAATCGAGGACCGAAAACCCAACTCCAGCAACGTATTAAAGTCCGAGTCCACCGCTTCGAGCACCTGCCCGAGTACCCGGTCGATCTCGTCGGCGTCGACGGAGGCCAGCGACATCCGACCCACCAGGTAGATGTCGCCGACGTTGTCCAGCGTGTAGGCGACCCCGTACAGCCGGCGGTTGCGCTTGAGCAGGAATCGGTAGACGCCCTCGTGGTTCTCGTCGGGCTTGCGGCAGACGAACGCCTCGACGCGCACGGAATGCTCGCCGATGCTCAGGATCGTGCTGGTCTTGAGCCTGCGCTCGCCGGGCAGCTCCACGACCAGCCCGGACGGCCCGCCGTGCGCGCCCGGGTGTTCCGAGTAGCTCAGCTGGCTGGCCTGCAGCGCATCCTCGATCACGGCCTGCACGGAGGTCATCGGTGCCGCTCTCCCCCGCAAGCGGGTGGGGGTACCTCCCACTTGTGGGGGCGTGCCCCCACCTCATCGCTCCGCTCTGCATCGTCGCCGGCGCGCGGGGTCATGGTCACGCGTCCACACCGCGGCGCGAGGCCCACCGGCGGGGCTTGCGCATCGACGCCCGGTCGCGAAACCGGCGCTGCCGCTCGGCGGTGAAGTCGCGGATCGCACGCCGATAGCTGGCCAGCAGCGCGTCGGTGGTGTGTTCCCAGGAGAACGTGGCCGCGTGTGCGGCGGCGGCGCGGCTCATCGCCTGCGCCTGCGGCGCGCCCAGCCGCAGCAGCTGGTCGAGCGCGTCGGCCCACTGACCGACCTCATGCCCGGCGACCAGGGCGCCGGTGATCCCGTCGCGCACCGCGACCGGCAGCCCGCCGACCGCGGCCGCCACCACCGGTGTGCCGCAGGCCTCCGCCTCGACGGCGACGAGCCCGAACGACTCCGAATAACTCGGCACCGCAACCAGATCGGCCGCCTGGAACAAGGTGGCCAGGTCCGCGCGGGACTGCGGCGGCAAAAATGTCACCCGCTGGCTGATGCCGAGTTCGTGGGCGAGGCGCACCAGGCCGTCCGGCGAGGACAGACCGGTGCCCGACGGGCCGCCGGCCACCACCACGCGCACCCCCGGCAGCTTCGCGGCGGCGCGCAGCACGATGTCGGGCGCCTTCAGCGGCTGGATGCGTCCGACGAAGGCCACCAGCGGGTCCTCGAGCGGGAGTCCCAGCGCGGCCCGGGCAGCCCGCCGATCCCCCGGGCGGAACACGTCCAGATCGACACCGGGATACACCACGTCGATTCGCGCGGGATCGGCATGGTGCAGCGAAATCAATTGTCTCGCTTCATCATCGGTGTTGACGATCAGCCGATCCGCCTCGTCGACGACCTGCTGCTCGCCGACCGTGCGCAGCGGCGGCTCGGGAGCGTCACCCTCGGCCAGCGCGGCGTTCTTCACCGCGGCCAGCGTGTGCGCGGTGTGCACCAGCGGCACCGCCCACCGGTCGCGGGCCAGCCACCCGACCTGGCCGGACAGCCAGTAGTGCGAGTGCACGATGTCGTAGTAGCCCGGTTCGTGGGCCGCTTCGGCGCGCAGCACCCCGGCCGCGAACCCGCACAGCTGGGTGGGCAGGTCGTATTTGTCCAAGCCCTCGAACGGTCCCGCCACCACGTTGCGCACCAGCACGCCGGGCGCCACCCGGATGGTCGGCGGATCGGCGGACGCGGTCGCCCGGGTGAAGATCTCCACTTCGATGCCCCGGCGCGCCAGGTGCAGCGCGCTCTGCAGCACGTAGACGTTCATGCCGCCGGCGTCGCCGATGCCCGGCTGGGCCAGCGGTGAGGTGTGTACCGCCACCACCGCGACCCGGCGCGGCGCATTCACTGCGGCAACGGTTCGATTCGATGGCAGGAAACTGTCGTCACGCCGCACACTGTCATCTTTACAGGACCGGTGTCCAAGCGGCTCAAACGTGCGGGTCGCGCGTGGTTAAGCAGAAGACTCCGGGGCGGCGTCGGACAGCCGCGAATCCAGTGCTCCGGCGCGGCGCATCGCGCTCAGCGGATCGGCGTAGAGCCCGCCCAGCGAGACAATCCCCGCCCCGGCTTCCTGTACCCGGTTGCCGAAGACAGTGACGCGGATGTCGCGCGGCGGCAGCACCGAGCGTGCGGTGAACGCCGCGGCCACCTCCTCCATCCCCTCCGGGTATTCGGTGAATCCCTGGCCGCCGACCACCAGCTCGTCGGGATTGAGCAGGTCACGCAGTAGCGCGACCGCCTCACCCAGCACCCGGGCCCGCTCCGCCAGCAGCTCCGTGGCCTGCCGGTTGCCGGCCCGAGCCACCCGCAGCAGGTCGGTGATCGCGGTGGCGGACCCGCCGGTACGGGTTGTCGGTGCGCCGGGCAGAACCCGCAGTCGGCGCGCGGCGGCCAAAACCGCCTCATCGCTGACGGTGGACTCCAGCTGGCCGGTGCCGCCGAGCAGCTCGGAGTGGACCGGCAGGGGCGCGATCGTGCCGGGGCCGCTGGCCGGGCAATGCACTCGCCCGCCGATCACCAGCGCGTAGCCCACCGTTTCGCGGGCGTAGACGTACAGGCTAGTCGGTGAGCTCGGCGCGAACCGCCGCATGCCGAGCAGCAGCTCGGCGCCGGCCATCGCGTCGACGTGGGATGCCACCGACACCGGCAGACCCAGCGCGTCGGCCAGCACGGGCCCCACTGGTGCCTGCCGCCAGCCCAGCCGGGCGTGGTCGACATGCCCGGTGGCGCTGTCGACGGCGCCACCGATGGCCACGCCGACCCACAGCGGCCGGCGCCGATGCCAGCGCCTCAGGTACCGCGCGGCGCTGTCGGCCAGCGACGCCAGGGCCGGCCCCGCCGCATTGAGCGGTGTCGGGGTCTCGACCGTGTCGAGCGTGCGGCCGAACAGGTCGGTAGCCACGATGCTGGTGGTTCGCGCGCCGATATGGATGCCCAGCGTCACGAAGGGTTCGTGGTTGACCTCCACGGGCACGCGTGGGCGCCCGATGGCCCCGGAGACCGCCAAGTCGGCGCGCTCGCGCAGCAGACCGGCCTCGAGGAGGGCGATGACCTGGCGGTTCACCGTCGCGATGCTTAGCGAGGTGACCCCGGCGATGACGTCACGGCCAACCGGGCCGCGCAACCGCACGGCACGGAAGACCGTTGCCGCCGCTGAGTCTGACAGGTGCAGCGACGGCGGCATGATCTGGCGGTGTGACCGCAGCTGGCCCTTGTGGCCGGCTGCGCGGAGGGATGAATGGTGGGTAAGAGCAGTGGTGCGCACGGGCGTCCTTTGATCCGAGTTCCTATGGCCGGTCTTGGCCGCACTTGCTGAAAGTCAGGCGCGGCAAAGTGCGCGGCAATAACACTCACAGGCCGCGGAAAGGCACGCGGCCGTGGTGTTGAACAAGGCCCTGTGATGCACAGGAGAAATTTAGCACGTTTATTAGAGTTGTCTGGGTGACTTCATCCGATCGAAACGCACGAGTTGCTGTGGTAACCGGAGCCAGTTCCGGAATCGGCGAGGCGACCGCCAGAACCCTTGCGGCCCTTGGGTTTCACGTGGTCACCGTGGCGCGTCGCAGAGACCGGATCAGTGCGCTGGCCGACGAGATCGGCGGAACCGCCGTTGTGGCCGACGTCACACACGACGACGCGGTGGCGGCGCTGGCGAACGAGTTGGGCCGGGTCGATGTGTTGGTCAACAACGCCGGCGGAGCACGCGGACTGGAGTTCGTCGCCGACGCGGACGTGGAGCACTGGCGATGGATGTGGGAGACCAACGTAATGGGCACGTTGCGGGTCACCCGAGCGCTGCTGCCCAAGCTGATCGATTCCGGCGACGGCCTGATCGTGACCATCACCTCGATCGCGGCGATGGAGGTTTACGACGGCGGCGCCGGCTACACGGCGGCCAAGCACGCCCAGGGTGCGCTGCACCGGACACTGCGCGGCGAGCTGTTGGGAAAGCCGGTGCGGCTCACCGAGATCGCCCCGGGCGCAGTCGAAACCGAGTTCTCTCTGGTCCGCTTCGACGGCGACCAGAAGCGCGCGGGCGCCGTCTACACGGGCATCACACCGCTGACGGCAGGCGACGTCGCCGAGGTGATCGGGTTCGTGGCCTCGCGGCCCTCCCACGTCAACCTGGACCAGATCATCATCCGGCCGCGCGACCAAGCGTCAGCGGGCCGGTTTAACCGCCGGGGCTAGACGTCGCTGTGGTTGTCGGGGTCGTGGTCGTGGGCGTGCCCGACAAGCTGGGCGCGGTCGACGGTGTGACCGGCGCGGTTACCGGAATCTGACTTGCCGGCGGATGTGCGTTGGGGGGTGGCAGCGCCGACATCGCCACCCAGGTATCCCAGTCGACGGCCCAGTCCCAGATGTCGCCATCGGAGTAGGACAGCTGGATCGAGCTGCCGGTCACCTCAACCGGGTCGCCGTAGATCGCGCTGCTGTAGTACTCCTGGGCGTCACCCGTCGACAGGTTGATGCAGCCGTTGGTGACGTTGGTGTTGCCCTGCGCGCCCGCGCTCATGGGGTTGGCGTGGATGAACTCGCCGTTGTTGGAGATCCGCACCGCCCAGCGTTCGTGAGCATTGCTGTAGCCGGCGGCCGGGTTGGACATGTAGAAGTCGGAGTATTTCTCGGTGACCACGTGAATGCCGTTGCGGGTCACGTTGCGCGCCTTGTCGGCCTCGCCGTAGCTACACGGAAAGTCCATGATGACGCCCGCGTCGGTGACCACCTGGATGCGGTGCGACGTGACCTCGGCTTTGACGACCTGCCGCCGGCCGATCTGGAAGTGCAACGAAATGTCCTGGTCGCCGAAGGCGCCGTCGCCGAACGGCACCCCGTAGAGCTTGGCGTCGACGTTGACCTTGGTGCCCGCCGGGTAGTACACGCGGGAGCGGTAGTGGATGCGGGCGCCTTGCGCCTCGTCGGGCAGCCACGCCCAACTGCCCTCGACGGGCGGGTCGGTGGTGATGGTGAGAGCTTTCTCGACGGCGGCTTTGTCGCTGATCGGTGCGTCGAACTGGATGATGATCGGCGCCGCGACTCCCACGGTCTGGCCGTCCGCCAGCTGGAAGCCCCCGCCGATCTTCTTGGTAGGCGTCACGGTGTTGAACTTGCCCTTCAGCGCCATCGCCTTGCCGTCGTGGCCGACGGCCGAGCCGCTCCACGTGTAGGTCGCGTCGTACCCCAACGGTTCGGTGATCGTGTAGACGGTGCGGTCCTGGTTGAACGCGCCGGCCACGACCTTCCCGGACGAACTCGTCAGCGCGACGTGCTGCAGCCAGCCGTCGCTGACCTGGACGCTGACCGGCGCGACCGGTACCACGTCGGCGGCCGCGTCAGCCGGCTGGAACGTCAGGTGGGGTGATGGCGGCGTCGGCTTGACCGCCTGCGTGATCGATTTGGGCGAGCAGGCCGCCAAGACGGTCGGCGCAAACACCCCGACCCCAAGCGCCGCCAGGGCCAGGCGCCGATTGATCGGCCCCTGTCCGTTCGAAGCGCTGGAGGTGTTCACGACATCCAAAGATACCGGGCGCGACGGCCCCAAAATGCCTGCCGCCCCGCCACAACGCGCCGTGCCCAGGCGTTTTCGCGCCAAAATCGCCGCTACAACACGCACCCAACCAGGACGGGTTCGGGTTTGAGTGTGATACCAAACACGTCGCGGACGCCGTCGCGGACGGTGCGGGCGAGTGTGAGCACGTCCTCGGCTGTGGCACCGCCGCGGTTGGTCAGAGCAAGCGCGTGTTTGGTGGACAGCCGGCAGCGAGCATCGTCGTCCGGATAGCCCTTGCCGAAGCCCGCGCGCTCCACCAGCCAACCGGCGGCCAGCTTGACGCCGTCCGGTGCCGGATAGTGCGGCACCTCTCCATCGAACCCGTCGATCCTGCCGGCCAGCCGCTCGTAGACCTCCGCAGCGACCACCGGGTTGGTGAAGAACGACCCGACGCTCCAGGTGTCGTGGTCGGCAGCGTCGAGCACCATGCCCTTGCGGGCACGCAGGGCCAGCACGGCCTCACGAACCGCTTGCGGGTCGGCGCGCTCGCCGCTGACCGCATCGAGCGCGGCCGTCAGCTCGCCGTAGCGCAACGGCGCGCTACGACCCCTCGCGTCCAGCGCAAACTCGACCTCCAGCACCACGGCGGGAATCTCGAGGCCGCCGGGATGCTTGAGCACGCTGGTCCGGTAGCCGAAGCCCAACTCGCTGCCGCGAACCCAGCGCACCTCGCCGCTGCTGCGATCCAGCAGCCTGACCCGGGTGATGGTGTCGGACACTTCCGCGCCGTAGGCTCCCACGTTCTGCACCGGCGTGGCCCCGGCCGATCCGGGGATGCCGGACAGGCATTCCAGCCCGCCCAGACCGTGCTCGATCGCGCTGATCACCACGTCGTCCCAGACCGCGCCCGCCTCCGCGCGCACCAGGTTGCCGTCGACCGTGATCGCGTTGTTGGCCAACCGCACCACGGTCCGGTCGGTCAGGGTATCGGCGATCAAAAGGTTGGAGCCGCCGGCAATCACCAGTGGGCTCTGGGCCTGAGCGTCCAGCTGCCGCAGCACGGCGACCACCTGGTCGCTGGTGGCACAGGTGATGACCCGGCGTGCGACCGGCCCGATCCGGATCGTGGTCAGCGGCGCCAGCGGCACCGATTCGGCGACGTGCACACCGGCGAAGAGCGAGCCGGCGGCGCTCTGATTCATGGCCCGTAACGGTAGCCTGGCCTGCTATGCCGCGTTCATTCGACGTGTCCGCCGACTACCACGGCAGCGTCCTGGAGATTCACCGGGCCTTCACCGAGGCCGACTACTGGCTCGCCAGGCTCGAGTATTCCTCTGTCGACGAATCGAAGCTGGAGTCGTTGCGGGTCGGTGGTGAATCCGGAAACGACGGCACCATCGATGTGGTCACCCTGCAAGTAATGCACCGTCACAACCTGCCGGGCGTGGTCACTCAGGTGCACCGCGGCGATCTGTGCGTCAGGCGCGAGGAGACCTGGAGCCCGCTCACCGATGGGACCACAACGGCCTTCATTCGGGGATCCATCCTCAACTCTCCGGTGAGCGTCGCGGGTACCGCCGTGCTCTCTTCGCTCGCAGCGTCAGGTGGCACCAGGCTGGACGTCCAGATGACCGTCCATGTCCGTATCCCGCTGATCGGCGGCAAGCTGGAGAATCTCGTTGGAACACAATTGACCACGTTGGTGGCGGAGGAACAACGCTTCACCACGATGTGGCTCGACAGCCGCGCCTGAGTTGGCCGCCCGTCGCCGGGCCTAGGCCCAATTGCCCAACTCCTCCTCACGCCGCACAGCGGCGCGCATCGTCGCCGGGCCTAGGCCCAATTGCCCAACTCCTCCTCACGCCGCACAGCGGCGCGCATCGTCGC
>NZ_JBKQQD010000400.1:0-15178 GCF_052144515.1 Mycobacterium sp. | reverse complement strand
CCACCGCCCTACCCGACATCCGCAAAGGCATCCGGATCAAGGCCAGCTGAACCGGCCCGTTTCGCGGGCATTCCTACCTGAGGCACGGACAAAATTTCGCGGGCATCTTGATTTGAGGCACTACGGGCCTGTGCGGAGCGCTGTGGGCTGACCAGTGGTCACGCGCACGGTGTGTGCGGAGTCACACGTTGGCCGCTCATTACGCTGGGGACTATGGCTGACCAGCTCCAGACTCCGCTTGAAATTCCCAGCGTCATCAAACCCCGCGACGGCCGCTTCGGGTGTGGCCCGTCGAAGGTCCGACCCGAGCAATTACAGGCACTGACCACGACCGCGGCGGCACTGTTCGGCACATCGCACCGCCAGGCGCCAGTCAAGAACCTGGTGGGCCGGGTTCGGTCGGGGGTGGCCGATCTGTTCTCCGTGCCGGACGGTTACCAGGTCATTCTGGGCAATGGCGGCGCGACGGCGTTCTGGGATGCCGCGGCATTCGGGCTGATCGACAAGCGCTCACTGCACCTGTCCTACGGCGAGTTCAGCTCGAAGTTCGCCTCCTGTGTCGTCAAGAACCCGTTCGTCGGCGATCCCATCATCATCAAGTCGGACGCCGGCAGCGCCCCGGAGCCGCAGAGCGACCCGTCGGTCGATGTGATCGGTTGGGCGCACAACGAGACCTCGACTGGGGTCGCCGTGCCGGTCCACCGCCCGGCCGGCTCGGGTGACGCACTGGTCCTCATCGACGCCACCTCCGGCGCCGGTGGCCTGCCGGTCGACATCACCGAGGTCGACGCCTATTACTTCTCACCGCAGAAGAACTTCGCCAGCGATGGCGGCCTATGGCTGGCCATCATGAGCCCGGCCGCGCTGGCCAGGGTCGAGTCCATCGCGGCGTCGGGTCGCTGGGTTCCCGACTTCCTGTCGCTCCCGATCGCGATAGAGAACAGCCTCAAGGACCAGACGTACAACACGCCGGCGATCGCAACCCTGGCGCTGATGGCCGAGCAGCTGGACTGGTTGCTGGGCAATGGCGGGCTGGACTGGGCGGTCAAGCGCACCGCGGATTCATCGCAGCGGTTGTACTCGTGGGCGCAGGAGCGGCCGTACACCACACCGTTCGTCGCCGACCCCGGCCTGCGTTCTCAGGTGGTGGGCACGATCGACTTCGTCGACGACGTGGACGCCGCGGCTGTCGCCAAGGTCCTCCGGGCCAATGGCATTGTCGACACCGAGCCGTACCGCAAGCTCGGCCGCAACCAGCTGAGGGTCGCGATGTTCCCCGCCGTCGAGCCCGACGACGTCAGCGCCCTCACCGAGTGCGTCGACTGGGTAGTGGAGCGGCTGTAACCCGTCCCTTCCTAATCGCCTAGCTGGGGGGCACCACCCGCTTGCCGGGGACACGCAGGCGTGACGCTGGGGCCCGGCAGGCGACGAGAACGCTAGCTCCGAACTGAACCGTTTCCGCGTGTCAGCCAGGTTAACGACGCCTAGCGCATTAGAGTGCGCCCTGAAGGGGTCCGGCGCTGATCTGCACGGAGCCTGCGAGGAGAAGCCATGCGGGAACTCAAAGTGGTTGGACTCGATGCCGACGGCAAGAACATCATCTGCGAGGGCGGCACCCCCGGCGAACAGTTCAAGCTCCCGGTCGACGACCGGCTGCGGGCGGCTGTGCGCGGCGACGCGGCGGCGCTCGACCAGCCACAGCTCGACATCGAAATCACCGACATGCTGAGCCCCAAAGAGATCCAGGCCCGGATTCGCGCCGGTGCGTCGGTCGAACAGGTGGCGACGGCGTCGGGCTCCGACATCGCGCGGATCCGGCGATTCGCCCACCCGGTCTTGCTGGAACGCTCGCGGGCCGCGGAGCTGGCAACCGCCGCACACCCGCTACTCGCCGATGGTCCCGCAGTGCTGACGCTCCTGGAAACCGTCTCCACCGCGCTGGTGGCACGCGGCCTCAACCCGGCCAAGCTGAGCTGGGACTCCTGGCGCAACGAGGACGGCCGCTGGACGGTTCAGCTTTCGTGGCAGGCCGGCCGTTCCGACAACCTCGCGCACTTCTGCTTCACTCCGGGCGCCCACGGCGGAATCGTGACCGCAATGGACGACCCGGCCAGTGAGTTGATCGACCCGGACTTCACACCCCCACTGCGGCCACTGGCGCCGGTGGCCCGCCTCGAGTTCGACGAGCCCGCGGGCGTGACCGCCCAAGCCGCCCAGGCCGCCCAAGCTCCCCCGGACCCCGCCGCCCCCGAACAACCGGTGAGCAGCCCGGCAAGCAGCCGGCGCGGCAAGCCGGCCGTTCCGGCCTGGGAAGATGTGCTGCTCGGGGTTCGTTCAGGCGGGCGGGGCTAACCGCCGGCAGCTGTCAGGGCCAGCAGCGTCACCCACGCGCCGGTCACACCCACCCCCGCGCCCAGCACAAACCAGCGCAGGACGGGAGTGCGCCGCCAGCCCCACAGTGTCGGCGCCAGCCCCCCAGCCGCCACGATGTTGAGCCCGACGGCCAACAGCGGATGCACCCGGATCAGTCCGAGGCTGAGCACCACAACTGCCATGGCGGTGACTGCGGCGACGAACCCGGCGACCGTCAAACCCGTTCCCCATGGCACGGGCGCGTCACTCACGAGCCCACCCTAGCCCGCTCGTAGAAGGCCAGCGCCGCGGCGGTCGCGACATTCAACGAGTCGGTGCCCCGCGACATCGGGATGCGCACCCGCACATCGCTCAACCGTTGGACGGCCGCTGTCAGTCCGGGGCCTTCGGCGCCCACCAGCACCGCGATCCGTTCATCGCGCACCGCGGCCATCGCCTCCGGCAGCGCCCGCGCTTCCCGGTGTGGCGTCATCGCCAACAGCCGAAAGCCGCGTTCCTTCAGCGTCACCAGGTCGGCGGGCCAGTCCGCTGCCCGCGCGTACGGCACCAGCAACGCATGACCCATCGACACCCGGACGGCGCGACGGTATAGCGGATCGGCGCAGCCGCTGCCGAACACCACCGCGTCCACGCCCAGCCCCGCCGCGTTCCGAAAGATCGAGCCGAGGTTCTCGTGGTCGTTGACGCCTTCGAGCACCGCGACGGTGTGGGCACCGTCGACCACTTCAGCGACGGTCCGTTCGGGTACCCGCCGCGCGGCGGCCAGCACCCCGCGATTGAGGTGGAAGCCGACCACCCGCGCCATGACGTCGGCGGACGCCCGATAGTACGGCGCCTGGGCGCCCCTGCCGGTGCCGGCCCCGGCCAGATCGTCCCGCAGTTCAGCCAGCCTGCGGTCGGTACCGAGCATCGCGTGCGGGGTGAACCGAGACGCCAGCATGCGCTGCACGACCAGCACGCCCTCGGCGATTACCAGGCCTTTGCCGGTCGGCAGATCGGGGCGACGGTCGACGCTGTTCAGGTCGCGGAAGTCGTCGAGCCGGGGATCGTCGGGATCTTCGACAACCTGGACGTCCTGAACGTCCACGTCCGGCGCAGTCACGGGCTTTCGTCGACCAACGCCAAGATGATGTCGGCGGCCTCGCGCAGGGTGCAGCGCTTGTCGCTGTCCAGCGTCGCGAGCCGCTCGGCCAGCCACTCCTGGCGGGCACGTCGCGCCGCCTTGACCAACTCGGCGCCGGACTCGGACACCGACACCACCACCTGCCGGCCGTCGACGGGGTGCGGTGCGCGATCCACGAAGCCCTCGTCGGCCAGGGAGGCGATCACCCGGGTCATCGACGGCGGTCGGACCCGCTCGCGAATCGCCAGGGCGCCGGGCGTCATCGCACCCTCGTTGGCCAGGGTCGTCAGCGCCGACAGCTGGGACAGCGACACCGGCGATTGCGGATTCCGAAACCGCAGTTGGCGGGCCAGCCGCATGACCGCCAGCGACAGGTCGGCGGCCAGCCGCGCATCGCTGTCAGCCATGGCGCGAGGTTACATCGAACCTATGAGCAGTTGTGAGAAACGACAGACTTCGGGCTTTGGTCCCGCATCGTCGCCGGGCTATGTTGATCGCGATGAGCACCGAGCCTGGCCCCAGCCGCGAGCCGCCTCCGCTGCCCGCCAGGCTGCTCGCAGTGTGGCCGATCATCGCGGTCGGCGAGCTGGGCTGGCTGCTGGCGACGGTCGCGGCGTTCGTCGTGCCCTCCCTGCAGAATTGGCGTCCGATGATGCTGGCCGGACTGGGAACCGGGTTGGTGGGGACGAGCATCTTCCTGTTGCAGCTTGCGGCTGCGCGCCGGGGTGCGCGCGGTGCACAGTCCGGACTCGAGACTTTTCTCGACCCGAAATAGATTGCCTCGGAGGACAAATGGCGACCCCGCTGTTGCAGGCGCAAATAGACATCGACGCCCCGGCGTCGAAGGTGTGGGCCTTGATATCCGATTTTCGACGAATGCCACAGTGGAGCCCGCAGTGCCGCTGGATGCGGCCCTTCGGTCCGCTTCGCCAGGGCACCCGCACGCTGAACTTCAACCGCCGCAACCGTCTGTTCTGGCCCACCACAAGCACGGTTGTCGAGGTCATTCCGGAAAAGAAGCTGACGTTCCGGGTCGACGCCAACCGCACGATCTGGAGCTACGAGCTCGAGCCGAATGGCCAGGGCACCAGGGTGATTGAGAGCCGTCACGCCGAAAACGGCGTCAGCGCGTTTTCCAGCATGTCGATCAATGCGGTATTGGGCGGGACCACGAACTTCGAACGCGAATTGGTCGACGGCATGAACGCCACGTTGGCCAAACTCAAAGCCGCCGCCGAGAAGGGCTAGTCGGGCGACTCCGATTCGGACGGCTCGGCTGGGCTTGCTGTCTGCGTTTCCATGACGTCGAGCACGCCGTCGTCGTAGGGGTCATAGATCGGCGAACCAGTGCCCGCCGCAGCGGGGGTGTCGGAATGGGCGCCGCAACCGTAGTACTTGTCGACGACATGCCCGTCGGCGGACAGTTCGTTGCCGCACACGCCGAACATGGCGCCGAGCGATCCCGCCAGCGGCAGGAAGAATCCACAGTCGCGGCACGTCCGTTTGGTCGAGCGCGCCATCGCCGAGTCCGGGCCGTAGTCGCCGTCGTGCCAGCGCTGGGCGGCCTCCGCTCGGCCCCACAGACCCATCACCCAGCGACGTCCCAGCCCGATTTCGGCGGCGGTCTCGTCCACCTGCGGGTCACCACTGGCGGTGTAACCGGGAACCAGCCGCGGATCGTCCTTGGCAGGCGCGAGCAGGTCTCCAGGGTTGAGATCCCCCGGCTTGACCCGCTGCTCCCACGGCACCCATTCGGGCGCCAGCAGCGCCGTCGGTCCGGGGACCAGCACCACCTCGCTGACCGTGGCCTGCTCGGCACCGGGATAGGCAGCGACGACGACGGCCCACTGCCAGCCCTGGTAGCCGGGCAGATGCGCCAGAAACCGGTGGGTGGCGGCGGTTGGATCTTCGTAGCCGACGCCCAGGTAGTCTCCCACCGCGTCGGGGCCGCTGAACTCCGCGACGGCGGCCCTGGCCTGATCGACGGCATCGATGAGCAGCGCCGCCGTCTCCGCGGGCCAGTCGGCCACGGTCACGGCGCCAGTTTCGAAGGCGGAGTCCACGGATCCGTCAATGGAATCCCCGAAGGGTCGGGTCACGCTGTCCCCTTTCTGCAATGCGCCTCCAATACTAGGTTGGCGAGCCACGCCCGGTTGCCTGACGGCATAGGACAGAATTGATATGTGTCAGGACGGCGGCGTGATCACCCGGGCAGAGTCGCCTCAACCTCAGGCCACCGCACCCGTAATGGATCGGCCAACCAGCATCCGGGCATGGCCAACTACCCCGCCGACGACTCTGACTATCGCCGCGCGCGCCGCCCGCCGCCGATGCCCAGCGCCAACCGCTATCTCCCGCCGTTGGGCGAACAACAGCGGCCGGAATCCAAACCCAGCGGCGCGCCGCCCCGCGGTCCCACCCCCAACGAACGAATCACCGTCACCCGCGCCGCGGCAATGCGTAGCCGCGAAATGGGTTCCCGGATGTACTGGATGGTCCAGCGGGCCGCGACCGCCGACGGCGCCGACAAGTCCGGGCTGACCGCGCTGACGTGGCCGGTGGTGGCGAACTTCGCCGTCGACGCCGCAATGGCCGTCGCGCTGGCCAACACTCTGTTCTTCGCGGCGGCCAGCGGGGAGAGCAAGTCCAAGGTCGCGCTGTACCTGTTGATCACCATCGCGCCGTTTGCGGTGATCGCACCGCTCATCGGTCCGGCGCTGGACCGGCTGCAGCACGGCCGCCGTGTCGCGCTGGCGGCCTCGTTCGCGTTGCGCACCGCACTGGCGGTGGTGCTGATCATGAATTACGACGGCGCGAGCGGCAGCTACCCGTCGATGGTGCTGTATCCGTGCGCGCTGGCCATGATGGTGTTCTCCAAGTCGTTCAGCGTGCTGCGCAGCGCGGTGACGCCGAGGGTGATGCCGCCGACCATCGACCTGGTGCGGGTCAATTCCCGGCTGACGGTGTTCGGACTGCTGGGCGGCACCATCGCCGGGGGCGCCATCGCGGGCGGCGTCGAGTTCGTCTGCACCCACCTGTTCAAGCTGCCCGGCGCGTTGTTCGTCGTCATCGCGGTCACGGTCGCCGGCGCCTTGCTGTCGATGCGGATTCCGCGCTGGGTCGAGGTGACCACCGGCGAGGTTCCCGCCACGTTGAGCTATCGCCGGCACAGCGACCCACTGAACCCGTCGTCGCGAAGCTGGCCAGAAGAAGTCAAGAAGGTCAGCGGTACGCTTCGACAGCCGTTGGGCCGCAACATCATTACCTCGTTGTGGGGCAACTGCACCATCAAGGTGATGGTCGGCTTCCTGTTCTTGTATCCGGCGTTTGTCGCCAAGGCGCATCAAGCCAGCGCCTGGTATCAGCTGGGCATGCTGGGCATGATCGGCGCCGCGGCCGCGATCGGCAATTTCGCCGGCAACTTCACCAGCGCGCGCCTGCAACTGGGCAGGCCGGCCGTCCTGGTGGTGCGCTGCACCGTGGCCGTGACGGTGTTGGCATTGGCAGCCGCGGTGGCCGGCAATCTCGTGGTGGCCACCATCGCCACCCTGGTCACCGCGGGCTCCAGCGCAATCGCGAAGGCCTCGCTGGACGCCTCACTGCAAAACGACCTGCCCGAAGAATCGCGCGCCTCGGGCTTCGGGCGCTCGGAGTCGACCCTGCAGCTGGCCTGGGTGCTGGGCGGCGCGCTGGGCGTTTTGGTCTACACCGAATTGTGGGTGGGCTTCACCGCCGTCAGCGCCCTGCTGATTTTGGGTTTGGCCCAAACCGTCGTCAGCTTCCGCGGTGACTCGTTGATCCCCGGCCTCGGCGGTAATCGGCCCGTCTTGGTCGAGCAGGAAAGCAAGCGCCGCGGCGCCGACAGCCCGTCGGCGGTGCGTAGGTGAAGCGTGGATTCAATCGCGGCGCGGCCGCGCTGCTCGCGGTCGTCGTGGTGCTGCTGTCCGTCGCGGCCGGGGTCGGCGCGTGGCTGCTGGTGTGCAAGCCCGGCCCGCAGGCACCCGAGATCAGCGCGTATTCACACGGCCACCTGATCCGCGTGGGACCGTACCAGTACTGCAACGTGCTCAACCTCGACGACTGTCAGACCCCGCAAGCCCAAGGTGAGCTGCCGGCGAGCGCGCGCTACCCGGTGCAGCTGTCGGTGCCCGAAGCCATCTCGCGGGCACCGTGGCGGCTGCTGCAGGTGTATGAGGACCCCACCAACACCACCAGCACCCTGTTCCGGCCGAACAGCCGGCTGGCGGTCACCATCCCCACCGTCGACCCGCAGCGCGGGGAGCTGACCGGGATAGTCGTGCAGTTGCTGACATTGGTGGTCGACCCCTCCGGTGAGCTACGCGACGTGCCGCACGCGGAATGGTCTGTGCACCTTAACTATTGAAGAACTATTGACGTGCCGACGGTGGTGTCTCGGTCCACGTCAACGGCTCGGCGTCGGGCAGGTCCGGCGTCCAGGTGATGTGTATTTCGCATGGTTGGTTCTCGCTGGGCTGCATCGTCGAGAACAGCCGGGCCTGACCCGCCGCGACATTCACCGAGCCCTGACCGTCGAGGAACGCGAGCTCCTTGTAGTCCCCCGTCAGCGTGACGTCGCGCGCGTTGACCGTGCCGACATTGCGCAGCGTGTAGAACCTGCGCGGCTTGTCGCTGGTCCTGGCCTCGATGCGCCAGCCGTAACGCCTGCCCCTCTCGACGATCTCGGCCAGATCAGCCGAACGGCTCGCGGCGTTCGCGGACAGCCGCGCAAGCCGAACCGACATGATCGCGGCGACCATCGCGCCCAGCGACACGATCAGCGCACACAGCGACAAAACGAATGCAGCCACCGCCATGCGCGGACTTTAACACTTGCGTGGCGGCCGGCCACGACCGAAAGTCACGCGCCGTGCCCGGCCGGAACTCGCTCGCCGTCGGCCGGCGGCCCTGGGGGCGAGCCGTCACCGAAAGGCCTGCCCCCCAAGGCTTCCCGGCCGTGTGCGGTCAACCAGCCGCTCAGGTAGGGGCCCTTGGGCACGATACCGGTGGGGTTGATATCGGAATGCACGATGTAGTAGTGCTGCTTGATCTGGACGAAGTCGACGGTGTCGCCGAAGCCCGGTGCCTGGAACAGGTCGCGCGCGTAGGCCCACAGCACCGGCATCTCGGACAGTTTGGAGCGATTGCACTTGAAATGCCCGTGGTAGACCGGGTCGAAGCGGGCCAGGGTGGTGAACAGCCGCACGTCGGCCTCGGTGATGGTGTCGCCCACCAGGTATCGCTGGCGCGCCAGCCGATCGCTCAGCCAATCCAGCGCGGTGAACAGCCGATCGTAGGCGGCGTCGTAAGCCTGTTGCGAGCCCGCGAAGCCACACCGGTAGACGCCGTTGTTGACCTCGGTGTAGACCCGCTTGCTCACCTCGTCGATGTCGTCCCGCAGCGGCTCGGGGTATAGCTGTGGCGCGCCGTCGCGGTGGTAGGCGGTCCACTCGGTGGAGAAATCCAGGGTCATCTGCGCGAAATCGTTGGTGACCACCGCACCGGTCGGGACATCGACCACCGCCGGGACGGTGATGCCTTTCGGGTAGTCGGGGAACCGCTTGAAGTAGGCGTCTTGTAGCCGTGGAATCTTGAGCACCGGGTCGACTCCGCCCGGATCGAGATCGAACGTCCAACTGCGTTGGTCATGGGTCGGGCCGCAAAATCCAATGGAAAGAACATCTTCCAGACCCAACAGCCGACGGACGATGATCGCGCGGTTGGCCCACGGGCAAGCACGGGCAACGACGAGCCGGTACCGGCCGGGCTCAACCGGATAGCCGTCGCGCCCGTCGGCGGTGATGCGGGTGGTGATGTAGTTGGTGTCGCGGTTGAACTCGCCGGCGCCGACGTAGGAGGCCATGGCGACAATCCTGCCTCACCCAGGATGGCGGCTAGAGTTTCGCCTCGGTTGATGGCGCCGTCAGAAACCGCCGGGCCACATTGGCCTCGGTGGACGGGCCCGGTTCCCAGTGCGCGATCCACGGTCCGGTCCCCTCTGACTGGTCGATGATCCCCCGTTCCAGCCAGGTGTAGCGGCCCTCTAGGACGTCATTGGCCAGTCGGACGTCGGTGCCGTCGGTGTTGGTCCACAGGGCGTGGAACAGAGCCTCCACCCGCAGGGTGGCCTGCTGGCAGAACGCATCGGCCAGTTCGTATCCCTGTTCACCTTCGGCCGCGGCGGCGGCTCGCTGCGCCTCGGCCCGCACACAGACCGCGGACATCGCGAACAGCTCCGCACCGATGTCGACGACGCGGCCGAGGAATCCCTGCTTTTGCTCCAGACCGGCTTGCCAGCGCGCCATCCCGTAGAAGGTGTTGCGAGCCAACTTACGAGAAGAGCGTTCGACGAAGCGCAGATGAGTCGCCAGGGCGCCGAATTCGCGGTATGCGGTGGGTTTTTGCCCCTCGCCAAAAACCAGCTTGGGCAACCACTTTGCATAGAATCCGCTCGCACCGGCCGCGGCCGCGGCCTTCTGCCGCAAATCGGCTTTCGGGTTGGCGAGATCACCGGCGGCAGTCAAGTGAGCGTCCACCGCCTCACGGGCGATCAGCAACCGCATGATTTCACTGGATCCTTCGAAGATGCGGTTGATCCGCAGGTCCCGCGCGGCTTGTTCCACCGGGACCGCGCGCTCCCCGCGGGCGGCAAGGGACTCGGCGGTCTCGTAGCCGCGGCCGCCGCGGATCTGCAACAGCTCATCGACGATCTGGCCGGCCATCTCGCTGGACCACAATTTGGCCAACGCCGCCTCGATGCGGATGTCATTGCGACCCTCGTCGGCCATCTGACCGGCCAATTCGAGTACGGCGTCGAGCGCGTAAGTGGTGGCGGCCATGAAGGCGAGCTTGCTGGCCACGGCCTCGTGCTTGCCCACCGGCTTTCCCCACTGCACGCGCTCGCACGACCATTCCCGCGCTATCTTCAACGACCACTTGGAGGACCCGGTCACCACCGCGGGCAAGGACAGCCGTCCGGCGTTGAGCGTGGTCAGCGCGATCTTCAGACCGTCGCCTTCCCGCCCGATCAGGTTTTCGGCGGGGACTCGAACGCGGTGCAGCCTGGTCACGCCATTTTCGATGCCGCGCACTCCCATGAATTTGTTGCGCCGTTCCACGGTGATCCCGGGCGAATCGGCCTCGACAACGAATGCGCTGATTCCCCCGCGGTGCCCGTCGCTCTTGGGGACGCGGGCCATCACCACCAGCAGTTCGGCGACCACGCCGTTGGTGGTCCACAGCTTCAGGCCCTCCAATTCGTAGGCCTGTCCGTCCTCGATGGGCGTCGCGGTGGAAGCCAGGCGCGCCGGGTCTGAGCCCACGTCCGGTTCGGTGAGCAAGAACGCCGACACGGCGCCGGCGGCACAACGCGGCAGGAACTTTCGCTTCTGCTCCTCGGTCCCGGCCAGCTTGAGTGGTTCGGGTACCCCGATCGACTGATGGGCCGACAGCAATGCGCCGAGGCTGGGATGAACGGTCGAAACCATCATCAGGGCGCGGTTGTAGCCAACTTGCGACATGTTCAGGCCGCCGTACTCGGACGGTATTTTGATGCCGAAGCAGCCCAGTTCGGCCAAGCCCTTCACATATTCATCGGGAATCTGGGCATCTCGCTCGATGACGCTGCCGTCGACGGTGCCGAGAAACTCCCGCAGCTTCTCGAGAAACGCCTCAGCGCGAGCCTCCTCCGCGTCGGACGGCCTGGGGAATGGGTGGATGAGCTCCAACGGGAAGCGACCGAGGAAGAGTTCCTTGGCGAAAGATGGCTTATCCCAACCACTTTCGCGAGATTCCTCAGCCAGCGCTCTCGCTTGCTCCTCGGTGACCTGCGTTTGCTGTGCCATCGCCGCCTCCTCGCAAACGAATCACATTCAGGCATTGGGTACCCGATCCCCAAGTTACTCTCCGGTAGCTTCGGGTGCACGTGTAATTTTCTAGGTGGCAATCGCGTCGCATTGGTCGCAGTTGTCACACGAGCCTCTCCACCCGGCAGGCGCACAATTTGTCTGCCTCACAGCATCAACGAAGTGTTTCGCTGTGAGGCGGACACAAAGAGCATCCACCCCGACCAGAGACCCATGAGGCGGATGTGACAAGACTCCGCCGCGGCGCAGCGCGCCGAGCTAGGCGTCGAGCTCCCGCGCCACCGCCCTGACCACCTCAGAGACCCGGCGGGCCGTCTTGCGGTCCGGATAGCGGCCCTTACGCAGTTCGGGCTGCACCGCGCCCTCTAACAGGGTGATCATGTCCTCGACCATGCCGTGCAGCTCATCGGGGGTGTGCTTGTGCTCCGCCGGCGCCTCGCGGCGTGTCCGGGTCAGGCTCGGCGGCGGATCAATCAGCTTGAGGCTCAATGCCTGAGGTCCGCGCCGGCCGGAAGCGACACCGAATTCCACCCGCTGCCCGGCCTTGAGGCCCTCGACACCCTCAGGCAACGCCGAGGAGCGGACGTAGACGTCCTCGCCGTCCTCTTGCGACAAGAAGCCGAACCCCTTTTCGGAGTCGTACCACTTCACCTTGCCGGTCGGCACTGGTCTCACCTGCTTGTCTGACGGGTCGCTCGGATGGCTAACAGAAGAAGCGTCCCGCCTGCGCAGGACGCGATATGCGAAGTGATCCTACTCGGATCGTTGCTCGGCAAGCACCCAGTTTGGCCGGCACTCGGTAGGGTGGCATTACCGCTGGAGGAGATATGCCCCTGATCATGAACGCCAGCTGGCTCGGCTTCGAGCGGGTGCCGGCATGACGCTGACCGCGTTGGGGGTACCGACCGTGCGCCGGGCAAGCCCGCACGCCGGATTCGCCGACGTACCCACCGCTGGTCCACTCCGCGACACCTTCGGAAGGGTCGCCAGCGATCTGCGGGTCTCGCTGACCGACCGCTGCAATCTCCGGTGCAGCTATTGCATGCCGGCCGAGGGCCTGGACTGGCTGCCCAGCCGCCACCTGCTGCGGCCCGACGAGCTGGGCAGGCTCATGCATATCGCCGTCACCCGGCTTGGCGTGACCAGCGTGCGGTTCACCGGTGGCGAACCACTGTTGGCCCGCCACCTCGAAAAGGTGATCGCAGCGGCGGCCAGCCTGCGGCCCCGCCCGGAGATTTCGCTGACCACCAACGGTGTCGGGCTAGAGCGCAGGGCCGTTGCTCTGGCCGAGGCGGGCCTGGACCGGGTCAACATCTCGCTGGACAGCGTAGATCCGGCCCGCTTCGCGGCCATCACCCGGCGGGACCGGCTCGCGGACGTGCTCGCCGGCCTGGCCGCCGCCAAGGAAGCGGGCCTGGCGCCGGTCAAGGTGAATGCGGTTCTCGACCCCGTCACCGGCCGCGAGGACGTCGTCGAGCTGCTGCGTTTCTGCCTGCAGCACGGCTACCACTTGCGGGTCATCGAGCAGATGCCGCTGGACGCCGGACACCAGTGGAGCCGGGACGCCGCGCTCAGCGCCGACGACGTGCTGGCGGCGCTGCGGCCGCACTTCAGGCTGCAGCCGGACCCGACACCGCGCGGTTCGGCGCCGGCCGAGCTCTGGCTGGTCGACACGGGTCCGGACACCCCGGCGGGCAAGTTTGGCGTTATCGCCTCGGTGTCGCACGCTTTCTGCTCGACGTGTGACCGCACCCGGTTGACGGCCGACGGTCAAATCCGCAGCTGCCTGTTCTCGACCGAGGAGACCGACCTGCGCGGCCTGCTGCGCGGCGGCGCGGACGACGACGCGATCGAGGCGGCGTGGCGCGCTGCGATGTGGGCCAAACCGGCCGGCCACGGCATCAACGACCCCGGCTTCATCCAGCCCGACCGCCCGATGAGCGCCATCGGTGGCTAGCCCCGACGAACCGGGCGGACTCCAGGTGACGGTCCGCTACTTCGCCGCGGCGCGCGCGGCGGCCGGTGTTGATTCGGAGACAATGACCCTGCGCCCGGGCGCCACGGTGGCCGAACTGGTCCAGACTCTCGCCGGGCGCGGTGAACGCCTCGCCAACGTGTTGAACCGCTGCTCTTACCTGCGCGACGGAGTCGCAGTTCGGGACGAGAGCATGGCGTTGCGCTCCCATGACACGCTCGACGTGCTACCACCGTTTGCTGGCGGATGAGAATGTGAATTACGTCACGTAACGGAACGATAACGGCGCGGACACGGCCCGATTTCGGCAGTGATGACCTGCGCAAACCCTAAGTGTTCCTGGGGTTTTCGGAGATGGCCGTGAGGGAAACGCCGAGTTTCGTAAGAAGTGACTCGGCCAACAGAACCCGCTAGCGTCTCCGGAAGTTCGCCAAGCAACCGGTGGCGTACTTCCCTCCCTATCGCGCCAAGCTCCATCCAGTAGGCGGGGGAACACCGAAAATGGATGGAGGCGGGGGACCCACCGGTCCACCGTGATCGGACCGGAGCCGTTTACGGCTCCTTGGGGTGAAGTCGGCGTCGTCTCCCTCCGGGAAACGCCGCTGACCGGGTAGCCTCTCCCACCCGAACCCGACAGCTGACCTCGCAGGCGCACCGAGAGAGGAAATTTCGGCGCGTATGAGTGGACGTCACCGTAAGCCCACTACTTCTAACATCAGCGTCGCCAAGATCGCCTTTACCGGGGCGGTACTTGGCGGCGGCAGCATCGCCCTCGCCGGCCAGGCGGCCGCGGCCACCGATGGCGAATGGGATCAGGTAGCCCGTTGCGAGTCCGGCGGCAACTGGGGAATCAACACCGGCAACGGCTATTACGGCGGCGTGCAATTCAACGCCGGCACCTGGGCCTCGCACGGCGGTAACCAATTCGCCCCTTCTGCCCAGCTCGCCACCAGGGAACAGCAGATCGCGGTCGCTGAGCGAGTGCTGGCGACCCAGGGGCACGGCGCGTGGCCCGTGTGTGGTGGCCCGCTGTCGGGTCCGACCCCGCGCAACGTCCTACCCACCGGCATGGACGCGCCGCTGGACGCGCCCGGAATCAACGGCGACCCTGCACCGCAGGCCCCACCGCCTCCGGACGCACCGCCTCCAGACGCTCCCCCGCCACCTCCGCCTCCACCGCCGCCCGCCGACCCGGCTCCGCCGGTGCAGCTCGCTGCCAACAACCAACCCGCTCCGGTGGCCGACCCCGCGCCGGCACCGCCCGCGGACGCCCTCCCGCCGACGCCGCCCGCCGACCTGGCACCGCCCGCGGACGCCCTCCCGCCGACGCCGCCCGCCGACCTGGCACCGCCTGCGGACTTCGTCCCGCCGACGCCGCCCGCCGACCTGGCACCGCCTGCGGACGCCGTCCCGCCGACGCCGCCCGCCGACGCTCCACCGCCGCCCGCGGACCCTCAGCAGGCCTCGACCGTCGGCTACACCAAGAAACTGTGGCAGGCGATCCGGTCTGAGGACGTGCAAGGGAATGACGCGCTGGACGCGCTGGCGCAGCCGTCGCCCGTGAGCTAACGGTCCGAGACTAGGACGCTGCTGATGTAGTGCCCTCTGCGGGGCGGGTTGCCGGTGTGGTTGGTGTGCCCGAAGTGGTGTGTGGTGGACGGCATTGTTGGTCGAGGTGCTGGTACTGCCTGGCGGTCGGGTCCGGGTCAGGCGATGGCCCAGCCGGTGGGTCGGTGGTGCAGGCCGAGGGTGGCCAGTCGGTCGAGGTTGAGGGCGCTGGCTCGGGTGAAGATGTCGGTCAGGATGCGTTTTTTGCTGCGGCAG
>NZ_JBKQQD010000399.1:0-3372 GCF_052144515.1 Mycobacterium sp. | reverse complement strand
TGCCGTCCAGGCGGATTCGCTCCGGGTCGCGGACTAACCGGTCTTGCTTGGACTTGCTGAGTTTTTCAACGAACTCCTTGAAGTAGTCCTCCATGCACGCCAGCACAACCAGGGCATTGGGAGTGGTGTCGGTGAACGCCGTGATGGCGTCGACCATCTGGCGGAATCGCTCGACCGGGGCCGACTGGTTGGCCATATCTTCCAATTGGTCGATCAGGAGCACGAGCGGGACGCCGTGTGCGGAGCCGGTCAACTTCGCCAAATGCCTCAACATCCTCACCGGGTCGGCGTCGTCGGTGCGGGACACCGCCCCGCCGATCCACTCGCGGTCCTGAGGACGCATTTCCTGGCACCGCAGCCACATCAGCGCCCGGCTGCGGACTTGCGAGTCCTGCCGCTCCAGGTGGAGCAACACCCTCAGCAGTTCGAGATCGCACTCGCGATACCGCTCGGTCGCCTGAAGCCGGTCCGCATATTCGTCGGCCAGCCGCGTGGGGTCGCAGTCCCCATCGCGGAACGCCTCCATGTCAGTTCGGGACAACCGCGGAACCGACTCCAGCAGCGCTGCCGACAATCGAGCAAGCCCGGTCCGCGACGGCCCTTCCGGTGCATACGGTTGCTCCAGCCCGTCGATAAGGTTGGCGAGTATATACCGAGAGTAGTTGCTCGCCTCGGTCGTCATCTGCATGTAGCCACAGTAGCCCAACCCTTGTCCGTGGGCGCGCGTCCGGAATGCGCGCATCAGGTGCGTCTTACCGCTACCGGCATCGCCGAGCAATACCAGGACCGCCCCGGAGGGAGGCGGCGGTGTCCGGCCGCCGCGGTACAGCAGGTGATCGAACGCCGCGCGGGCCTCGCCGTGAATGGTCTCCACGTCGTACGGGTCGGCCTGCCAGATGGCGGTCGATGTGGCGACCGAGTGGAACACCTCCGGGCAACCGGGCGCCAGGAACGCGGCCATGCGAGGGTCGGCGGCCACCGGTACTTCGGCGCGAGCGACAGCAGTGCTCATCGGTTGTCCCCTTCAAGCAAGACAAAGTGGAACGTCGCGTTCAGATACGCAGTCTCGGAGTCCGCCACCAACTGCGAATCCATTGCCTGCACTAAGTCAGCGCGGCTCAGGTGGAGCAGGTTCTTGGTGTTCGCCTCGATCAGCCGCCGCTTGAACTCGGACAAAGAGATGCGCGGGAAGTTCGGCTCCCGTTGGCTTGTCCGCCATAGCGCCGCGATGAACACCTTGTTGTCGTGAAACCGATCCTCGGGCGGGCTGGTCACCGCTAGCGCCCGTACGGTCGCGGCAAATGTGGGCAGGTCAAACGGCTCGCTAGACCCTGGTTTGGGCGGTGGCAACGGGCTCGCCGCACCGGCCAGCCAGTCTTGCACTACCTTGCGCCGCACGGCGTCTGCTTTGCACGCGTTTAGCCCGGTTTCGAACAGCGGGAACTGCTTGACGAGTGTCTGTTTCGTGAGCCGTTCGGACCCCAGAAGACGACTCACAACCGCACACAAGAGCCCCTCGACCGTCGTCTCGTCGGAGAAACCAAGTTCCTTGCATACGACCGCCTCGAGCACCTGATTGATCGTCGAACCAGCCCCTACGGAGAGCCCGTACTTTCGCTTAAGAATAAAGGCGGCCAATTTGTCCCCGTTGTCCAGCTTTCCCGCCGTGTTCGCCGACAGCCCCGCGGCTTTCGGGAATAAGTACTTGGCGATCACAGTGGACCAGTTCGTCCGGGGCGGGAACTCTGCGATACCCAGGAACTGAAGTGACCGTTCGCGTCCGACGTCAGTCAGGGCGTAAGAGTTCCGCTTGCCTTTTGTCAAGAATCCGGCGGAGGCCAGCTCGCTCCGCAAGTCGTCGAACTCGGCGGCAGACAATCCGGAATCCAGAAGCTTGCCGACGTCTCCCCTCACCGTGGACGGAGGGACTGGCTTCTTGCTCGGCAGGCTCATCCGAACCAATACGAGGTCCGCGACGGCAGTGCCGGGCTGCGTGGCGAGAGTGGTGGTCAAGGGTTTGCTCCAGGTTGAGTGACATTGACTGCTTCGAGAATGCGGTCGCGGATCATTTCCAACTGCGGGATCACATCTTCGGCCAGGAATCGCAACACGACAAAGCCGCGTCGCTGCAGCTCCCAGTCCTTTGTCCGATCGCGACGGTAGCCGCACGATGTCAGAAAATGGAAGTAGCCGTCCAGCTCGATGGCGATCCGGAGCGAGCGGCAGAGCAAGTCCACCTCGGCCGGGCGCGGGCCGAACCGGAAGTCGAGGGCGGCGTTCAATTCGAACCGCCCGGCTGTTTCGGGGAGCGATTCCAGGAACTCGAGCAGGAAGCGTTCGGCTGCACTGCGTGCGCGATCGTCTTCGATCTCATTCGCCGGAGGGGCGACGGTGGCTCGAACTGCGGCGATGGCCGCTTCGACGAGCGCAGCATCAGCCCCTTTCGCGGCGACCGCCGCTAGCGCACTTCCCACCACGCCGGCTTCGGATAAAGTGCGCTTGACCGTCGCTGTGTCCATTGCCGGAACCGAAACTTCCCCTTCCCTCAGAAGTGCTTTGGCGCGCGATTCTGGAGCGGTCGTGAGAAATTCGTCCCAGACTTCCGTAGGCACCGCGACCGCAACTGGCACAGCCGGCGTTCGCATGGTCCAGTTCGCGGCTACATTTCCGACGGATGAAAAGTCGTCTGTCGAGCCAGAAACGAACAAAACGCTCGGCCACACAGTGGATGGAACCAGGCAAACGATCGTCGATACGATGTTTTCTCCAAGGTTGATCAGCGATGTCGACACCGTACTTGGTGAGCTTTGGTTGACCGCGAGGATCGCGATCTGTCGTAACAGATCATCGTCAGCCTCTGGTTCCAGGGTGCTCCAGAACCGTTCACGATCTGCGAGCGTCTTGACTCGCCATGAAGCAAGAAACTCATCCGGATCGCGTTCCGCTCGCCGCGCCAGGCATTGGACCGCCGCACGCGGCAGATCGATCTGTTCGGCGACGGATCGCACCCATGCGACACTTGGGAACAGGTTCCCATTTGCGACGACAACGCCTCGCCCTTTGGCGGTTGCCCAGCGACGCCACGTCCCCACGCCAGCGCCAATCGGTCCAACCAGCAATGAGACAGTCGGAACGCCAGTGGTTCTCCGATAGGCATGACGATCAAGAACCGCTGCTGGGTCCAGGTGTGCGAACGAGGTCACCGCGGCATTCATGATACTACAGACGCGATTTCTTGGATGACACGAGAAGACTCACGGTCCTTCTCTTGTAGCAAGAATAGCAGAGCCCCCGTCGCCCAGCAAGGATGATTGCGAGGAGTGTGGTATCCGACGGGAGGGAAAAAGGGAATAGTGCCACCCGGCCTCCGGA
>NZ_JBKQQD010000398.1:0-2920 GCF_052144515.1 Mycobacterium sp. | reverse complement strand
GTTGCGGTTGACCTGGCCGGCGGCCACTATGCGCTTGAGCATTACGACGTGCTGTATGTTCCCCGTGGCGAGAGCTACCGGTTGCAGAACCTTGCCGGGGAGAGCAAGGCCAACCCCGACATGGAGGCCCAGGGTGTGGCGATCGAGGCACACCTGGACCGCGGTCGCGGACCGGTGGCGACCGTGCTGATCCAACGCGGCACGCTGCGGGTCGGCGACTCGGTGGTCGCGGGCGATGCCTACGGGCGGGTGCGCCGGATGGTCGACGAGCACGGCGAGGACGTCCACGAGGCGCTGCCGTCGCGGCCGGTGCAGGTCATCGGCTTCACCTCGGTGCCCGGTGCCGGTGACAACCTGCTGGTCGTCGACGAGGACCGCATCGCCCGCCAGATCGCCGACCGGCGCAGCGCCCGCAAGCGCAACGCGCTGGCCGCGCGTTCCCGCAAGCGGATCAGCCTGGACGATCTGGATGCCGCGCTGAAGGAAACCAGCCAGCTGAACCTGATCCTCAAGGGCGACAACGCCGGTACCGTCGAGGCGCTGGAAGAGGCCCTGCTGGGGATTCAGGTCGACGACGAGGTGGAGCTGCGCGTCATCGACCGCGGCGTCGGTGGCATCACCGAGACCAACGTCAACCTGGCGTCCGCCTCGGATGCGGTGATCATCGGGTTCAACGTGCGGGCCGAAGGCAAGGCGACCGAGCTGGCCAACCGCGAGGGCGTGGAGATCCGCTACTACTCGGTGATCTACCAGGCGATCGATGAGATCGAGAAGGCTCTGCGCGGCATGCTCAAGCCGATCTACGAGGAGAACCAGCTCGGCACTGCCGAGATCCGGGCGCTGTTCCGGTCCTCGAAGGTCGGTGTCATCGCCGGCTGCATGATCACCTCAGGTGTGGTGCGCCGCAACGCGAAAGCCCGCCTGCTGCGGGACAACATCGTGGTCTCCGACAACCTCACGATCACCTCGCTGCGGCGCGAGAAGGACGACGTCACCGAGGTCCGCGAGGGCTTCGAGTGCGGTATGACGCTGGGCTACTCCGACATCAAGGAAGGCGACGTCATCGAGTCCTTCGAGCTGGTCCAAAAGGAGCGCACCTGATGGTCGACCAGGCCCGGGCGCGCCGGCTGGAGAAGCGGATCGCGGCGATCGTCGCCTTGGCGATCGAGCGTGAGATCAAGGACCCGGGTTTGGCCGGGGTGACCATCGTCGACGCCAAAGTGACCGCCGACCTGCACGACGCCACCGTGTATTACACCGTGATGGGGCCCACGCTTGACGACGAGCCGGATTTCGCCGGCGCCGCCGCCGCGCTGGACCGGGCCAAAGGTACGTTGCGCACCAAGGTAGGCGCGGGCACCGGAGTGCGCTTCACTCCCACGCTGGCGTTCAGCCGAGACACGACGTCCGATAGCGTGGCGCGGATGGACGAGCTGTTGGCCCGCGCCCGTGCCGCGGACGCCGATGTGGCGCGGGTCCGTGCGGCTGCCAAGCCGGCGGGGGAGCCCGATCCATACCGTGACCGGGGGGTAGAAGCAGCATCACTTTCCGGGGGGCTGGACGGGCTCGAGGGCGCCGGTGACGACTATCGACCCGAAAACTGAGCCTCCCGGTGTCCGCCTTGCGGCGGCGCCGGGATTGTCTGTGGATGCCGTCGGCGCCGCCGAATTACTCTCGGTCGCAACGACGATCGCGGTGATCTGCCACGTCCACCCTGATGCCGACACCGTCGGTGCCGGGCTGGCGCTGGCCATCGTGCTCGACCGCAGTGGTAAGCAGGTCGAGGTCAGCTTCGCCGCACCCGCCACGCTGCCGGAGTCGTTGCGGTCGCTGCCGGGCTGTGATCTGCTGGTCAGTCCCGACGAGATACGCCGGGATGTCGACTTGGTTGTGACCGTTGATGTTCCGAGCTTGAAACGGCTCGGTGCCCTGGGCGACTTGGCCGGTCCGGGCCAGCAGTTGCTGGTCATCGACCATCACGCCTCCAACGACCTGTTCGGCACCGTGAACTTCGTCGACCTGTCGGCCGATTCCACCACGATGATGGTTGCCGATCTTCTCGACGCGTGGGGGATACCCATCGACTCTGACGTCGCGCACTGCATCTACGCCGGGCTGACGACCGACACCGGATCGTTTCGCTGGGCCAGCGCCCGCGCCCTTCGGCTGGCGGCCCGGCTGGTCGACATCGGCGTGGACAACGCCGCGATCAGCCGGACCCTGATGGATACGCATCTTTTCGCGTGGTTGCCGATGCTGTCGCGTGTGCTGGGCTCCGCGCAGCTGGTGCCGGAAGCGGTCGGCGGCCGCGGCTTGGTCTATGTGGTCGTCGACAATCAGGAGTGGGTCAACTCGCGCTCAGAGGAAGTCGAGAGCATCGTCGACATCGTGCGCACCACCCAGCAGGCTGAGGTGGCGGCGGTGTTCAAAGAGGTTGAGCCGCAACAGTGGTCGGTCTCGATGCGCGCCAAGAGCGACGTGGATCTCGCTGCCGTCGCGTCCGGGTTTGGTGGCGGTGGCCACCGGCTGGCCGCGGGCTATTCGACCACCGGGTCGATCGACGATGTCGTGGCGTCACTGTGCGCGGCGCTCGGCTGATCGCCTTTGAATGAAGCGGGGCGTGACGCGGGGGCCGTCCCGGGCCGACCCGCCGGCGGCCGGAAGATCGCCAAGCTGGCGTTGCCCGCGCTGGGTGTGCTGGCTGCCGAGCCGCTGTATCTGTTGTTCGACACCGGCGTGGTCGGGCGGCTCGGGGCACTGCCGCTCGGCGGCCTGGTGCTCGGGGTAGTCGGTTCCTAGGACGCTGCTGATGTAGTGCCCTCTGCGGGGCGGGTTGCCGGTGTGGTTGGTGTGCCCGAAGTGGTGTGTGGTGGACGGCATTGTTGGTCGAGGTGCTGGTACTGCCTGGCGGTCGGGTCCG
>NZ_JBKQQD010000397.1:0-7286 GCF_052144515.1 Mycobacterium sp. | reverse complement strand
CAGTGGCTGAACAAACACCCCCGGTTCCACCTCCACTTCACCCCGACATCGTCGTCGTGGCTCAACCTCGTCGAACGCTGGTTCCGGGAACTGACCGACAAAGCGTTGCGGCGCGGCGTCTTCCATTTCGTGCCCGACCTCGTCGCGTCTATCCAGGAATACATCGACGCCCACAACAACGACCCCAGACCCTATGTGTGGACCGCCACCGCCGAGTCCATCCTGGCCAAGGTTGCACGCGGTCGGATCGCCCTCGAAAAAGTCAGCTAAATAAACAGGACACACCACTAGCGACCAAGGTTCGCTAGGGGCCCCGCTAATACCACACCGGACATACCTGCTAGCTGCAATCGACCGGGTCCTCTGAGTAGCGGGGCCCTTGTCCCAGTCCCCTTATTGAAGTCCCTCAGGCCTCTACGCTGAATTTCCGCTTCGGCCTACGGGTATCGCCACCGCGGACACTCAGTGATGTCCCCGGCTAGCCGCATAATGATGCCGCTAACGGAGGAGAGCGGTCTAATGTCCTTATCGCCCAGCAGATTGGGTCACCGGCGGGGTTCCATCGGGAAGTATGCCGGCGGCATCCTCGCCCAGCCAAGCTTTTCGAAGACCCCCGACGGTTACCGCCGGGTGTTAGCGGTGATCACCTTCCTCGAGGCGCGGCGCGCCGCCGACGAGATCGCGGATCGCGCCAGGCGTCAGAGCGAACTTGGCGAGGAACCCGATGGCGGGACTGGTCGCGATCATGTCGGCGAAGTCCTGCTCGGCATGGGTGGAGATCAGTATCACTGGTGATGGTGTCGGCAACCCGGATCGGTGGAGTTGCTCAGCCAGTTCGAATCCATTCTCGCTACCGAGGTTAACGTCGACCAGCGTCACGTCCGGTCGCTGCTCCTCGAAGCATCGAAGAGCCTCGGCGCTGGTCGATGCGACGCCGACGACCGTGATGCCGCCGTGCTCGAGCAGATGGCGCGCGGCCTCGACGAAATCCGTGCTGTCATCAACGATTAGGCAGCGCATTATCTACCTCTCAAAGCCATGAGGCCAGCTTCGCAGTGTGCGGCACTGGCGGGCATTCCCGCTAGCCATAAGTCTGCCGTAAACGACGCGCGCGCTCCCATGCTGCGGCGCTGAGAATCCCGGCTACCAGCGGATTTGCAGATGGCCAGTAGACATAGATTCCAGCTAGCGGGGATTACCCGATTGGGGTCAGCGGTGGCGACACGGGTTCGCCGGCGCGCAATCGTGGTTAATAGCCAACCCGGAGTTACGACTGTGCTCGAGCGACTTGGAGAGCGAAATGAAGAACACCACATTGGGGCAAACTGGGCTCCACGTTTCCCGCGTCGCGTTCGGCACCTGGCAGCTCGGTGGGGACTGGGGTCATTTCGACGAGGACGCCGCCATCGCCGCGATCCGTCGTGCCCGCGAATTGGGCGTCAACTTCTTCGACACGGCGCAGGCCTACGGTTTCGGCGCATCCGAGCAGATCCTCGGCAAGGCGCTCCGCGACGAGCTCACCAGTGAGCGCGACGCACTTGTGATTGCCACCAAAGGCGGTCTACGTCAGACAGATTCCGGTCTGGTCCGAGACGCGAGCCCCGAGTGGTTGCGCCAAGGAGTCGACGCCAGCCTGACCGCGCTGGGCTTAGACCACATCGACCTGTACCAGGTGCATTGGCCCGACCCGACCGTGCCGGCCGCCGAGACGGCGAGCGCCCTGCGCGAGCTGGTCTCCGACGGCAAGATCGGCCACGTCGGCGTGTCCAACTACAACGCCGCGCAGATGGCGGAGTTCTCCGCGACGCTTCCGGTAGAGACTTTGCAGCCGCCGTACCACCTGTTCCGTCGCGAGATCGAGGACGGCGAATTGCCTTACTGCCGTGCACATAACGTCGGTGTGCTGGTGTATGGGCCGTTGGCCCACGGGCTGCTGACCGGAACGCTGAGCACCCACACCGCGTTCGCCGCCGATGATTGGCGCAGCACCAGCGGCGTATTCAGCGGCGACATTTTCTGGCACAACCTGGCCACGGTGCGCGCCCTGGCGATCTTCGCCGCCGACCTTGGCGTCACCGTCAGCCAGTTGGCCATCGCTTGGACGCTGGCCAACCCCGCCGTGCATGTCGCCATCGTCGGCGCCCGGCAAGCGGGCCATGTCCAAGACAGTCTCGCCGCCGCGGACGTGTCACTGAGCAACGCCGACCTCGACGAGATCGACAAGATCATGAGTTCCGCCGCGCAGGTGGCCGGGCCGTCCCCTGAGGGCATGTGATGGCCGACCACGTGCGACGTGTCGCCGTGTTGGGGACCGGAACGATGGGTGCCCCGATTGCGCGCAACCTGCTGCACGCGGGTTTCGGGGTTCGGGTGTGGAACCGCACCATGGCCAAGGCCGCGGCATTGGCCGCCGACGGGGCGTGTCCGGCCTCCGACCCTGCAGAAGCAGCGACCGGTGCCGACGTGCTGATCACGATGCTCACCGACGGAGCCACCGTCGCAGACGTAATGACCGGGCCCAAGGGCGCGTTGTCGATGCTTGGTTCGGATGCGATCTGGATTCAGATGAGCACGGTCGGGGTCGAATGGACCCACCGGCTCGCTGATCTCGCGGACCGACATGGCGTCGCATTCATCGACGCCCCGGTATCCGGCAGTTCTGAGCCGGCCGACAGGGGCGAGTTGGAAATCCTCGCCGCGGGCGCGCTCGAGGTGCGTCCGCGCGTGCAGCCGATCTTCGACGTGCTCGGACGCCGCACGGTGTGGCTGGATTGCGTTGGGGACGGCTCCCGGCTCAAGCTGGCGCTCAACAATTGGTTGGTTGTCCTTGTCGAGGCGATGTCCGAAACGCTCACCTTCAGCGAAGCGCTCGGCCTGGAGCCGCACGTGTTCCTGGAGACCATCGCCGGGGGGTCGTTGGCGTCGGCGTACGCGATGACGAAGGGCACCGCGATGCTCGACGAGGACTTCGTCCCCGGCTTCCCGCTGAGGCATGCGGTGAAGGACGCCGAGCTTGCCGCGAGCGCTGCCCGCCGGCATGGGGCGGAACTCACGCTCACTGATGCGTTGCTGCCACGCTGGCGTGAAGCCGTCGCCGAAGGCCACGGCGACGAGGACGTCGCCGCGGCCGTTACCCAGTCCGCCGCGGCCCCCCGTCGCGCGGCACGAGCCTGACTTCGATCGTCACGTGACGATCTCCGAAGACGCTGCATCGCGAGTCGCGAAGAACGCCAAGTACTTCCGCGTAAGCGAACAGATCGCGCGCCCATCCTTGGTGACAGAACCGTGGTCCAACTCAAGAGTTGAGCCACGCCCTAACCTCGACGTGCGCGGTTAGAACGGGATGGTCGCGAGCAGTGACGTCCCACTCCCGATCGGACTGGACATCTGTAGGTGTCCGCCGAGCGCCTCCACGCGGTCGGCCAGACCGCTGAGCCCGGACCCCCTGCCCGAGTCGGCTCCTCCGATTCCGTCGTCCCGAATGGATAGACGGACGGTGGGACCCTCTGTTTCGACGGTCACCCTCACCTCGGATGCCTGCGCGTGCTTGGCCGCGTTGGTCAGGGATTCGGCAACGACGTAGTAGGCGGCCACTTCGACGGAATCGGGCAACCGCTGGTCGACAGCGACGCGGAGCTCGACGGGGACGCTGGAGCGGCGGGCGAGCGTCTTGAGAGCAGGCCCCAGTCCGCCCCGCGACAGGATCGCGGGATGGATCCCCCGGGATATCTCCTGGAGATCCGTGGAGACGCCGGTCAGTCCGTCGACGATCTCAGCAAGTTGCTCGCGGACCGAACCGAGGTCGGGTGGCACGGAAGCCTCTGCAGAACGGAGCTTGAGTCCCAGCGTAACGAGCCGCTGCTGTGCACCGTCATGCAGATCGCGTTCGAAGCGGCGCCTGGCCTCATCGCCAGCCGCGACGATCCGGGCGCGAGACGCCGTGAGTTGGGCGTGGGTCTCGGCGTTGGCGATCGCGGTCGTGACGAGATCGGCGAAATCCCTGACCCGCGACTCGGTATCAGGCGGCAACGGATCGGGTTGTGACGAGCCGACAATGGCCGCGCCCCACACGCGGCCGTCGACCATGATCGGCACCCCGACACCCGACCGCATCCCCAGTTGGCGGATGTAGTCGGCGGCCGGACCGGGAGCATCGTCATGGTTGTCCATCCGGGCGGGACGACCGGTGCGGAACACCATCGCCGCGACAGATTCGCCGTCCAGCGAAAATCGCTGACCAACAGCCAGTTTCGTCCAATCGGACTCGTGGTGCCCTGCGATCAATAGGCCTGCGCCGTCGGGCTCGAAGCGGAACAGAGTCGTATGGCGCACCCCCAGGCACCGGGCCAGCTCGTCGGCTACCGCGCAGAAGACCTCGGACGGAGCGACCCCGCGAGCGACCAGTGTCGCCACCCGTCGCAGTGAAGCCTGCAAGTCGGCGACTACGCGAAGTTCGTCACGGCTGTGCTCAGCCTCTACGGCACGTGTCCTGGCCAGGTGCGCGAGCGTGTTGGCCACCAGCGCGACAACCAGGAAGATGCCGATCACAGCCCAGTTTTCGACTCTGGTCAGGGTGAAGTCCGCCGGCCCGTTCCGGAAGTAGTCGAAGGCGACGGCGCTGGCCACCGATGTCGTCACCGAGAGCCCGAATCCCCACACTGTGGAGACCACCAGAACCCCGACCAGGTACACCACGCCGAACGCGTCGCCGGGCGCGACCTGCTTGAGTAGCAGCACCACAACGGATTCCACCACGATGAACGCCGCGGCGACCACCAGCCCAAGCCACACCGGCGGGCGACTTGCATGCAGCAATAGTGCCACCGGGCGAGCCCGTATCGGTGATGGGCGGACTGCGGTATCGGGGTGAAGGCCGGGGGAATTGACAGCTGGCCGCGAAGACGGCCAGCCGGGCGGTTGTGTGCTTCTCCGCGTCATCAGGCTGGCTCAGATCGATCGGTGCGGACATGGACGTGACCGCAACCGGAATTCTAACCCGCCGACTTATGGCGTCCCTATCCCGCTGTGTGACCGATGCGGTCGGTACTGATGGCGGCCGGCTTGCTGTGCCGCAATGAAGGCTGCTCGGGGATAGAGAACGCGCACGGGTGGAATATGCCGTCGAGGCCACTTGAGCGCTTATGTTGGTTCTGTTCGGCCGAGTACGCGCAGGGGGTATCATCGCGCCATGATCGGGCCGCGGCCGACTCTCCCACCGAATCCGCATTACACGCTTCCCAACGATTGGGAATTTGCCGACGAGCGCCTTGCGCTGCTCGGCGCGGCCTACGACCCGCCCAGTATCGCGCTTACGCAGCGGCTGGGAAGGCGTGCGGGGAGAGTAGCCCCGTCCGGAGGCTGTCATAAATTTCGTTGAGGGGCATGACTTCTCGGTCAGTCTCGGAAGTTCACAGCCTCCGACCTGGGGGAGGAACGGCCGATGAGTGTAGGCCCGACCGCGCTCGCTCCCGCCAGCCGGCACGCCGCTCAACCAGACACAGCGATTTCCGATGAACCAGGTGGCTCTCGCAAGCTATCCTCAAATCAAGTTATCGAGGAGATTGCATGGATAGGCGCGTGCTGGCACGGAGTGTCGGGTTCCTAGTCGCCGATGGCCGAGACCGATCCGGTGGAAACTCGATGCACTCCCGAGGATCGGCCCGTGGCCGCCGCCGGGCTCGGGGAAGAGTTGAGACAAGCCCAGCGCCGCAACGGTTTCACGGTGGATGACATGACCGTGCCGGTCACTGGCGGCGATCAGCGCGGCGATCGAAACAGCCCGGCCCCGGTGCAACAACGGGGCCCCGTCGTGGCTCGGGTGCGGGTGGTGGTGGCTGAGGATGATGTGTTGCTGCGGGAGGGTTTGGCCAGCCTGTTGGATCGGTCGGGTTTTGATGTGGTGGGGCAAGCCGGTGATGGCATGCAGTTGCTGGGGTTGGTGCGTGAGCGGGCTCCGGAGTTAGTCGTGACCGATATCCGGATGCCGCCCACTCATTCCACTGAGGGGCTGGATGCAGCGCGGGTGATCCGCGAGGAGCTGCCTGGTACGGCGATCCTGGTGCTGTCGGCGCATGTTGATGTCGAGCATGCGATGGAGTTGTTGGCCAGTGGGCGCAGTGTCGGTTATCTGCTCAAGAGTCGGGTCACTGATGTGGCCGACTTCGTGGACACGCTGGGGCGCATCGCCAAGGGCGCCTCGGTGGTCGATCCGGCGCTGGTGGCCGAGTTGGTGTCGGCGCGGCGGCGCAGTGATCCGCTGGCGGTGCTTAGTGCGCGCGAGCGCGAGGTGTTGGCGTTGATGGCCGAGGGTCGCTCCAATGCCGGAATCGCTCACCGGATCTGGGTCACTGAGGGCACCGTAGAAAAGCATGTCCGCAGCATCTTGACCAAACTTAACCTGCCCGAGACCGGTGATGACCACCGCCGGGTGCTGGCGGTGGTCACCTTCCTCGAGGCGCACTGAATTAGGCGGCAGCCATACCGTGATCTTGCCTGTCGGTCGTCGTCAGATTTTACGGTTCTCGGATTTGAGCATCCAGGCGGCCTTTTCCAAGGCGTCGATGATGGTGTGCAGCAGGTCGGCGCTGGAGGGGTCGGCGGTGTCGACGTCGTCGTGGACGGTGCGGAGGGTGTCGACTGCGGCGTAGATCGCGGTGGTGATGAAGTCGACGGTGTCGGTGGTGGTCTGCTCGGCCGGGGGGAAGGCGGGCAGTGTGGTCGATGCCGTGACGGTGTCGGATCGTCCGTCGGGAACAGCGTTGAGGGCGCGGATGCGTTCGGCGATGGTGTCACTGGCCTCGCGTGCGATGTCGACGATTTCGTCGAGTTGCAGGTGCAGATCGCGGAAGTTGGTGCCCACGACATTCCAGTGTGCTTGTTTGCTCTGCAGGTGCAGCTCGATGAGGTCGACGAGGACCCGTTGGAGGTTCTCGGGCAGGCTCGGCGGGGCATCGAACTCCCGCACCTCATCGGCGGATCGGCGTTGTGAAGTCACCATGATTATTCCTTTTTCGATGTCGGTTCTCAATGTCGGGTAAGGCCGCTGATGCGTTGTTGCACAGCAGTTCTTGGATGACCATTCTCAGGGCGGCTACTCCTTGGATGGTGGTTTGGTCCCTGATCGGGTCTCTATCAGGATTGCTCGTGCGCGAACCGATGTCGTCCCCGCTACCATCCATCTTTGGTACCCGCTGACCCGAATTGCGGTTTACCGGTCAGCAGCCGCGCTGATCACACCGGTAACTCAGCCGGCCGGTCTATGGTGAGATTAACCGTGTTGGGATCCC
>NZ_JBKQQD010000396.1:0-15374 GCF_052144515.1 Mycobacterium sp. | reverse complement strand
GAGCTGACGACAGTTCTGACGACAACGATGACGACAGTCGGGCTTCCATACACCCTCAACTACGCGACAGTCGAACTCGCGTCGTGCCCAGTCATGCCGTCCGCCCGTGCCTACGGATCAGAAGGTTTGGGGTTCGGATCCCTTCGGGCGCGGCCTACCGTGGGCGTTAACCGCCCGGTATCCGGAATTCGACTCGATCCGCCGGCTTGTGAACGAATTTGTGAACGAAACGCGATGCAATGGCCGAGACGGTGAGGAACGCAACGTGACGGCTTCGACAGGTGCGCCATTGTGACCTGCAACTATGAGACTGACCGAAGCGGGGGAGACGGCGACCGGCTAGCTCCTAACCCAGAGGTCGCGATCGCGCGCCGTATCCCCCGTCGCGCTCTGATCACAGGTCAACGCTCAGGACCGCAATCTCGCGTATCCTCTGTAACGGTAATCGACGTTGTCACGGACTTGTCACAACTCGCGTGAAACATCTCGCGTCAGCACGGGACATCGTGAGAGGGTTTGCGCAGGTGAGATGGGGTTGCCTGGACATGGCGAGATACCCCGAGATAGGCCGTTTCTGACTACGGATCAGAAGGTTGGGAGTTCGAATCTCTTCGGGCGCGCACAGGTCAGAGGCCATTCGTGCTATCTGAGGATGGCGTTGTTGCGATTTTGACGACGGTTTTGACGACAGTAGACAGCGCGGCAACCGGTGTGCGGTTCCGGTACTGCGCGCGCGCCCAGTAGGCGCGGCAAGATCAACCGCGCAGCGCGGAGAGCGCGTCTTGCACTTCCGATCGGTGACGTTCGTTGCAGGAGGCCCACCGCTGTTCGTTCACGTCGAGGTCGTTGAGGAAAGCGAACCTACGTCGGACCCGGGCTTCCCAGTCCGGGATGTCGACGGGCCTGGTCAACGCCCCAATCGAGTCGGGCTCGAAGTCTTGTTCACGACGGACAGTGAGGATGTCTTCTGGCCGAAGGGGCGGGTTGCCACGTCGATCGTCGATCACGTCAGCCCACACCTTGAGTACCCATAAGCGCCGCACGAGAGGTTCGTCGAAAGAGCAAGTCGCGAAGTGGTTCAAGTCGTAGAGATCTCGTGCGAAAGCGACGCGTCGGTATCGCGCGAGTTTTTCTGCGCAAGCTTCCGCTTCAGCGACCACTGGCAGTGTGGGCAAGGGAAAGCCGTAGGCCCTATGGATCGGCAATGGCACGAAAGGGAGCGGCTCCGGCGGTAGAGCCAATGGGCGCCGCGCGAATTCGACACTGGCTGCAATCCGGGGCTCACCCAATTCAGCATGACTCACCGTCAGCCCCCAATGACGTCCATCGCCCCTGGTGCTCACGATGCCAAATTCAAAGCCACCGACGCGTGCTCCGTCGATAAGCCCGCAAACCTCGAGCACTACGTCGTCGTCGGGCGCGCTGAAGTCTAAGTCGGTTGAGAATCGGCCAGCGTTGCCTAACCGACACTTCCGCAAGCTAGTGCCACCCTTAAACACCAGGCGACCGTCACCGAAATTCACCGCTTGGGCTAGGAGGAAAAGCAGGTGATCTTGGGCGACGTCGAGCAACGCTGCATCATATATATCGGCTCGCCCGGTCGCGTGACGTGCGACTAGGGCGCGGGTAAGGCCGGCCACGGTCAGGCCTTACCAACAACGGACAACAACGGTGCGACGAGATCATCGACGAGCTGGTATTCCGGAACCCACACGCCCTTAGTGCCGCGACTCGCGTGAATGTGCGGATGAGTGAATTGAACGACGGACGTCATCTTCATCTGATTTTTCGCGAGCAGCGCCGCGCCGCGTTCAGGGTCACCCGCCACGGCGATCAGGTAGCTGGCACGTTGCCATGTCGACATCGACTGCCCCGAAAGAAGTGGCAGCAGGCGGTCATCGACGCAATCATCAGCTAGCACATCTAGGTGCGAGACGATGTCTGCCCATGGCCCGAATGATGAGGGGCGCGCGGCGAGTTGCACAAGCAGGGCCTCCGGGCCAAACGCGGGTAGTCCTGTTGCCCACGAGACGATATCGAGCCGCCGTCTGAGGAGTAGCGCCGTGCTAGGGGCCAGCTGGGCGGTGTCCTGGATATTCCAGGAGATTTTTACAACGGACACGTATTTGCGCATGCCGTCTGGAAGCCGCTTTTCGGCCGGAAGCCACACTGAAACGCGACCCTGAGGTTGCCGATCGAGGTACCCGAGATGCCATGCAGCGGCGGCACCGGCCAGCATGCAGCCTGCGTCGTGGTCACGCGCCAGCCATGCACGGACCGGAAGATACGGGTCGGACACGGCAGCCTCTCCGGGCGGGATAAATGCCCAAGTTCCGTGCGCCGGCAGGCCGACCAGCCAGCCCAGGCGGCGTAGTTCGCGTATTGCCGAATCGACATCGCGCTCACTATCGGCTTCCGCTAGCCGTAGGGCGAGATCTTCGGTGGTCACGACGATCGGTCGATCGCGAGCAAGCCCGGCAATCACCGCCGAGGCCCACCTTGGGATGCGTCGGTCAGCACCGACGGGGCTGGTTGCAGCGTGCGCACTTAGATTCATGGCGGATATAGTACTGTATATAACCATATCCCGCATCATACCTAAGTAAATACTTAAGTTTAATGCGGTATGTGAGCGTTGGCAGTCCTTAATCCGCCACAAACCTAAGTGGGCCTTGCATCCACGCTCACCCTCACTGTGCCGGGCTCAGCAGCGAATTGCTAGGTCCGGTGTAGCTTCGAAACTGTTGACCGGACATCGTGTCTAAGGTGCAACGCCGAGCGCACCCGGTGTAGATGGGCCATTCCGGCGATGACGGGCGGATTGGATGCCCCGAGAGTGACACGATAGTGACACAACTCGCGCGAAACTCACCGCTCAGACGCCCCCGAACGGCAACCGACTTGTATGGACGGTTATAGACGAATCACCGCAGTTCAGAGGGCAATTCGCGCCCACCGTGGTCGCACTCGGCAGACAGTGGCAAACCATCGCAGACGGGTCGAATCCGCCTACGGACCAGAAGGTTGGGAGTTCGAATCTCTTCGGGTGCGCGGTTCAGAGGCCCTTCACCGACCCTTTACCAGGTTTGCCTGAAAGGGCCTTTCTGCGGGTTTGATTGCGCGGGAAGCAATTGCGGTGCGGCACGGTTGTGCCGGGCATGCGCATCGGAGTTGTGTTCCCGCAAACCGAGCTCGGGGGAGACCCCGCCGTCGTCCGCGCGTACGCCCAGGGCGTGGAAGGACTCGGGTTCACCCACATCCTCGCCTACGACCACGTCGTGGGCGCTGACACGACTCTGCACCAGGGCTGGCAGGGCCCCTACGACATCGATTCAACGTTTCATGAGCCGTTCGTCATGTTCGGCTACCTGGCGGCGGTCACCGCCCTGGAACTCGTCACCGGCATCATCATCCTGCCGCAGCGACAGTCGGTGTTGGTGGCCAAGCAGGCCGCCGAGGTCGATCTGCTCACCGGGGGGCGGTTCCGGCTCGGTATCGGGCTGGGCTGGAACGCCGTCGAGTACGAGGCGCTCGGCGAGGATTTCACCAACCGCGGCAGACGCTCCGAGGAGCAGGTCGAGGTCATGCGCATGTTGTGGACCGAACGGTCGGTCACCTTCAACGGGAAATACCACACGGTGACCGCCGCGGGCCTGGCCCCGCTGCCGAATCAGCGGCCGATCCCGGTGTGGTTCGGCGCGGCCTCAGAGCGCGCCTACGAACGCGCCGGACGGCTCGGCGACGGCTGGTTTCCGATGATGGAACCCGGACCGGGCCTGGACCACGCGACTGCACAGGTGAAGCACGCCGCGGCCGCCGCGGGCCGCGACGCCGACAGCCTCGGAATGGAAGGCCGGGTCAGTTGGACCGGCGACCGCGACAAGGCCGCGGCCCAGATCGCCGCCTGGACAGCTGCCGGGGCCACGCACCTGTCGGTGAACACCATGAACGCCGGGCTGGCGACTGTCGACGACCACCTAGCCGTTTTGGAAGCCGTATCGGAGCGGGTCGCCACGGACCTGAAGTAGCGCCGATCTGCCGTATCGGCACCAGCGTCACTGCAGTTGTCCGCCGTACCTTGCCTGGTTCTCGGCCTCGGCCTCTTCGCGCAGCGCCGCGATCGCGAGGTTCAAGCGGTCAGTCAACTCGCCATGGGCGTAGCCGCTCACGCCCGGATGTAACGTCAACTGGAGCAACCTGCCGTCGGAATTTGCGACGGCCTGAATGTCGCCGAGATCCACGCTGTACGTGACGGTTTCGGCCTGCGCGACAAGGGCTTCCCACTTGTCCGCGGCCTCGCTCAGTTCCCGCAGAACCGATTCGACGAGAGCTCGGTCTTTCAGGTCGCTCCGCTCGCTGCGACTGTCCGACCCCGACACGATGCCAGTATGTCGACCGCTCTAACCAGCGTCAATTCATAATTTGGCGCATGTCTTAGGCCGGCAGCCTTAGGGATTCGCGGCCCATCCGCTGGCCGGCGGCGCGTCGAGTTTCTGGAACCATGAGAAGTGATAGTTCGCCGATACCAAGTCTCCGGTGACGATGCCTTCGGTGGCGGCCATCAGCAGACAGTTGAGCAGGAGCCCGGGATCGACGTCCGGATACTGGTCCAGCAGCCGGTAACGCGCCGTATCGAGGTGCACCCGCAGCAGGTCGACTTCGTCGTCTACGACGCCGGTGGCCGCGGCCTTAGCCAACGTATGCACTATGCGCGGCACTCCGTCGCGCCAGTGCGTGGCTTGGATCAACTGCCATCCCAGGTCATCGACGGCTGGCAATTCGCGCGGCTGCACCGAGGGCTGTGTCGCGGCGAAGTCAATCGACCAGCCCAAGGGATCGCCGGGACTATAGGTCGCGGCGCGCGGCGCGTCGCCGATCAGTGCGGAAGCCCGGCCAGTGCGTCGCCCGGGCTCCAACAGCCGCACGCCGGCCGGCAGCTTGATTCCCGCGGGCACCCACCCGTGGGCGAGGTCGGTGACCAATACCGTCGTGCCGTCCTCGTAATCGCCGGCCGCCCAGTTCAGCCTCGGTTCTTGACGGGCCACAAACGCGACGAGCCGCCGTAATCGTTCCGCGCCGGATTCCACTGGCGCGGTAGCCTGCGGCGCTTTCGGCGGCTCCGGGGTTTCCGCTCGCTCAGCCATCGCGGGCCCGGATTGGTCTTCGCGCTCGACCGGCACCACCTCGCGGTCCTCGACGATCTCCGGCACTTCCACCACCCTGAGGGCGGGGATCACTTGTGTCTTATCGATATCCGTTGCTGCGGCGAATTCCCTGACGGCATGCCGCGGGGGTTGCACCCGGCCGCCGGCCGTCGCGGTGCGCAGCTGACGAACCGTCGACTCGACTCGCCCCTCGGCACGGCCTCGGGCCTCGTTGATGACTCGTGCCTCTTCCTCCTGACGGGCCAAATCAGCCATTCCCGCTCGCCTGATGATCCTCAGCTCGTCGTTGGCGCTACTTGCAATCCGCCGCAGGTCGGCATTGAGATACTCTGCCAGCGTGGCGGTTTCGGCGCTGGCCGTCGAGAGCTCGGCGGGCCAGAGCCCACCTATCACCCAAGGGGTGCAATCGACAGGAGAACTGAAGGTGGGAATCGTGAGGGATTCCCTTGTCGCTCTCCGGAGGCGCTGGCGCGCCGCTTTTCGACCGAAGATCGCCACTGGGTAAGCCTACCGGCAACGGCCACTGGCTTTTACCGCCCCGGGCGGCCCAGGTCAGGCGGTGAATTGTGCGGCCGCCCCGGCCTGGGTAGCGTGGGGACATGGCTGATTCTGCGCTGCAGCAGCAACTCGACGAGGTGCGTGCGTTGCTGCGCCGCGCGCGAGAGTTGTTCGGCGCCAATCCCATCGAGCCGCCAGTCGATATCGCACCCAACCCCGATACCGCCAAGCCCTGGCTGCTTTAGGCTTTCGGCCCGGTCAATCCACCTTATTGCGGCGGCGCAGTTGATGCGCCAGCAGTTTTTCGATTGCCGCGTCGAGATCGTGGGCGGTCGGAACCTCCCCGGACGGGGTGTGGCCGGCGGCCACGATCTCGTTGCGCACTTCCAGCAACGCCTTGAGGCATGACACATCGGCGGTCAACAGGATGGCCTGCGCCAAGTTGGCGGCGTCGGTGTCCATCGCCTCAGCGCTCAGGGCGACGCTGTGCATATATCCGCCGCGACAGGAGCGGACCAGGATATGTCCGCTCGGGTGAACCGTGTCAAAGGCGGGATTGGCGTCAGTCATCGACCGCCGTCAATGATGCCGCCGAAATCTTGTGCCGCCTGTTCCTCGTGCTGGTCCCACTTCGTCGCCGACATCCTGAGGTTGTGTGCCATGTCAGCGTGGTTATCGGCTTGTTGCTCGTAGCACTGCCGTCGCAGTTCCAGCAGTTGGCGGCCGGCCTCACGCAGCTCACCGAAGATCGGCCCGAGTGAGTCCAGACTCTCCTGGATCGCGGGGTGCGATGATGGCACGGTCCGCAAGTAGTCGGAGGTCTGCTCGTGATGGACAGCGGCTTCACGCAACTGCGCGGGCACCACATGGATTCGATCTGCCATCCGCTGTCTCCTATTCAGTCGCCGGTGGGCGACGTTGCCGCCGGCCGGGTTGGGGTCGGTGGGTCGGTCCTGGCCGGCGCGGTTGCGGTCGCCGGCCCTTGCGTTACAGGCGGGTGCTCCCAGCCTAGAAAGCTCGGCCCGCTCACGGTCGCGATGTGCTGAATCTGGCCGTCGAGCAGCGCTTTACCGTGCCCGAGAGCGAGGGCGTGACGGTCGCTGAGGATACCGATATCTCCCGGAATGACCCGCAGCGGATCGATGGGATCGGTGACCGCCGTCCCCGGCGGGGGAATGGTAATGCCCTGCTGGTGGAAGGCCTGGGCGATCGGCGTTCCGCCGACCGCGGCCTTGATCGCCGCCGCCAGCTGTGGGCTCCCGGCCGTCACCGTCTCGCCGTCGGGCAAGGTGACCACTGTCGGGCCCGTCGAGCCCGTGGGACCCGTCGGTGGCGATTCGGGCTTTTCGCCCGACGATTCGACTGCTTCGGCGTCTTTGTGGTCGCCCGCTTCGTCGGCGTCCGCCGGGTCGGGCTCGGCGCGGTCAAAAAGTCTGGAAAGGGGCAGCCCGCCTTCGCTATTCCAGCCGGGAGCGGAGCCCGGTCCTGAAAACCCTGAAAACCCGCCCGGCAGCGATCCCCCGCCAAGACTGGGAATGCTGGGGATCATCGGCGCCATCGGCATTGCCGGTGGCGGGGGAGCCGCAGCGCTCGGATCCTGCGCGGGTAAGCCGTCGGCCAGCAGGCCGGGGTCGTCGAGCAGCGAATCGAGATACGGATCCGCTGCGGCGTCAGGCGATGCCGCTTGTTGGCTGGGGCCCGCCGCGGGTGGATTGTCGGGGGTGGCCGGTGCGGGTCGCCGGCGACCGGGAACGGCCGGTTCGTTTTTCGAGGCGTCGTACAGCGATGTCCATGCGGCCATCAGCGTTGACTTCGAGGTGTCATCGAGGCTGGCGTTGGCGACCACCGCTCGGATGTCCCTGAGCTTGCTGATGAGGAACCGCTGGAAGTCGCGCGCTCCGGCCGGGGTGTCCAGATCTGAGCGCGTCCGAACCGCGACTTCGGTCTCTTGCTGCAGCTTGCTCAATGCCTCGCTACCCTCGACCGTCTTCAAGTGGGCATTCAGGATCGCCGAAATAACTTGCAGGTCGAGTTGAGAACTGGCTGAATTCTGGTGCGCCAGAGCAGCTTCGGCGTCTGCAATAGCCTTGGCGGCCTCGCCCTGCTGCGGCTCGTGAGACGCCGGAGGTGTGTCTGATGGGAACGGCGGTACGCGCGGATCGCCCGCCGCCACCCCGAATACGTCCGGGTGCTGCTGGCGAATCCTGCTGCGAATCGCGTCGAGCTGTTCGGGACGTGTCGTGGGGGTGACCACGGCGACCACCTCATTCGGCGTCAGCCCGGTCTGCCATGCGTTCGGGTCGCCTGTGCGATCCCGAATCTGTTTGACCACGGCGAGAACGTCCCGATAGGTCGTCATTGGTCTAGGACCGCTCCATGCCGGGTGAGAGTAGTGCGGCATGGTGCCGCCGACAATTCACCTCGTGGCGGCTGTGAGCGAAGAGCCCACGTGGAGTCGCGCTAGCCCGGCGGGAGTGTGTATTGTGCCCGCAAGCTCTGCAGCACAGCACTTTTGGCGCGGTCGAGTTCGTGCGCATGCGCCACTACCGCCGCGATCTCCCGTTGTTTGGCAACCAGAAACTTCTGAAATTCGCGCGCGCCCATCGGGGTGTCGACGGCGGGGTTGGCCTGGCCCGACGCTACGCGGTCGATTTCGGCGGCGATCGCATCGAGTCGGCTGATGCTCTCGCGCATCACGGCATGAGCGTCGGCAAGCGCCTCGGCCAGCACTCGGTCGGCGTCGGCAACCGTACCGTGCAAGGTTGCCATCGCTGCCTGCCGCGCCTGGATGGCGGCCAGCGAGGATTGTTCTTGCTCCGGCATGGGTTCAACCTCCTCAGAGCGGCCTCAGAGCGGCCTACGTATCTGCACGTTGCTGCCCAGCGGACTGATCCGCACCGATGCACCCGAGTAGGGCGCTTCGACGACCAGGTTGTTGCCGATGGCCAGCTGCACGTGTCCGGCATGTGGGAAGACGAGATCGCCCGGCCTGACCTGCGATCGCGGGACCGGGATCCCGTCGTTGATCTGCTGATAAGTAGTGCGGTCCAGGTGAAGACCCGCCTGCGCGTAAGACCACTGGACCAGCCCCGAACAGTCGAACTGGTCCGGACCGGTTGCGCCCCAGACATAAGGACGACCCAAGCGCGACAACGCGGCGCGCACCGCGACTCCGGCGCGGCCGTCCGCTGATGGCAGTCCGGCGAAACCGGGGGCATGATGGTGCAACATCCGGTATCGCAGCGCGCGCAGCGCCGTCAGGTGTCGCCGGCCCCGGCGGCGGGCCGCCAACACATGCGCTCGTTGGGCGCGCAGTCGCGCCGCGCGACGGCGCATCGCCTCGCGCTGGGCCATTGGGCTGGCCGGCATGGCCTGGGTAGCCATGTCGTCGGCACGGGCTTGGTCAAGGACGCTCTTGGTCAGCTGGCGCGCCTGAGCGTGATCGCGTTGGGCACCGGCGATGACGGCCTCGGTCGCCGCGTCTGTCCGCGCGGCCGACGCCAGCGCGTCGCGGCTGCGGCGTGCCGCGAGCTGATAACGATCATGTCCCGCACCGCTATTCAGTCCGGCGACCCGCTCCAGCTGGCTCCGGTCGTGGCTTGTGCCCGCGTCCAGCGCAACCTGACGACTGCTGCCGACGAACATTTGATGAGCGCGGCTGAGCGCTTCGACTTCGCTTGGCATCACTCGCTGCCCTCCTGGCTGGTCGAGCTACGGCTCGCCGACTCGACCGTTTCGGTGAAGGCGCGGACACGCGGGAGCGCTCCGGCGGGGATGACGCCGCGGTTGCGGATGTCCCACACCTCGTCGCTGCTGACGCCGAGCAATGCCGCAATGATCGGTTCCGGCAACGACGATTGCGCGCATGCGCCGTCGAATCGAGCGCTCAGGCTGGTAGGCATCCGCTTCAGCAGGTCGGCGCGCGTCTCCTCCAGTTCCGTGAGGTGCTCCATCAACCGGGCTGTCGAGTCCGCGCCGGCGTTGACCGCCACCCGCCAGGAACTGGCCGCCAGCATCTCCGCCTTCACGCACTGCGCGATCACAGACAGAATATACGTCTCATATTCGTTTGATGTCGTCGCAGGCAGCCGATCGATGACGGATTTGATGGCATCGAGCTGCGCTTCGGCGTAGCCCTCGAGGACTTCCGTGTCGCTGCGGCGGTCGACCACGACCGCCGCCGCACGTCGTGGGGTCATCGCCTGCGGTGTCTGCGCGGCCATCAGCCGGGCCAACTCGGCGTCGGGATCAGCAGCAACCAAGAGCCGCGAGTAGGTGCCCGGCGGCAGGCCAACCCCATTCTCAACCTTCTGAACTGTACCTTTGTGCGGTTTACGGGCGCCGCGCTCCAGATAGCTGAGTCCCATGATGCTGACGCCGGTGGCGGCCGCAAGGTCTGCCAGCGACCAGTCGCGGGACTCGCGCAGCGCCCGGATAGCCGCGCCGGCCGACTCACGGCTCATCGCACGCTCCGGCCATAGCCGGATATTACACAGCCACCGGGCCCAGCCTGTGGATATACGTTTTTATCACGTTTCACTTGCGGAGGGCGCTAGTTTTTGTATACGCTTTTGCCTACGTTTTACCTCGGAGAAGGAGGCATTGACATGTTCGCCATGGGACACCCCTGCACAACCAACCCGGAACTATGGTTCGGTTACCCCGACGACGACAGTGGTGACGGCGCGGCGAAGGCGCGCGCATACGAGCGGTCGGCCACCGAGGCGCGGATCCAGTGCCTGCGCCGCTGCCCGCTGGCCCAGCAGCGGCAGTGCGCCCAGCGCGCCATCAAGCACCGCGAAGAGTACGGCGTCTGGGCCGGCATCAAACTTCCCGGCGGCCAATACCGCAAGCGCGCACAGCTCGCCCAGGCCCACGAGATTCTGCGCCGCATCGCAGCCGGCGAAATCAACTCCAGGCAGCTCCCCGAGAACGCGGCCCTATTGGCGCGCAGTGGACACGAGACGGTTCCGGTGACGGCACTGGTGCTGCACCTGCCTGCCTCGCGGATTGGTCCACGTCCGGCGGCATAAACAGCGCATCGACTGACCGGCAGCGATATACAGTTTGCTGCCGCAGCCGACGGGGTAGGCGTTGGCATGACGTTCGACCTGACACCGACCGCAGCGCAGCACGACCTGGCCCGGCGCGCGCACGAGTTCGCCGAATCTGTGATACGTCCGGTTGCTGCACTATGACCAGCGGCAGGAGTTCCCCTCGCCGGTGCTGGAGGAGGCCGCCCAGCGTGGCTTCTACAGCCCGTTGTTCTATCGCGACTTGATCGGTGACCCCACAGGATTGTCCCTGCCGATGTTCATGGAGGAACTGTTCTGGGGCTGCGCCGGAATCGGCCTGGCGATCGTCATGCCGGCACTGGCGCTGTCGGCGATCGGTCAGGCCGCGTCGCCGGAGCAGATGTTGCAGTGGGCACCCGAATGTTTCGGAACGCCAGGCGATCTCAAACTCGCGGCGCTGGCGATTTCCGAACCCGAAGGCGGCAGTGACATGCGCAATCTGCGCACCCGCGCCCGCCGCGACGGCTCGGGAAATGGGGACTGGATCATCAACGGCCCAGGGCATCGCATTCCCGCTGGCGGACTTGGCAACTCAGATCGACGCTGCCCGCCTGCTGACCTGGCGTGCCTCCTGGATGGCCGCCAGCGGGGTCCCATTCGAGCGCGGCGAGGGCTCCATGTCGAAGCTCGCCGCCAGCGAGGTTGCCGTCAAGGCCACCGAGCGCGCGATCCAGACGATGGGCGGCTGGGGCTACATCACCGATCACCCAGTCGAGAAGTGGTATCGAGATGTCAAGCTGTACACCATCTTTGAGGGCACCAGCGAAATCCAGCGGATGGTCATCTCGAATGCGCTGGGCGCCGCTGTGGGCCACCCCGCCGCTGCATATGGTGATCGAGCCGTCCGGGGGACCCCTGAATCGGGTGTTTGGTCGCGGCGCCCCGCTGCGATCCCGCGTGGCAGATGCCGCGTTGTCGGTGCAGGATCAGATCCCCGAACCGATCATGCGAGTCGCCATGAAGGTGCTGCGCCCGCCCAGGTGAATTCCAGAGGTACTGTCGCGACGTGAGCAACCTCGAGACCGCGCCGGCCGAAGCCGCCTGCGGCGTTTCGCGGGTCTCGGGCGCTTTGCCCATGGTGCAGGTCCTCCATCCACGCGCGGTTCCATTGGGTGGACCGCGGGCGATGCGGGTCCAGCGGACGCTGCCGCAACGGCAACGCTCGCTGATCGGTGCGTGGTGCTTCATCGACCACTACTGCCCTGTGTCCGCGCGGATGGACGTCCCGCCGCACCCACACACGGGATTGCAAACGGTCAGTTGGTTGTTCGGTGGGGCAGTGGAGCATCGCGACAGCGCCGGCGTGCATGCCCTGGTCCAGCCCGGCGAGCTGAATCTGATGACGGCCGGCGCGGGTATTTGTCATTCCGAGGTGTCGGTCGAGTCAGCCGCCGTGCTGCACGGTGTGCAGCTCTGGGTCGCCCTACCTGACTCCGATCGCGACACCGGACGCGACTTCGCCCACTATGTGCCCTCACCCACGTCGCTCCCGGGTGCGGTGGCTCGGGTATTTCTCGGCGAGCTGGCCGGCAGCCGTTCGCCGGTTCACACCTTTACTCCACTGCTCGGCGCCCAGATCGATCTCGACGCGAACGCCCGGCTGGACATCGAGGTCAACCCCGCATTCGAACACGGTGTCCTGTGCGACTCCGGCCCCGTAGAGGTAGGCGGAACCATCCTCGCCGCCAGCGACCTGGGGTACCAAAGCCCCGGAAGTCGCGCACTGCACTTGCGCAATCTTTCAGACCGGCCGGCACGCGTCGTGCTGTTGGGCGGCACGCCCTTCGCCGAAGAGCTGGTGATGTGGTGGAACTTCGTCGGGCGCAGCCACGACGACATCGTCAGCTACCGCCAACTATGGGAGGACGCCGACGAGCGCTTCGGTGCCGTCCAGGGGTATCAAGGTTCGGTCACGCGGCTGCCCGCCCCGCCACTGCCTACCACCCAGCTGCGGCCTCGACCGCCAGCGCAACGAAGGAAGACACATGACTGCAGATAAGACCGGCGCGCAAACCACGGTCAGCACGCAGGACGGCAAGTACACCATTGCCGTTGAGGGAGAAACCGTCGGTTTCGCCGATTTCGCCGATCGCGGCGATGAGCGGGTTTTCTATCACACCGTGATCGACCCCGCATTCGGCGGACGCGGCCTGGCGACCATCCTCGTCGAGCACGCTCTCGACGCGGCTCGCGCTGACGGCAAGCGCATCGTCCCGGTGTGCTCGATGGTCGCCAACGTGATTGAGAGGCATCCCGAGTTCGCCGAGCTCACCGATCCCGTCACCGCCGAGATTCGGCGCTGGGTACAGACGCAGCCGAGCAAATAGGCCACCGGCGCAGCGGGGGTTGCTTCGCGCGAAACAACACGGACACGTTTTTGCTGGTATTTCGCTGCTAGGCGATGCGCGGCTCCTACGCTTCGAAGATGTCCGACGGGTTTCGACGATGTCCACCCGGGCAATTCTGGCCTCCACCGACGAGACCTCGGCAACGACGGCATCACCGCTGTCGTGATCAGCTTGGGTGCTGGCGCCGCCTCGCACGCCGTCACCGAGCCGCCGATGCCTTGGCGGCGGGCTAATCGATCGGAGGAAACGACATGGATTTCGCACTACTGCCGCCGGAGGTCAACTCCGCCCGCATGTATGCCGGTCCTGGATCGGGACCGATGATGGCCGCCGCGTCGGCGTGGGACGCGCTGGCTGCCGAGCTGCAATCGACGGCGAGCTCGTATCAGTCGGCCATCGCGGGACTGATCGCCGGACCCTGGCTGGGCCCGTCGGCGGCGACGATGGCTGCCGCGGCCGCCCCGTATGTGGCCTGGATGAGAACCACTGCCGCGCAGGCTGAGCAGACGGCAAACCAGGCCACAGTGGCGGCCGCCGCCTACGATGCGGCGTTCGCCGAAACGGTGCCGCCGCCGGTGGTCGCGGCCAACCGCAGCCTCTTGATGGCCCTGGTGGCGACCAACTTGTTTGGGCAGAACACCCCGGCGATAGCGGCTACCGAGACGCAGTACGCCGAGATGTGGGCCCAAGACACCGCTGCTATGTACAGCTATGCCGGCGCGTCGGCGTCGGCGACATCGCTGACGCCATTCAGTTCGCCCCCGACGAGCACCAACTCGAGCGGGCAAGCGAACCAAGCGGCCGCGGCGGCCCAAGCCGGCGCCACCCCCGCAGGCAACGTACAGAGCGCGATCTCTTCGGCGCAGCAAGCGCTCTCTGCAGTACCCAGCGCGCTGAGCAACGCTGCGTCCCCGGCTGCGGCCGATCCGTCGCTGTTGAACCTGTTGGACCTGGCCAGCGATCTAATTGCGATTTTTCTCGACGCACCAAGCAGCGTGGCCGGACTCGGTATTGACGCACCATTGACGTCCGTGTCTTTTCCCTTCGACGTTGTCGGCGCCTTGACCGGTTTCCACACGGATGACATCGTCAGCGGCTGGGCCGGAGTCCAGCCCTGGCCGGGCACGGCGCCGGTTCCCCCAACGCCGTTCCCGGTGATCACGAACCTGGGCTCGCCGGTTTCGGCGGCCATGGGCGAGGCGAACACGATCGGCAGGATGTCGGTGCCGACGGCCTGGGCTTCGGCCGCCCCGGAGATACGCCTAAGCGCGGTGGCATTACCGGCCACCAGCCTCGGCTCCGCCGCAGAAGCTTCCGCGGGTAGCGCAGGAAGCGTGTTCAGTCAGATGGCCCTCGCGGGCATGGCCGGGCGCGCAATGGCCGGCACTGCCGGTACGGGTGGGACCGGCCGCCGGGAGCGGATCGGGGAACGGGTCGGGGCGCCGATCCAAAAGCCGGCTGAAGCGCCGCAGCCCGAACCACCCGCACCGCCGAAAACTCCGCCAGGCGGCCCCATCACGGGTATCGCTGCCGAGCTACGTGAACTGGCCTCCCTGCGCGACTCGGGAATCCTCACCGACGAGGAATTCACCGAGCAGAAACGGCGCCTTCTTCCCCAGTGAATCCGTCGAGTAAGCGCAATCCGGTTGTGCCGCCGGGTCCTCGGCAGCCACCACATCAACTCCGGCCGAAACTACTGGCGCAATCAAATAAAGATCCCCGGCCGATGGCCGGGGAAGTCTGTAACACATCACATTGGTGGGCGAAGGGGGACTTGAACCCCAGCCTTTACCTGCGGAAATATGGTTTGCCCTGCAGGTTCGCTCCGTATCGTTCCAATTCAGTCCCGCTCGTTACCTGCGGTTTCGTTCCCGGGTCTTGACGGCGTCAAGAGTCATCGCTCCTTTCCCGATCAGGAGTGTGCAGCATGCGTGAGCATCAAATCGGCATAGCGCTCTATTGCGCTTTGGGAACTGGTTGCCGATCAGGGGCCGAATTTCGCCGCTGTCTGCGGGTGGCCACAATTCCCCGTTCTCATGAGGACCACCCTCGACCACCTATCCACAGCGGCGGCTCCTGGCCGTTGTACATGCTCTTGGGCCGCCATCGCTGTCTGCGCAACAGTCGACCGGCGTGGTGCTCGGCCACGTCCTTCAGGTACTCGACGTCGTCGCTGGTCCACGGGTGCTGGCCGGTCCCGTCCAACCACCACCTCGGTTGGCCGTCCTGCTCGTAGCGGGTTATCCGGTAACGCCAGGCGACGTGCCTACCCTTGGCGTCAACCTGCC
>NZ_JBKQQD010000395.1:0-3383 GCF_052144515.1 Mycobacterium sp. | reverse complement strand
TTGTCGGGTGGTGAGGCGGGGGTCGCCGGGTATGGGTGGTTGGTAGAGGCGCTCGTTCTTGTCGTTTGCCTTGTGTGAGTTGAGGATTCCGGCTCGGGTCCAGTTCTTGATGGTGCTGCGGTGCACGTCGAGACGTTGCGCGAGTTCGTTGGCGGTGAGCAAGCCTTGGGCGCGGAGCCGGTCGGCGTGGCTAGGTAGATGGTACTTGCAGCGGATGTGCACGATGATGCCGGCGGTGAACGGCTTGTTCTCGCCGGAATGGTGACCGTCGGCGTTGAGCGCGTGAGCGGTTTCGGCGTCGGTGTGGGTGTCGAGGAGCCGGTCGAGTGCGGCGAGGGTGTCCGGGCGGGTTTGGCGGGCTTGCCAGGATGTGGGTGGGATCGCGACGGCGAGGCTGTGGGTCTGCCCGCCACGCAGGCGCACGTGCAGGTGGATGCTGTCGGTCTTGTGCAGGGTGACGTCGTCGACTAGGAGGCGGACCATGCGTTTGCGGTCGCGCTGTTGGGTATTGGGGTTGGACCAGAGGGCGGGGAAATCTGTTGCCAGCGAACGGATTCGGTCCTTCAGTTCGTCGGTGAGGGTGGCTGTGGCGGCGGCGCTGGCGCGTTCGTAGTCCTCGTGCGCGGTGTGCAGGGCTCGTAGCGCGTCGTTCCAGTCGGCTTCGAGGCTGTCGGCGACGAGCCGATTGTCGGGGTCGACGGCCAGGTAGCGGCGACGAGCCAGGTCGGCGCGGTGGCGGGTGCGTTCGACGTGCCCGCGGCGCAGTGCGTCGGCTTCGGCCGCGCGGGTGTCGAGTTCGGCCTGCACGGTCAGGGCGACCTCGAGCGCGTGCGGGGTGAGGGTGTCGAGCAGCAGGCTGCCGACGGCGGCGTCGACGGTGGCGCCAGGGATGGTTTGGCAGCGTTGCGCACCGTCTTGGATGCAGCGGTCCATGCATTGGTAGTCGGGGACTTCGATGCCGCGGCGGGTGTGGTAGCGCACCGTCATCCGGCGTCCGCAGCGCCCGCAGATGGCCAGGCCCTGCAGCAGCGCGGCTCCTTCCCGGGCGGGCCCGGCGGCGCGGTCGTCGCCGTGGGCGGTGGCGTTGTCTAGCAGCAGCTTCTGGTTGGTTTCGTACTGGTCCCAGCTGATGTAGCCGGGGTGGGCATCGCGGATCAGCGCGATCCACTGCTCGCGCGGCACGAGTTGGTAGCTCTTCTTGCCGTTGCCGGCGAGGCATTCGCGGCGGCGGCCGTAGGCGAAGGCGCCGGCGTAGCGGGGGTTGTGCAGGGTGCGCAGCACCCGCCAGTGCTGCAGCGGCATCCAGGCCAGCTCGCCCTTGTGGGCACCGGTGTGCACCCGTACCGGGAACAGCAGCCCGTCGGCGTTAAATTGCTGTACGGTTGCGCGGGCCGAGCCGGTGCGGGCGAACAGGGTGAACACGTGCCGGATGGCGTGTTGCACGCCGGTATCCGGGTCGAGCACGACCTTGCCGGTGGGGTCGTAGACCAGGCCGACGGGCAGGCCCATCTGCAGTTCGCCGCGGCGGGCCTTAGACAATTGGCCGCCGATGAGGCGGGCCCGGATGAAGTGCAGTTCGGCCTCGCTCATGGTGCCCTTGAGCCCGAGCAGCAGCCGGTCGTTGAAGTCGGTCGGGTCATACAGGCCGTCCTCGTCGCAGATCAGCGTGGCCGACATGGCGCAGATCTCGAGCAGTCGGTGCCAGTCGGCGTTGTTGCGGGCCAGCCGGGATACCTCCAGACCCAACACGATCCCGGCGTGGCCCATGCTGACCTCGGCGACCAGATGCTGGAAGCCTTCCCGGTCGGCGGCGCTGGCGCCGGACTGGCCCTGGTCGGTGTCGATGGTGACGATCGCCTCGGCTTGCCAGCCCAGCGCGATCGCTTTCTGCCGCAACGCGTACTGGCGGGCGGCGGATTCGGTGTTGGTCAGCACCTGCCGCAGTGTCGATTGGCGCACGTACAGGTAGGCGGTGCGGGCCAGGTGCGCGCCGGTCACCTTCGCCGCGGTCTGCTCGCTCATCGCCGATCACCCCCGCGACGCGACAGCCAGCGCCATCGACGCCAGCAACCCGACCAACTCGGCCTCAACACCCCCGGCAAGGCGCGCCCCCGCCCGGGTGGGCGTGGGCGGTGAGACCGTCGCGACGGCCGCTTGGCGCACCCGCAGCCATGCCGCGACCCCGCGCTGCTGCAACACCCCCAGCCCCAACCGCCACCCGTCGGCATCGCCGCCAAGCGCGCGGGCCCGCAGCCGCTCATAGCCGTCCACAACGTCGGATCTGTCCCCGCCCGTACCGTCGATGTCATTGCGCGTCTCCACTTTTGGAACTCTCAGCGCGGGCCAAGGCCCGCTCCACCGATCGCGGGTGCACCCTGAGCGTGAATTTGGCCGCGATCGCATCAGCCAGCTGCGCCGACCCAACCCCGGGGTCCTGCTCGCGCAGCCGCCGGGCGTAGGCGATGACCTCGTCGGTGAGCTTGTGCGCGCGCCGCGGGCCGGGCTTGGCCGGCACCAGCCCACCCAGCCCCTCGCGGTCCACCGCGGCGGCGGCCTCGTAGAACGACGGCCGGGAGAACCCGAACGTGGCCGCCGCGGCCGTGACCGGGGCGCCGTCGACCCGTACCCTTCGCACCATCTCGTATTTGACCTGCACCAGATCGCGGGCATCGAAGAACTCCGAGGACGCGAACTGTTCGTCGCGCACCGCCTCCGGGCGGGGATTCAGCGTCCGTGTCTCGGCCAGCGCCGCCTTCTTCGCATCCGACTTCCGCGCCACAAGGCACCTCCTGACTCGTGTGTAAGAACAATTATGCCGCCATATGTTGATGATCTGATGTTCGACACGCCCCACAACGCCGCGAAATCACAGCACTGTAACTCGATAACGACGACAATTACAGAACTCCAACGACGTGCCCGTGAGCTCTGACGGCATAATCTTCCTAACACTAGCGGCATAATTCTGTTTACAGTCGTTCAGTCGGATAGCCCGTCGATCAACCGCCGCAGTTCGACCAGATCGGCGAACCGGAACGGCGACCGGCCCGCGGCCATCGTGACGAACGCGTCCGGCTCGGCCGCATCCGTCCAGCCCACCGGCAGCGAGAACTGCCGGCCCTCCCCGTCGAGGAAGAACACCCGATCCTGCGACCACGTCTGCCGAACCGCCAGAAACACAAACTCCCGCCCGGACCACGGATGAAACGGGTGCGTCACCCCAACAGTTCGCTGATCACCGACCGGATCGAGCGCAGTTGACGACGTGGAACAACGCCCTGGCCGAAACGCTGAACGGATACTACAAGTCTGAGCTGATCTACGGACCGGCCCGCACCGGCCCCTGGAAGACCGTCGAGGACGTCGAACTGGCCACCCTGAGC
>NZ_JBKQQD010000394.1:0-8584 GCF_052144515.1 Mycobacterium sp. | reverse complement strand
ACCACCCCACATCAGCAATATCAAGCTCTGGATGCGCGCCCACATGCTCAGCCAACCGAGCAGCCTGAGCCGCCAACGCGCTCGCCGACTTCGCCGAAACCACCCACGGCACCACCGGCACCCTGGGCCCGACCTCGACTGGTTCCGACTCGGGCGCGGCCGCCTCCACAATCACATGCGCATTAGTGCCACTAACCCCAAACGACGACACCCCAGCCCTTCTAACCCGACCCTGCACCCCACCCGCCGCCGGCCACGCCCGCGGCTGCGTCAACAACGACACCGACCCCACCGACCAATCCACATGCGGGCTCGGCGCATCCACATGCAACGTCGCCGGCAACACCTCATGACGCAGCGCCAACACCATCTTGATGACACCCGCCACCCCCGCGGCGGCCTGCGTGTGACCCATATTCGACTTGATCGACCCCAACCACAGCGGCTCACCCGAACCGCGGTCCTGCCCATACGTCGCCAACAACGCCTGAGCCTCAATCGGATCACCCAACGTGGTCCCAGTCCCATGCCCCTCGACCGCATCCACCTCAGCCGCGCTCAACCCCGCGTTAGCCAACGCCGCACGCACTACCCGCTGCTGCGAGGGGCCATTCGGCGCGGTCAATCCATTCGACGCCCCATCCTGATTAACCGCCGAACCCCGCACCACCGCCAACACCGGATGACCCAACCGCCGCGCATCCGACAACCGCTCCACCACCAGGATGCCCCCGCCCTCGGACCAGCCGACCCCGTCGGCCGCGCCGGCGTAGGCCTTGCACCGGCCATCCGGCGCGAGCCCACGGTGCCGGCTGAACTCCACGAAGACCGTCGGCGTGGCGAAGACGGTCGCCCCGCCGGCCAGCGCCAGGTCGGACTCACCCGAACGCAACGACTGCACCGCCATATGCAACGCCACCAACGACGACGAACACGCGGTATCCACCGACACCGCCGGGCCCTCCAGCCCGAGCACATACGACACCCGCCCCGACGCCACGCTTGACGTCGTGCCGGTCAGACGGTAGCCCTCGGTCTCCTCGGCCAACATGCCATAGCCCTGGACGACGACTCCGGCGAACACCCCGGTGGCGCTACCACGCAACCCGCTGGGATCAATCCCGGCCCGCTCCAACGCCTCCCACGACAGCTCCAGCAACATCCGATGCTGGGGATCCATCGCCAGCGCCTCACTCGTCCCTACACCAAAGAACGCGGGATCGAAGTCCGCGACACCATCCACGAAGCCCCCGGTGCGCGCGTACGACTTGTGGCGCACGTCGGGATCGGGGTCGAATAACCCCGCCAGATCCCATCCGCGATCGGTCGGAAACTCCGATATCACGTCCCGGCCGTCGGCCACCATCTGCCACAGGCTTTCCGGGCTATCGACCCCGCCCGGGAAGCGGCAGGACATACCGACGATCGCGATTGGCTCACTCGACCGCTCCAGCAACGCACGATTGGTGCGTTTCAGGCGTTCAACCTGGGCCAGCGCTTTCCGCAGCGCTTCGGTCGCATGCTGGAGTTGATCAACCATCACTAACCTCGCCTAACCTTCACCTAACATTTGGCCGCCTACCACCGCCGGGATGCGGCCCCCGCCAAGTCACGGAAGTTGCTGCACGAAATGACGACGCCATTTTTTCGACCAGCGTCGTGCTGCTGCCCTACCCAAGAATGTTACCGGTGAGTATGGCTAACTCCGGGGGGATTTCAAAACGTCCGCTACTCCTGTCTTCTAAAATCGGAATACCTTCTGGAAGCAGAACACCGGCTGAAAGCGGAACACCTTTAGAAGAGGACCTTCTACCCATCCGAGGGGAGGTGACGCTACGCTCGGTGCACTCTGTTTCCGTCCCACACCTGGCGCACTATCCATGGCGTGACTGTACTCGGCTAGCCATTGGCGGTGGTCAGGCACGTGTCACAACAAGTAGAGGGACGGGTGGAAAGCGCGATCCGATAGGTCGGCCGCATCGTCGGCCGACAGCACAATCGCGGCGGCGGGCAAGGCCATCGCCTCGGCCCGGTTTGCCGAGGCCCGCTGCTCATATGCCCGCTGTCGGCAGGACTTTTTCCGGAGACTTCCGAACGGCGCGGTGATCAACGCCGCCCTGCGCGAACACACCTCCTCGCGATTGGTCCACAACTGGGCGCCCCCGTCCACACAGTCCGCGCCGTCGGCCACCGCAGCAGCCAGATCGGCGAACACATCGCCAGGCGGCTGGATCCACGCCGACAGCCCCGTCAGATCCGCCGTCTTACGCAACATGCCGACCCCAGGCGTGCGCACCCGGGGCCGTCCGCTGACACTTTCACCCGGCAAACCACTGCGCTACTCTTCACCTACAAAGTGCCTCGGCTTCGGAATGATGGACCCTAGAAAAGTCTCATTATCCCTTGCAGGACAGGCACTTTCGCTAACTCAACACCGTGTAATGCAGAGTTTCACGAAAAATCGAGGCTAGGGGTCGTCATGTTGGAATGTGCTCTCACGGCCGCTGAACCGAGTTAGTTCCGCCGAACCTGACAACTGAGCGGTTCAAACGATCGTTCAATTGCCCAGATCAGAGCAGCAAACGAAAATGTTCGGAGACAGATGGCAGAGCAGACTCCCTTATCACCAAAATTATTGGCATACCTTCGCGCCGAGTCATTGCGCGAAGACGAGCTCCTCCGAGAACTTCGTGAAGAGACCGCCACTTATCCTATGGGGCGAGTAATGCAAGTCATGGCTGAAGAGGGCCAGCTTCTCGCGCTTTTAGTGAATATGACAAATGCCCGGACTGTATTGGAAGTCGGCACTTTTACGGGTTATAGCACGCTCTGCATGGCGAGGGCTCTGCCATCCAATGGCCAGCTCATCACGTGCGATATTACCAATCGGTGGCCGAAAATCGGGATGCAATATTGGCTGCGAGCTTCCGTTGCCAGCCGAATCGAGGTAAAAATTGGTGATGCAGCTGAAACGCTCGCAAGTCTCTTAATCGAGAAAGGCTCAGGGGTTTTTGATCTCGCCTTTATTGACGCTGATAAAGTGAATTATCGAACGTACTACGAGAAAGCGCTTCTGTTGATCCGCCCAGGCGGATTAATCATTATCGACAACACGCTACTATTTGGTAGAGTGACCGACGATGAAGATAACAGCCCCGAGGTAGTTGAGATTAGAGAACTCAACTCGTTATTGCTCCACGATAGCCGAATCGACTTGTCCATATTACCAATGGCAGACGGAATTACTCTCGCGCTGAAGAGGTAGATTTGAGGTCTGGGGCAAGCAGTTGCATAGTAGTCGGCGCCTCTCGGGGCTCCGGCACTAGGTGCATGCGCTCGATGCCGTCGCGTTGGGACAACAAATTATGACAAGGGCAACCGGAATCGTTGAAACCGAGAAACCGGTAAGTTATCTCCATTATCCTATTGCGTTCGGTCGCACGAAAATCGGCGACCAAATGCACACCTGCATCCGAGGCATGGCTGATCAACCAGGTCAATACTGTAGCGCCCACGCCAAAACTAACGACGCGGCAGGAAGTCGCGAGCAGTTTAAGGTGCCAATAAGCCCCATGCTTCTCCACCAGAACAAGACCAACTACGCCGTGGGAACCAAAGCGATCATCCAGACTTGCTAGCATTACCTCGTGGTCAGGATCGGCACATAATTCTCGCAACATCGCCTCGGAGTAATGAATCGCCGTTGCATTCATCTGACTGGTGCGAAGTGTCAGCTCCTCCGCACGCGGAAGATCTTCCACCGCTGCTCGCTCGATACGCAGCCTAAGATCGAGCGAACGTAAAAACGCATGATCTGACCCTTGGAAGCCATTACGGTATTCATCCCGTCGCGCAGCAGCTTGGTACATATGCCTTCGCCGGCCAGCGTCGATTGTCACAATCTTCGGATTGAATTCAGGGAGTTCATGCAAGGCTACAATCTGACTTTGGGAGTAACAACGAACCTCGGGCAAATGAAAAGCGACCTCTGCACGTTCTGCTGGTTGGTCGTCTACAAAAGCAATTCTGTCTTGTGAAAAGTTGAGCTGTGCTGCAATATATGAGATAGAATCTGACTTTGGACTCCAGTTAATTTGCGGTAGAATGAAATATTCAGCAACTCCAAGCTCGGAAAGACATGACCAGGCCAAATCGTGGTCATTTTTACTCGCAATCGACTGCAGTATGCCGCGCGAGTCAAGGACCTCGACCGTATGTCGAACTTCGTCATCGATGAAAACGCGGTCGCCTTCCAGAAGGGTGCCGTTCCACAGGGTGTCATCGAGGTCCCAGACGAGACACTTAACAGCACTACCTTGTTGAGCCATGCGCAGCTCCACTCGATCCATCTAATACAACGACATTGCGTGATCTGCCAAGAGCAGTTGGCATATTTCCGTGCTGCCCTCGATGATTTCCATGAGTTTCGAATCGCGATAGGCGCGAGCTACTAGATCACTGCCTCGCGCTCCTGCCGACGCGAGTACCTGCACCGCCATCGCAGAGCCCTGAGCAGCGTTTCGGGCACTCACCAGCTTAGCAAGTACAGCCTTTATCGCCGTATCGGGCGTTCCTGCATCCCATGACCGACTGGCATGTTCGCATAGCTGCGCCGCGGATTGCTCAAGTACGAACAGCTCCGCGAGATAGCGCTTAATCAGCTGGTGTTGTTCCAGCGGTTTCCCGAATTGTCGGCGAGTTCGTGCATGTGACGTAGCTTGGGCAAGGCAGGCTCGCAATATCCCGACACAACCCCAAGCAACAGATATCCGTCCGTATGACAGCGCGGTCGTTATTATCAGCGGCAGAGATTGAGCTTCATACCCTAAGATGTTGTCTTCTGGCAACTGAACATTATCGAAATAGATGTTCGCGTGCCCGGCTGCGCGGCAACCAAGTGCATCGGTGATAGCCTCTACCCGAACACCGGGCGAAGATAGGGGCACTACTACCGCAGCAGCACCATTCTCAAAACGCCCGAACACAACCACAAAATCCGCATAGCTCGCACCAGTAACCCAAATCTTGTGCCCGTCTACCACAGCGCTGTTCCCGTGGCGACTTATACGGGTAGTCATTTCTGAGAGGTCGCTGCCTGCACCTGGCTCTGTGAAACCGACTGCTGCCAATTTGCCGCTGGTTAACTCGGGTAGGTAAAGCTCGCGTTGGTCGTGATTGGCGAGCTTTTGAATGGACCAGGCCGCCATTCCGTGTGAAGTCATCACACTACGAATGGAGCTGCAGCGGCTGCCCAGGTGTGCGGTAAACTTGCCGGCATGTAAGCTATTGAAACCGGGTCCCCCGACGGACGCAGGAACCTGGGGGCACAGTAATCCATGTGCGCCGAGGTGTCGGAGGATATCGTTTGGGATCCTGGCCTGCGCGTCCCATTCCGAGGCTTGGTCTCCTATAAGAAAGTCGACGAAACTACACTGATCGGCTAGTTCTTTTGAGATTGTCATTTTTCTGCGAGCCGCCGAACGAGGTTGGCCATTGCGTTTACAGATCGGAAGTTCGCCATGTCCAAATCGCGGCCTTCGACGGCAACATTAAATGTGTTTTCTATCTGCACGACTAATTCCAAAGCAAACATAGAATTGATCATGCCCTCAGCAAACAAATCCTGTTCAGGTCGCACAGTGGTCTTCAATCGCTTGCTAAGCATTGCGAGTAGCTCACTTGTAGCGCGGTCTTCCGATGAATCAGCTTGAAGATAGTTCTCAGAGTTCACTCCACACCCTCGCCGTATTCGTAGAACCCACAACCAGTCTTACGACCTAAATGACCTTTTCTCACCTTATCAACAAGCAGACTGCATGGTCGGTAACGCTCGTGCCCGGTCCGTTCGTATAGAGAATCCAACGAGTCGATCAGGTTGTCGATTCCGATCAGGTCTGCAGTGCGAAGGGGACCAACCGAATGACCGAGGCATTCCACGATTAACGAATCGATCGATTCGACTGTGGCCACGCCCTCCTCCACTATGCGCGCTGCGTCATTAAGCATCGGGTGCAGTAGGCGGCTTGTAACAAATCCGGGACTATCATTCACGACGATCATTTGTCGTGCGAGTCTCTTTAGCAAGGTATCGACCGCGTTGATGGTGATTGGAGCCGTGCGTGGCCCGCGTACTACTTCGACCATCTTAATCAGGTAGGCGGGATTCATGAAATGAGCGCCTACAAGGCTCTCGGGGCGTGCCAGAATATTGGCGAGCTCATCGATAGGAATTCCTGATGTATTAGAAATGAGTGGCGTCGTTGGATCGACATGCGTCTCGGCCTGCCGAAGAACTTCGCATTTTAGATCGCGGTTCTCGGTAATCGCCTCGATCACGGCAATGATGCCACCAGCTAGGTCGAATTTCGTGTCGATGGCAAGCTGCCCCACCGGCTGGTCGAACGGCAATTTCGATAATAGGCGGCCGTGTCGAAGTTGCGTGGCAATCTGGCGGCTTGCTCGGTCGAGCTGATTCGCGTCTGTATCAATCAGGATAACGGAAACGCCATGCCCGAGTGCCATCGTGGCAATGCTTGTGCCCATTACTCCTGCGCCAACCACAACCAGATAGTCCTGGTCGGATCGCTGCTTCGTTATTTCGTATATCGGTGACGTTTGCACAGTTTCGGTATTTCTTCTTGAGTGATGCTAGGACAGAGCAGTTGATCCACAGCCCATGGCCGGCGGTCGAACCTGCCGGTCGTTGTGTTGATCCTCAAATCTGCCCAAGCCCTAGTGGAGAGGGGCACAGCTCTCCCGCCCCTGTGGAAACAGCTGGTTGGAATTCCTTACTTGTGTCGAGACTACTCGTCTGACCCGCAGGTAAAGGTCGGTCGCCCCAGTGTCGACGATGCTAGCAAACGACGATGCACGTAGGTTCCCCAGCTACCAACTCAACCACGGGAGAACTACGCCCGTGTCAAAACGAGTCTCGCGCACCGACTCGATGGTAGTGAGATCGACGCCGTGTACACAGCTCGCGGGAGCTCTGGGAGGGCATCGAGGGCGTCGCGCGCCTGGGTGTCCGGTTGATCATCCAGACTGCGGTCGAGACCGAGGTCGACGCGTTCTTGGGCCGGGCCCGCTATCGGCGCGCGCCGCCTGGTGCTACTGCTTTCGAGAGCACCCGTCGGCGGTGCGACTCTGGGGACCGGAGGCCGTATAGGCTTTGAGCGTCAAGGTTCTTAGCAGAGGCCCGTCGCGACCGGACAGTAGCGACGACTGCAAATAGGTACCTACGAGAGGTTATGTGCATCCCTCGTTGGGAGGCGGTCAGTCCATGGGGAACGGCTTGCAATCGGTAGGGATTGCCGTGATTGGGATGGCTTGCCGATTTCCAGGTGTGTCAAACCCGGACGAATTTTGGAGAATTCTCCGAGGTGGCGAAGAAGTTACCAGCCCGCCGCCCGCTGATAGGTCCCAGCTGGATCCGCTCGGTGGCACCACAAGCCTAGATCAGCAGCGAGAGGGATATGTCAACAATGTATCTGATTTCGATGCGCATTTCTTCGACATATCGCCGCGTGAAGCTCGCTCGATGGATCCGCGGCAGCGGTTCGCTCTTGAGCTGACTTGGGAATTACTCGAGGCTTCCCTGATAACACCTGACAGAATGCATGGAGATAATGCTGCCGTTTATATCGGAGCGATGAACGATGACTATGCGTTCCTCACGCTCCGCAACCGCGGAGCCGATCTTGATCATCACTCCTTTGCGGGCCTCAACCGAGGATTAATCGCCAACCGAATTTCATTCACATTCGGGATGCATGGCCCCAGTTTCACCGTCGATTGCGGTCAATCTTCCTCTCTAGTAGCGGTGCATCTTGCGTGCGAGAGCCTTCGGAGTGGCGAGTCATCGCTGGCAGTCGCAGGAGGGATCCATCTCAACTTCGCCGCCGAAACCGCGCTTCTCGAGGCGAAGTTCGGTGCCCTGTCGGCTTCGGGACACACGTATGCATTCGATGAACGCGCCGACGGGTACGTGCGGGGTGAGGGAGGCGGCCTGGTTCTGTTGAAGCCGCTCGATGCGGCGATCGCTGATGGAGATCGGATCCGTGCCGTGATTCGTGGAAGCGTCGTGGGTAATGCCGGCAGGAATGCGGCTGGATTGACCGCGCCTTCTGTTGCGGGACAAGCTGACGTTCTGCGGCGGGCATACTCTCGCGCAAGCCTCGATAGTACGCATGTGGATTACGTGGAGTTGCATGGTGCGGGCACCAACTTGGGTGACCCAATCGAGGCGACGGCGCTCGGCCAGCTGTTCGCGGGGCGCGGTACCCGCCCACTGCACGTGGGTTCTGTGAAGTCGAATATCGGCCACCTGGGCGCCGCCGCAGGCATTGCCGGGCTGCTCAAGACGGTCCTGGCAATGGAAAATGGCGAAATTCCAGCGAGCCTCAATTACTCCCACGGTAATCCTAAAGTTGATCTTGAGAAGTTGGGGCTAAGAGTCAATCGGGCGCTTACACCCTGGCCGGTTGAGGAGGGCCGGCCGCGGCGGGCGGGGGTGTCGTCGTTCGGGATGGGCGGCACCAATGCTCATGTGATTCTCGAGCAGGCTCCACCGCTGACCGAGGTTACC
>NZ_JBKQQD010000393.1:0-3133 GCF_052144515.1 Mycobacterium sp. | reverse complement strand
TCGCGGCGCGGTGGCCGGTGCGGCAGGCACGACCCTATCGCCGTCGACGCGACGACGTCGTTGCGCTGACCACCGGCCAGCGGGTGGTCGACTTGCTGTTCCCGATCGCCCGGGGCAGCACCGCCGCTGTGCCGGGCGGATTTGGTACCGGCAAAACGGTTCTGCTGCAACAGATCGCGAAGAGGTGCTACGCCGACGTCATCGTGTATGTCGGCTGAGGTGAGCGCGGCAACGAGATGGCCGAGATCGTTGCCGACATGCGTGAGTTGAGCGATCCGCGCACCGGCGGGCGGCTGGTGGACCGCACCGTGATCATCGCCAACACCTCAAACATGCCGATGATGGCCCGCGAGGCTTGCATCTACACCGGCGTCACGGTCGCGGAGTACTACCGCGACATGGGCTATCACGTCGTGGTGATCGCCGACTCCACCTCTCGGTGGGCAGAAGCATTGCGCGAGTTCGGATCTCGGCTGGGGGAGCTGCCCGCCGAGGAGGGCTATCCGGCCAACCTGTCCTCCGAACTCGCGGCGTTTTATGAACGGGCGGGATACGTCGACACCCTCGGTGGGGATACCGGATCGGTGACGGTGTTGGGAGCGGTGTCGCCGCCGGGTGGGGACCTGTCCGAGCCGGTCACCGTGCACACTGAGCGGTTCGTGCGCTGTCGGTGGTCTCTGGACCGGGACCTGGCCTACTCGCGTCATTACCCTGCGGTGTCGTGGTCGGCGTCGTTTTCCCGTGACGCCGAAGCGCTTGGCACCGCCCGCGTTGTTGCCGGCGATGACACTGGCTGGTCTGCCCGTCGCGCTCGGGTGCTGGATCTGCTGACCGAGTCCGATCGCCTGACCGCGCTCACCGAGCTGGTCGGCGTGACAGCGCTGCCCGACAGCGAGCGGATGGTGCTGGTGGCCGGCCGGCTGCTGCGGGAAACCGTGTTGCAGCAGAATGCCCAGAACCCCAACGACGCGCACTGCGGACCGGAGAAGACCGCGGCGCTCGTCGACGCGGCGTTGGCGGTAATCGACACCTGCCGTGAACTGGTTGCCGGCGGTGTGGCGGCGCAGCTGATCGAGGAGACCGACTTCGGCAAGCTGATCCGCGCCCGCGACGACAGCGGACCCGATGACACGGCGCTGGCGGTCCAGCGCCGCAACGAGATCGTCGAGACGCTGCGTGAGCTGCCGCGATGAGGAGCCCGTGGCCGCGATGGGTGGAATACCGCGGCGTGCGTGAGTTGCGCGGTCCACTGGCCGTGGTCGGTGGTGTCGCCGGTGTGGGGTGGGACGAGTACGTCGTCATCACGCTGGCCGACGGCTCGGTGCGGCACGGGCTGGTGCTCGATGTAAACCGCGACGTGGCGCTCGTGCAGGTGATGGAAGGCACGTCGGGAATGGACGCGGCAGGGGCCGCATACCGGTTCAGTGGCGAACCGCTGCGCATCCCGGTGGGAACCGCTTGGCTGGGCCGCGCCTGCAACGGCCGCGGCGAACCGATCGACGGCGGCCCGCCGGTGACCGGAGCACGACGGGTGCCGGTCAACGGCGACCCGCTCAACCCGATGCAACGCGAGGCTCCCTCGGAGCCGGTGTTGACCGGCGTGTCGGTGATCGATGCGCTGACCACCCTGGTCCGGGGTCAGAAACTGCCGGTCTTCTCGTTGCCCGGGTTGCCGCACCTGCGCCTGGCGTGTCAGATCGCCGCGCAGGCCAGTGCCGGCGGCGAGCCGTTCAGCGTGGTGTTCGCCGGCATCGGGCTTCCCCACGCCGACGTGGCCTATGCCCGCAATGTGCTCGAATCACGAGCCGCAGCGGGGGAATTGGTCTTGTTGCTGAACGCCGCCGACGACCCGGTCATCGAGCGGATCCTCACCCCGCGCATTGCGCTGACGATCGCCGAGCATCTGGCGTTCGAGACGTCGCGGCACGTGTTGGTGGTCATGACCGACATGACCAGCTACGCCGAGGCGCTGCGGGAAATCTCGGCAGCCCGCGGTGAAATGCCGGCGCGGCGCGCCTATCCGGGCTATCTCTACAGTGACCTGGCGTCGTTGTACGAGCGGTGCGGCAAAATCGTCGGACAGCCCGGCTCGGTAACCGTGCTGCCCGTGTTGACGATGCCCGGCGGCGACATCACCCACCCGGTGCCGGACCTGACCGGCTACATCACTGAAGGGCAGATCATCTTCTCCGCGCAGATGCATCTGCACAACATCTACCCGCCGGTGGACGCCTTATCGTCGCTCTCGCGGCTGATGCGCCGCGGCGCTGGGGCTGGGCGCACCCGCGACGATCACCTGCCGGTGGCGGCGCAGCTGCTCGCCTCGTTGGCCCACGCACGGCAGGTAAGCGCGTTGGCCGAGCTGATCGGGCCCGACGCCCTCACCGCCACCGACCGCAGCTATCTGCTGTTCGAGGACGATTTCGCCGCGAAGTTGGTCAATCAACGTCCCGACGCCGCACGACCTTTCGACGAAACCCTCGACCGGGCATGGGAAGTACTCGCGCGGTTGCCGCGCAGTGAACTGTCGATGCTGCCCTCCGATCTGCTTGAGGCACACTGGCCCGACAGAGTGCAGGGGGCGTGATGGCGCCGTTGTCGCGTCCCCCGGGGCGGATGGGCCGACTATGGGTGCTGAACCGGCTCGACCTCGCCGAGCGGGGGGTGACGCTGCTCGAGCAGAAGCTGCACTTGCTGACCGCGCTGCAAGAAGAGCTGCAGCGCAAGGCCGAACAAAGCCGCCACGACTGGCAGCAGGCCTGCCGCGAGGCCGACATGTGGGGGCTGCGCGCGATGCTGCTGGGCGGCCAAAACGCGATCGACCTGGCCGTCACCACCGCGCCGGCATCGGTCACCGTGCAGTGGGCCGTCACCGCCGGGGTGCGCTACCCCGACGCCGCCGTCTGCGTATTGCCGTCCGAAAGCGATCCGGCCGTCATCTACCCGACCTCGGCGTCTGTTCAGGCGGCGCGGGCATATCGAGCGGCCGTTGTCGCCGCCGCCGAATGCGCTGCGGCGCAATCGTCTTTCCGAACCGTCGAGCAAGAGGTTCACACCACCCGGCTGCGGGTGCGCGCCCTGAGCCGACACTGGTTACCTCTGCTACGGCAGGAGTTGGCCCGCATCGAGTTAG
>NZ_JBKQQD010000392.1:0-4302 GCF_052144515.1 Mycobacterium sp. | reverse complement strand
CAGGAATCAAGCGGGGGACCGCCACCTCAACTTCCACGAGACCCGGGACAACCTCCGAGCCCCGTGACCGCGAACTGCGAGCAACCAGACACATCATGATGGTGCCCGACGGGCAGGCCGAAGCGCCGAAGCCGACAAGCTCACCGATCTGCTGGCCTCCCCTCGGAAAAACCCACCTCGACTTCAAAGCAACCGGCCCAGCCACGCGACCTTTTGCGGTGGCTTAACGGACAGGCGCCAGCACGTCTTGGGCAAACTTGACGAATCCTCCGACGGCTATCACAACGAGGACTATTAGCAACAGCCAGAACGGAACGCCAGGTTTCACTATGCCGCCGACGAAGCCTGCAACCGCTTGGGCGATCACCCCCACGAGAGTGGTCACAGCCACCACGAGAGCTAGCCGGGCACCTGGGGTATACCTGACGCGCTCGCGGAAGCTCGCGCCCCTGAATCGAACGGCTAGGCCCGCGCCCCCTCCTCCAAGGTCCCCGAAACATTTGCTTGTCACGGCAATATCCAGGAATGGCGTGTTTGTCGGCGCAGGATTGTGCGCAATTACCTCTCGAACCTGCGTGTGCAGTATGCGGAACTTCCCGGTTTGGTCAGCCCGCCCCAACAGGATGATTTTCGGCGGCGCGGTCTTCCAGTCCGTATGGAACACCGCCAGTCCCTCGGTCGTCGCAATGTCGTCGTCGTCGTACACGACGCCTGTGTCCCAACTGGGCTTGGCGCCCATCAGGCGATAGCTCCAACAGATTGGGCATACAACTCAGACAACACCAGCATGCCGGTGTCGCAACGCCCAACGATGTCCAGCCGCCGGAAGGGCGATGCACCGATTTCGAGATTCCACTCGTAGGCGTTCAAGCCGAACGCATCGGCGAGCAACAGGATATCGACTGCACCAGTGCCATAGCGCTCCCCAAGCCAAACGGTTTCATCAAGCGTGGGGTGGATCGAGCCCATCCAAGTTGCAAGCTCATTCTCGAACCAAAGCCGGATACGATTAAGAATCTCCGCCACGCCCGCATCGGTTAACGGGCCAAGACCGCCACGTTCTTCCTCAAAAACCTGCCGAAGCTCGGCGCTTTCCCTCAACTGGCGCGCTACCTGATCGCGAACAGGCACTCGGACCTCATCTCCCGCCCGATCAAGAAATTCCGCCCTCACCGACTCTTCATCCCGAAGCAGTCTGAATAGCCGACGCACGGATAGTCTCAGCGAATCTGCGTCGATTGAGCGTCTCCAAGGTTCGGACGCCAGCGCTACTGCTGGAAGCTGTATCTCGAAATCAAGCGTGCTGCTAAATCCGGTGGTCTGTTGGCCGCCTGCGGTTGGTTGCGCCTGCGAGGCTCCAGTGGATCCGCCCCCTGCGCCAGGTCCCGGCGGGCCTCCGGTGGGTCCGCCGCCGGAGCTAGTCGTCAATATTCCGGCGATGCAGCCAGAACAAATGAAGCGCGGCTGTCCCCGGGGTTTTCCGCCGTGGTTCGCACACCCAAGGCTGTTGCAACGCTTGCAGACACCGATTGCTTCGGCGTCATGTGCGACACCGATCGTGCACTCGAAGCAGCTAGCCATGGCTCTCCTTTGAAGCACTCGGCCAAACTATGAATCAGACTCGTTACTTAGGACACGGGTTGGTCAGAACGCGACGTCAGTTACGAGAATTTACGCCGCTTTGGGGACGCATCCCTTGACGTGACGTGCAAGCGGCGGTGCGGCGGCGTGTCGGCAGTGATGAGGTGGGCCATCGCGTGAGTCTCTGTGGTGAAACCGCCAAGAATCATTACCGAGAGGAAAACCGCGATGGCCCTGGATCAGGGGACTTTGACCTGGCGGCACCCTCCAACAGTTCAGCTAGCCCGGGGCGCTCGGTACTGCGCCCCAAGCATCCGAACTCAGCACGAAATCCAACCTTTTCCACTACAGGTCACCGGGTCCGGCCGAGTCGAGCACGCTCAGCACGTGCGATGCGGTCCGTCCGTCGGGCACTCCGACGAGGGTCTCGGCCACCTTGCGCAACTCGTCGGCCACCTCGCACCGTCGCGCCTGGTCTAGGACGACCAGCTCGTCGAGCAGCGTCGCAGGAGCCTTGTCGGTGCGGGCCATGACTCTGTCTTTGATGTCGATGCGGTCTGACTGCTCGGCAATTCTGCTTGCGCTATTTAACGGCTGAACGGAGTCGGAGAACACCACCGCCCGACTGGACGGCCACTGGCCTATGTGACGGCGGGTCAGGTGCGGACCCCTTGCTTGCCACATCGGGGCACTTGGGCTCCCCGGGGAAGGTCCAAGTCCCCTGTCGGTCAATCGCGAGCCAGCGCAAGGTGGGGGCACCGGTTACAACTAGCACCTGCCCCCCGTCCAGGCACCATCGCGATGAGTTCGGGGTTCACTGCCCATGAAGCGGCGGTGATCGTCGTCGTGGCGGTGGCCATGTACGAGCCCAGCCTGATGCCTGTCTTGCAGAGGGCGCGGCTGACGACTACGGAACCGGAGCTGGTGGGGTCAGCTAGCCGGTATCACGGCCTACGCCGGATCCCGGTTGGACTGACCCCATTCACCAATTCACCGGCGCTCCCCCAAGGGGGCGCCGGTTCTATTCTCCCGAAGGAGTGAAATGACCTACCCCGACTACCGCCCGCAGTCTTACTGGCCGCAGGCACCGGCGCCGGGATACGTTCCGCCGCCACGCAAGTCGACCGACGCCTTCTGGTTGCTGGGTAGCTTGTCTGTGATCCTGGCGTCCTTTGTCTTCATGCTGCTCGTCGTGTCGGCGCTGATGCCAACACCTCGGGACACCAAGTTCGATTACTCCCTGTCTTACCAGTACGGCACCAGCCAGGTCGGCCCTTACGCCGCTGCGGTGTACTGGGGATCGACCCTAGATGCCTGCCAGAACAGCATCTCCGTCAACAAGCCCAATGTTCGTCCGGCGTGGTGGGACGAGCCTGCGGTGCTGTCGGGGTGCGTGGACTACGTGCACGAGCACGGTGGTGCATACCGATGACCACGATCTACTTCGCGACCAATCACGCCACGGCGATACCGCTGATGCAGGACGCCTACCGGGGTGAGCTGGACGTGCCGCACGGCCGCAACAAGACCGCTTCCGGTGTGGCGAACGCCACCTGGCAGAAAACCACTGAGGAGACACCATGAACCGCATTTACAGGATATGGGTGGCGGCGTTGTTAGCCGTGCTCACCGGACTGTTATTGGCAGGAGTTAGTTCGGCAAGCCCGAACCCTCAGTACTGCGCGAAGTACCCCAGCGCTGGAATCTGTTCAGGAGGCCCGTTGACATACTGTGGCGCGCATACTGACGCGCTGGATTGCTGGGGGGTCGCGCGGGGCACCTGCGTCATGCTCCTCGGGGGCGACACCAGCGGATATGTCGTCCGTGACATCGCCCAGCATTCCGGGATCACCCTTAAAGCGGCTGACCAGGTGATGGACGCCGCAATGGACTCGCAATGCCCGGGGCTCATCATCGACCTGAATGGCGTGGCGAGCTTCTAAGAAGGAGAAGGATGAAGAACTTCCAGCCGGACATGAACCCATCGACACGCCCAACCAGGGCAACGCGCTTCCCGACGACGTCCTGTGGTGCATGGACAACGCCGCACGGATGGCCAACGCGATGCTGGACAAGGTGAAGCTCTAAGAGCACTCGCCCTAGCCAGAGACATCCGGGAACCGAAGAACCTCAGTCGTCTAGCGGTCTAACTCGTCCAAGTCGTCATCGAAGGGATCATCGCCTGGGTCAAAAACGTCGACCTCGTCGTCCTCCAGCGGCTCCGAGGCCTCGTCCTCACCCTTCATCTTGCGCACGATCTCCGGCCACATTGACTCGGGCACGGTCGTTTTGACAGCATCGACAATGCGACCTATCTGCACCAACATTTCCGCCATGCTGGTTCCACTGGCACGAGATTCGATCAGTGCTTGGAGCCGACCGGCAGCGATCATGCCGGTGTTCACATCGACCTTAGTTTCTGAATGAGTAAGCGTCTCATAGCCCTTAGTCATCACGGTTTCGTAGAAGGCCATAGGCGTGATGGCTGTGGCGACTCCATTGACAAAGTCGATGCCGTTCTCCTTGGCACGCTGTTCTAGGACCGCGCGGTATGTCGCCTTGGCCACATTTTGAACCGGGAAGTGCCGTTGGGTGTGGTTGCGGATCGAGTCAATGGTGACCCGTTCCCGCGTTTCGAGCTTGGCGTTGTCCGCCTCAAGAGCACGCAAAACCGTCTGGTACGTGACGCCAGAAGCCAAGAGATCATTGACCTTTTGGCGA
>NZ_JBKQQD010000391.1:0-9567 GCF_052144515.1 Mycobacterium sp. | reverse complement strand
ACGTTACGCTGGCCAGTTTCTAGCGCCCGCTGTCGCTGGGCCTCGCTGACACGGAACTCGACGTCGGCCAGTCGCAGCTCGTCGGCGTGGGCCACGACCCGGTCCCGCATCTTGCCCTTCGCGGCCATGATCGACCAGCCGCCAGTGCGCAGATTCCGGTGAATCTTCACCAGATCGCCGGGCCGGACTTCCCGGCCCTTGTATGGAGTAATCACTCGAATACCTCCTGCTTAGGCTCGACGCCGTCGGCAGCTAAGACGTCGTAGGGATGCAGTGAGCCAGTCGGGGTGGTACTCAACAGCCAGTCTGGCGCACCCAGTCGGGGGCGTAGTACTCGTTGTCGGGCTCGATCGTATCGTGCAGTTCGTGATCAATCCGCTTAGGCATGCTAGCGGTTTTGTTGAAAACGCAAAGACTTGCACGCCGGACAACCCCGAAATGTGACGGCACAGGATGTGCACCGGGGGCCGTCGGCATTCACGGTGATTCCGACACAGATTATTAAGAGCCTCGTATCTCGATCTATTTCGAGACCGCGTTCAGTTCTGTTCGGGCCTGGTCGATTTGGTCGAAGGCGTAGGTCGCCGTGGCGGCGGTGGTCATCGCCTCACCCTTGCGGGCAAGTGATTCGTAGACCTCGTCGCCGAGGGCAGTGCGCAGGTGGGCTGTCGTAGTGAGAAGTTCAGGCAGCGTCGCCACGGTGAAGGGAGTTGACGCGAAACCGGCGATGGTGGCTGCGGGTTCGTAGCGTCCCATCCGGTCAAGAACCGTAGCGAGGATAGCCATCGGTGCTCGCATAGTCATTGGGTTACCCGAGTCGTGGTAATTGTGGATCGCAACGTCGATGTAGTGGAGCGCGCGAAGCGAGTCACCGTATTCGCCCTCGATTCGGGCAGCGAACATCGCCAGGAATGTCCCGTTGCCGCGGTTGCCGCTGTCTTCGGCAACCTGCAGCCCGCGGCGACAGGCCTTGAGAGCACCGACCGGATCGGCGTGTTCGAAGGCGGCCCCGAAGCCGAATAGCGCGAAGGAGAGCACCCACGGATTGCGGGTGGCCTCGGCGGCTTCGATCAGCCCAGTGGTGGCTGCGATCGCCTCCTCATAAGACTGGGCGACGGTTAGGCACATGATGAGCCAGGTCCTCAACACTGTGTGCGTGTCACGAGCGCTCTGAACCCGGCTGCGACACCACTCGACGGCCAGTTCAGGCTGGCCTGCGTACAGGTACGCGATGCACAGTAGGCCTTCGATGCCGAACGGCACCTCGGCCCGGCCGCTCTCAACAACCGGGATGCCTGCGTCGCTATAACGCACAGCCGCCTCGACCCGTCCGGATGTGTAGCACTGCGACGCGATCACATAGAGGAACGCGAGCCGCGGATGGTCGACAGCACGGGCTGGCTCGATCAACTCTTCGGCCCAGGCGATCGGCTCGTAGTTGTCGATGCAGAAGCCGAGGAATGCCGCGTAGGTGGCGATGGTGGCGGCATCGTCGAGGTCGCCACGGTCGGCGACCCATCGAAACGCGGTGCGCAGATTGGCTAGCTCGGTGGTCAACCAGTCGTAGGCCTCCCGCTGGCGGGGGGTATCCCACAGCGACATGATGTCGGTCTCGCGCTGTGCAAAGTGGCGAGCATGGGCGGTGCGCGCCTCGGTGGCCTCGCCCGTAGCGGCGAGTTGTTCCTCGGCGAACTGACGGATCGTCTCCAGCATCGAAAACCGAGTGCGCCCCGAGGAGTGATCGGCGACCATCAGCGACTTGCGAACCAACGCATCGAGTAGGTCGAGAGTCGCGATGTCATCGTCAGAGCCTGTGACGGCCTGAGCACTGGCAAGGTCGAATCCTCCTGCGAACACCGAACAACGGTTGAGTACCGACCGTTCACCATCGTCAAGTAGGTCGTAGGACCACTGCACGGCGTGACGCAGTGTTTGATGGCGTTCCAACCCGCGGCGAGAGCCGACGAGTAGACGGAACCGATCGCCGAGCCGGTCGCGTACCTCGGTGGCCGTCATCGACTGCATGCGTGAGGCCGCCAACTCGATGCCAAGGGGGATCCCGTCGAGTTGGCGACAGATCTCCACCACGGCTGCTGATTCGCCGGTCGCGGTCAGCGGAACTTCCTGCCTGACAGCTGCCGCGCGCTCGACGAACAGCGCCGCCGCCGACGATTCGATACCGTCCGTCAAATCCAGCGATGGCACTGCCCAGAGGTGCTCGTCGGCAACGCGAAGCCCTTCGCGGCTGGTGGCAAGGACATTCACGGTCTGCGAGTGCGAGAAGATTGCGTCGATCGCGTCCGCTGCGGGGTCGAGAACATGTTCGCAATTGTCGAAGACCAATAGCCGCGACCGGCCTTCCAGCGCGGCGGCCACCGACTCACTGACGGTCTTGCCGGGCTGTTGGGTGATGCCCAGCACCGCGGCCACCGCGTCGGGCACTGACGCGGGATCAGTGACGGCTGCGAGTTCGAAAACCCAAACACCGTCGGGGAACTCATCGGCCAGTTGCCGCGCGACTTCCAACGCGAGGCGCGTCTTGCCAACTCCGCCCACCCCGGTCAGCGTCACCAACCGATGAGACCTCACCGCGGTCTTGATCGCGTCGACCTCAGACTCGCGCCCAATCAAGCTCGTGGCCGCCGGACGCAGGTTTCCCGGCGCCGTATCGAGCGCCCGCAGGGCCGAGAACTCCGTGCGTAACCCTGCTGCTCGCACCTGGAACACCCCGACCGGCGTCGGCACGTCCCGCAACCGTCGCGGCCCGAGATCCAGCAGATCGACTCCGCTGAGCAGACCCGCTGTCGAGTCGGCCAAAAGGACCTGCCCGCCGTGCCCGGCGGCCATCACCCGTGCTGCACGATTCAGCACCGCACCGAAGTAGTCCACCCCCCGCAACTCGGCTTCGCCGGTCGCGATGCCCATCCGCACCGGCAACTCCAGCGCCCGCTGCGCGGCCACGGCGGCGTCGACCGCTGACCTGGGCGAGGCGAACGCGGCACACACCCCGTCACCGGTGTGCTTAAACATGAAGCCGCCGTAAGTCTCGATCGCAGAGCGCAACACCTCGTCATGGGCGGCCAGCGCCGCCCGCATCCCATCGGGGTCGGCCTCCCACCGACGGGTCGACCCCTCGACATCGGTGAACAGAAACGTCACTACCCCAGAAGGGGCAGCACCCGTCATGGCATTGCCTCGGCCCACGCGATGTGCCCCTCGAAGCCAAGCGTTTGCGCCATGTCGCGGTAGTGATCCCGGAAGTGCGCATAGGCAGCGGCATCGCCGTGAGCCCGCGCCAGCAGGGCTTGCAGCCGCAAGAGCCAGATTTCGTTCAGCACGAATCCCGGGTCGGTCTGCGCCACTGCTAACCGCTCGATCGCGGCCTCGGCTTCCGCCACGTCGCCGTCGCCCCCGCGATCCAGCAGTGCCTCCACCAGAACACCCGTCGCAGGAGGGCCCCACAACAGCAACTGTCCCTCGCGGAACAGGTAGTCGACGGTGGCGCGCAGGAGTGGTATGGCCTCATCGCGATCTCCACGCCGAGCCCTCTCCCGCGCCAAGTACACATTGACGATCGGTAAATCGCACAGGTTGTGTCCCCCGCGCAGGAACACGTCGCTGACCTCGGCCAGGAGCGTCTGTCCACGGTCACACTCGGGGGCCGTGTGGCGGTTCACCAACGCAACGCCCAGCGCCGTCCGGGCGATCGACGACGCGAGATCATCAGCGGATCGCTCGGCAATCCTTAAGGCGTCCTCGATCTCGCCCACCACCGAATCGTCGGGCCTCAGCACGCCATTGGGTATTCCCGGGTTGTAAACGTAGGTGACCACCGTGGCGTAGGACAAAGGGTCGGCGCTGCGGGCCATGGCCAGGCCGTGCCGCTGGTCGTCGCGCCATCCGCGACGACCCAGGCAATAACGGGCAAAAGCCCGCTGCGTAAAGGCGACCGCTAACGGAGACCCGAAAATGAGATCGCCTTTAGACGGATCACCAGCGGCCATGTCGATAACCCGCTGTGACCACCGCAGCACGTCACAAAACTCGGCGCTGTGGGTCTTGGCGTAGATCGGCGCGAGGGACAGCCCCACCGTCAAGGTCGGATCGCCGATCGACTCGATGAGTGCCATGGCTTCGGACGCCAGCTGCGACGCCTGGTATACCCGACCCTGGAAGGCGTGATCAGCCACCAGCCCCGCCATCGCGATGGCCAGCGACGCCTTATCCCCGGCGGCGGTGCACAACTCGCGCAATTCCTCAAAGCGGTCACCGGCAACATGTTCATGGACTCGAAAGGCGATCCCGCACAACATGGTGCGTGGGGCAATGCGCATCGCTACCCGGTCCGGGTCATCGGCGGGCATTGCGTCGGCGATCTTTTGGGCGCGCTCCCAGGACAGGCGGGCGGCGGTGATGTCGCGATTGGTGGCCCACGTTGCGGCGCGCATGTGCCAGCCGTAGGCGGCGTGCAAATCACCGGCGGCCTCCAGATGCTCGGCGATCAGCGCCGCGTTCTCATCAGCCGAGCCAGGATCGTGTTGTTCGATCGCGGCGGCTAGTCGGCGGTGCAGTTGGGCACGGTCCGATTTGAGCTGGGATTCGTAGGCCACCATGCGGACCAGCGGATGGTGAAACACGTACTCGGGTTGTCCAGTGAATGTGATCTGATCGATGAACCCGCCACTCAGCAGGTGCTCAAAAGCAGGATCAATGCCCAAGGTTTCGAGGAGGCCCCGGCTGAACCGCGAACCGATGACAGCGGCTGCGCTCAAGGTGCGCTTGGCCGCCGGGTCAAGCCGGTCGATGCGGGCGGCGATGGTCGCCTGCAGGGTGGCGGGCACACTGACCTCGCCAGCATCGGCGGTCGACTCGTAGGCACTGCGGTTACCGCGTAGCACGCCGCGCTCGGCGAGGTCGCGCACGATCTCCTCGGCGAAAAATGGGTTTCCGGCGGCCTTCTCGGCGATCTTGGTCGCCAGTCCGCTGACCGAGGGGTCCGACCCCAGCAACGCGGCGACGAGTGCTGCAGTTTCTGAATCACTGAGCGGCGCAAGGGCGATGGTCTGAGCACCGGCAACCCGGCTCAACGCACCTCGATATTCAGGACGGTAGGTGATCAGCACCAGCGAGGGCGTCTGCGGGATCACCGTGAGGAACTCGGCGATCATCGACTCGCTGACCTCATCGATCCAGTGGGCGTCTTCGATGACATAGACCGTAGGGACTTGGCGGGCCAACGAAGCGGCATTGACCAGCGCGGTCAACCGCCGCCGCCGGGCATCAGGATCGATCTTGGGCAGTTCCACCTCGGGGTCGGCGATGCCCAACAGGTCATCGAAGAGCAGCACGTCCTCGGGGTCTGCATCCGGCACTCGGGAGCGCACTCGGTCACGAGCGGCTGGGCCGTCTAGGCCACGCACACCGATGGCTGCCCGCAGCAGCTGTGCCACGACGTGGAAGGGAACGTCACTGGCGTGCGATTCGCAGTAAGCGGTGAACACCTCCACTTCACGCCCAGCAGCGTTTGCCGCCACCTCACGCACCAGACGGCTCTTGCCGATGCCGGGTGGTCCGACCACTTCAACCACCGCGCCATGGCCATCGACTGCGCGGTCCAACAAGCTCTCAGTGGCGGACAGTTCCCAGCGCCGACCGACCAGATTCGACTCAGCACGTCCGACAGGGCGATGGCCTTCGCCCATGCCCAGCAACCGACGGGCAGGCACCGGCGCATCGGTTCCCTTAATCTGAACCAGCTCAGCGTCGCCGAGAGTCGCAGCGCCCTCAACCAGTCGTGCGGTGGACGCGCTGAGCATCACCCCACCCGGCGGGGCGATCGACTCCATCCGCTGAGCCATCCCCACCTGGTCTCCGATCGCGGTGTACCCGGTTGCGGTGGTGCCGATCTCCCCGGCGATCACCTGCCCGGAGTTCAGCCCGATCCGCAGCTGAAGCTGCACACCATCGCGGTGGCTGACCTCATCGGCCAGATCGGTGACACCGCTCTGGATCTCCAACGCTGCTCGGCACGCCCGCAGCGCGTGGTCCTCCAGGGCGACGGGTGCGCCGAACACGGCCATGATCCCATCACCGGTGAACTTGTCGACCGTGCCGCCATAGCGCTTCACCACAGCGGCGGCCCGATCCACCAGCTGCGCCATGATCTCCCGCAGCCGCTCCGCCCCGACGGCAGCGGCGATGTCCATGGAGTGCACCACATCGGCGAACAGGACGGTCACCTGCTTGTACTCCGCCCGGGTATCGCCATCTTGGACTGGGGAGCCACAACCGTGACAAAACCGGGCGTTCTCTAACGGCTCCGTGCCACACGTGCGGCACGCTGCTATGGCCGTCATCCGACCCTCCGCCGATCCCGGGCCCCAACGTTTGCGGGGTGCACTAAGAATAGGCGGTTGGACACTCCGCAAGGAGCCCTCGGCATTCAGGGATTCCAGAGCTTTGAGAGCCTCGTATGTCGTCTATTTCGAGACAGCGTTCAGTTCTGTTCGGGCTTGGTCGATTTGGTCGTATGCGTAGGTCGCCATGGCGGCGGTGGTCATGGTCTCGCCCTTGCGGGCGAGCGATTCGAAGGTCTGGTCGCCGAGGACATCGCGGAGATGGGTGATCGCGCTGGTGATTTCGGGGAAGGCCGCCACGGTGAAGGGATCGCGTGCGAAACCGGCGATGATGGCCGCTGCCTCGTGGCGTCCGCGCCGATCGAAGATGGCGGCGAGCGCAGCTAGGGGGGTACCGATGATGGCGACGTTGCCTGAGTCATGAAGGTTGCGGATCGCCAGAGTGAGGTGATCGAGCGCGGCCAGCGGGTCGCCGTGTTCGGCCTCAAGTCCGGCTAGAACCTGCGCCAGGTATGACATGTTGGCACGGCTACCGCTGTCTTGCGCGATCGCCAGGCCCCGGCGCAAGGCATCCAGTGCCCCGTCAGGGTCGGCGTCGCGGCAGGCGAAGCCGTAAGCGAGCAGCGCGTACGAGAGCGCTTGGGGATTTCCGGTGGCTTCGGCGGCATCGATCAGACCGGTCGCGGCGGCGAGCGCATCCTCACGCGCCCCGACGAGCGTCAATCCGATGACCAGCCCTGCCCTCGTGAAAGCATGTGTGTCGCGACCGCGTGCAAGCACGGCGCGGCACGCTTCGACCCATCGTTCGGGCTGTCCAACGATCAGGTACACGCCACTTAACAAACCCTCGATGCCGAACGGCACCTCGCCGCGCCCACTGCGGAGCGCTAGTTGGCCAGCTTCGCAGTAGCCGATAGCCGCCTCGGCCCGTCCGGTCGTATAGCACACTGACGCGATCACACATAGGAACGCGAGCAGACGATGGTCGACGACGCGGGCTGGCTCGATCAGCTCCTCGGCCCACGCTATCGGCTCATAATTCTCGACCAGAAAACCGAGGAACGCCGCATACGTGGCAATGGTGGCGGCGGTATCAAGGTCGGCGTCGTCGGCGGCCCACCGAAACGCAGTGCGCAGATTGGCGAACTCGGCGGTGAACCAGTCATAAGCTTCGCGTTGCCGGGGGCTGTCCCATAGCGCCATGATGTCGACTACCCGGTCGGCGAAGTGGCGGGCATGCGCGGCCCGGGCCTCCTCGGCCTCACCGTTTACGACGAGTTGCTCTTCGGCGAACTGGCGGATGGTCTCCAGCATCGAAAACCGGGTCTGACCGATTGACCGGTAAACGACGAGCAAGGACTTGCGAACCAGGGTGTCGAGCAGATCGAGGATGGCGTAGTCATCATCGGCCCCCGCGACTGAGCAGGCGCTTTGGAGATCGAAGCTGCCAGCGAACACCGAACAACGTGCCAGTAAAGACTTTTCGGCATTGTCGAGGAGGTCGTAGGACCATGCCACAGCATGGCGAAGAGTCTGGTGGCGTCCCAACCCGCGCCGGGAACCGATTAGCAGCCGAAATCGATCATCAAGACGATCGCGCACCTCGCCAGGAGACATCGACGCAATCCGGGACGCCGCAAGTTCGATCGCTAACGGGATGCCATCGAGTCGACGACAAATCTCTACGACGGCGTCCGCCTCCCTGGTCGGGGTGAAGTGCGGGGCGACGCTGTGAGCGCGTTGGACGAATAGCTGGACAGCGGCGGAGTCGGTCCCCGCACCCACGTCCAGTGATGACACGGGCCACACTTGTTCGTCGGCGACTCCGAGTCCTTCGCGGCTGGTGGCCAGGATTCGCACCGTGGCCGAGTGCGCGAGGATAGCCTCGATGAGATCGGCGGCGGTATCAAGCACATGCTCGCAGTTGTCGATCACCAATAGCCGCAGCCTGCCCTCCAGCGCGGCGGCCACACTCTCAACCATGCTCTTGCCCGGCTGTTGGGTGATGCCCAGCACCGCCGCCACCGCATCGGGCACTGCCGCCGGATCAGTGACCGTTGCCAGTTCGAAAACCCATACGCCATCGGGGAACTCATCAGCCAATTGCGCCGCGACTTCCAACGCGAGGCGGGTCTTGCCGACTCCACCTACCCCGGTCAACGTCACCAACCGGTGTGCTCGCACCGCCGCCTGCACCTGCGTCACCTCCGACTCACGCCCGATGAAGCTGGTGGTGGCAGGCCGCAAGTTTCCCGGGCTTTTGTCCAGTGCCCGCAGGGGTGGGAACTCGACCCGCAGTCCCGGTGCTCGGACCTGGAACACCCCGACCGGCGTCGGCACGTCCCGCAACCGTCGCGGCCCGAGATCCAGCAGATCGACGCCGCTGAGCAGACCCGCCGTCGAAGCGGCCAACAGGATCTGACCGCCATGTCCGGCGGCCATCACCCGAGCAGCACGATTGAGCACCGCACCGAAGTAGTCCCCGTCTCGCAGCTCGGCCTCGCCGGTTGCCAATCCCATTCGCACCGGCAACTGCAACTCCCGTTGCGCGTCGATCGCGGCGTTCACGGCGGACATCGGCGACGCGAAGGCTGCCACGAAACCGTCGCCCGTGTGGCTGAACAAGAACCCGTCATACGCCTCGATCGCCGAACGCAACACCTCGTCATGGACGACGAGCGCCGCCCGCATCGCTTGCGCGTCGGCCTCCCACCGACGGGTCGAACCCTCTACGTCGGTGAACAGAAACGTCACCACCCCTGAAGGAGCAGCACCCGTCATGGCATCGCCTCGGCCCACGCGATATGTCCTTCGAAGCCAAGCGTTTGCGCCATCTCCCGATACCGATTTCGGAAGTCGCAGTACACGGCCTCGTCTCCATGGGCGCGGGCCAGCAGTGCGCGGAGTCGCAGCAGCCAGACGTCGCGCATCACGAGACCCTCATCGGCTGGCGCGGTCACTAGCCGCTCGATGGCGGCCTCGGCTTCGGCCACGTCACTCTCGGTGCCGCGAGCGAGCAGTGTCTGCACCAGAACACCAGTCGCTGGAACCCCCCACAACAGGAATTGTCCCTCGCGGAACAGGTGGCTGACGGCGGCACGCATGTGCCGTATGGCCTCATCGCGATCTTCGCGCCGGGCCCTCTCACGCGCCAAGTACACGTTGACCATCGGCAACTCGCACAGGTTGTGTCCCCGGCGGAGCAACACTT
>NZ_JBKQQD010000390.1:0-11383 GCF_052144515.1 Mycobacterium sp. | reverse complement strand
GACTCCTGACGCGGTTTCCCGAGCTTCGGATCGGCATGGTGGAGAACGGAACGACCTGGCTGCCCCGGCTGCTGGAGAACCTCAGCGACACCCACAAGAAGATGCCGCAGCTCTACAGCGAGAATCCCGTGGAGGCCATCTGCCGCTGCGTCTACTTCAATCCCTTCTGGGAGGAGAACGTGGCCGAACTCGCGAAGCTGGTGCCGATCGATCACCTGTTCTTCGGCTCGGACTACCCCCATCCAGAAGGTCTGGCGGATCCGCTCAGCTACGCCGGGCGTCACCCAGAGCTAAGTGATGACGAGGTCGCCATGGTGATGGGCGGCACGCTGTCGAGCATGATGCGGGTGGACGCCTGAGATGTCGACGGATCACGGTGCGGGGTCGGCCACCAAAGCACGCGAGGATGGCTCCCCCATGGAGTTCAACCCGTACTCCGACAGCTTCTTCGACGACCCGTATGAGACCTATCGCTGGATGCGTGATGAGGCGCCGGTGTACTACAGCGAACGGTGGGACTTCTACGCCCTAAGCCGGCACGAGGATGTTGTTGCCGCGCATCGGGATTGGGAGACATTCAGCAGTGCCTACGGGGTGACCTTGGATGGGCTGTCGATGCGGCAGCGGTTGAGCACCAACATGTTGATCATCATGGATTCGCCGGAGCATGAACGGCTGCGCAAGCTGGTCCGGCAGGTGTTCACCAAGGCGGCGATCGCCAATCTGGAGCCGCTGGTGACCGAGGTCGTCACCTCCTATGTCGAAGCGCTCAGCGGCAGAGACGATTTCGACATCGTGGCCGACTTCGCGGCGTTGTTCCCGGTCGAAATCATCTCCTCAATGCTCGGCGTCCCTCCCGGAGAACGCCAGCAGATCCGGCTGTGGACCGACGGGTTCCTGCACCGCGAGGAGAACAACCCCTTCGCCACCGAGAGCGGCGTTGCGGACTCATTTGCGATGAACGATTACTTCCTGGACCTGTCCAAGGAGAAGCGCCGCCAGCCCGACGACCTGATCATCAGCAGGCTGGTGACTGCGACCTACGAGGACGAGGCCGGCGTGACGCACCGGCTCAGCGACGAGGACATCGCCACGTTCGCAGTGCTTCTCGCCGCCGCCGGCAGTGAGACTGTCACCAAGCTGGTGGGCAACGGAGTGATGGCCTTCTACCGCAATCCCGGCCAATGGGAGTTGGTGCTCGCCGACCCCACATTGATCCCTGGCGCGATCGAGGAGATGCTGCGGCTTAACCCGCCGTCGCAGTATCAGGGGCGCTTCGCCACCCGCGACGTCACGCTGCACGGCGCGACGATTCCCGCGGGCTCTCCCACGCTGTTGGTGACGGGGGCCGCGACCCGTGATCCGCGGGCCTATAACCAGCCCGACGCTTTCGACACCCTGCGGGGCGGGGCAACCACACTGGCGTTCGGATACGGCGCGCACAGTTGCCTGGGCTCCTGGCTCGCCCGGCTCGAGAGCCGGGTCGCCTTCCAACACCTCCAGCAAAATTGGCCGCGGTTCGATGTTGACACCGACGGTCTGCGCCGGGTCACCATGTCCAACGTCGCCGGCTACTCCCACATCCCCGTCCACGTCGGCTGATGGCCGGCGCCCCAGGGGCGGCGGACGATTCGACGCCGAACGGCATGCCGGCCAGCATCCCCGAGCTCCTCAGAATCAGGCGCGCCGAACCCGACGGCGAGTTCCTCGTCACCGACAGCGAGCGACTGACTTTCGCCGAGGCGGACACCGCCTCGATGGAGTTGGCCGACGCCCTGCTAGCCTCCGGCGTCGGCAAAGGGACCCGGGTCGGGATCCTGTTCCCCAACTGCGCACAGTGGCTGATCTCGTGGCTGGCAGCCGCTCGAATCGGCGCGCTCACCGTTCCGCTGTCGACTTTCGCTCCCGGTGCGGAACTCGGGCGGCTGTTGCGGCACACCGATGTGCAGGTGCTGCTCATGGGCCAATCGATCGCCGGCCACGACCTCGTCGAGCGCATCGAGGAGGCGGTACCAGGCCTCACCGATGGGAGGGCCGTCATCGCTGCGCCGGCAGTTCCGTACCTGCGGCGGATACACGTCTGGCCGGACTGCGACCGCTCCTGGGCGACCCCGTGGTCACGCACGGAATCGGCTGCGTCGCTGGCATATTCGGCTGAAGACGAGGTGCGGCCCGCAGATGACCTCGTCGTGGTCACCACATCCGGGACGACAGCACAGCCGAAGTCCGTCGTGCACACACACGGCAGCCTGGTACGTCACGCCTACATCCTGGCCCGCCATCGCGGTGTCACCTCAACCGACCGCATCTATTCGCCCATGCCTTTCTTCTGGGTGGGCGGCCTGACGATGGTTGTGCTGCAAGCACTCTCGACCGGCGCGGCCATCCTCGCGCAGGATGTATTCGAGGCGGGCAGCACGCTGGCCCTGCTGGAACGAGAACGGGCGACATTCATCTCATGCTGGGCCCAGGCAAGCCAGGCCATGGCCGACCATCCCGACTTCGCCAAGCGCGACCTGTCCAGTGTACGAGGCGGCACCATGCTCGAGGCGCTACCGCCCGACCGGCGACCACGCGAACCCGGCCTCGCGCCCAACCTGCTCGGCATGACCGAGACCGGCGGCCCACACACCATGGTCGAGGTGCCCGACACCCCGCTGCCGCCGGAATTACACGGCTCCTTCGGAATTCCGTTACCTGACGTCGTGCAGCACCGGATAGTCGACGCCGCCTCGGGCGTCGAGGTCCCCTCTGGTGAAGAGGGCGAGATACAGGTTCGCGGTCAGATCGTGATGAGCGGTATCTACAAACGGGAACGCCACGAGGTGTTCCGCCCCGACGGCTGGTATGCCACCGGTGACCGGGGATGGTTCGACGACGCCGACCATCTGCACTTCACCGGCCGCGCAAGCACTCTCATCAAGACCGCGGGATCTAACGTGTCGCCGGCCGAGGTCGAGTCCGTGTTGGATTCGATGCCGGAAGTCGTACACAGCTTTGTGGTTGCCGTGCCACACCCGGTCCGCGGGCAGGTGGTGGGGGCCGTAGTCGTGCCCGCCAACGGGGCGCGGTTGTCGGTCGAGACCATTGTTGCCCACGCCCGCCGCAACCTCTCAACGTTCAAGGTTCCCACGGTCATTCGCCTGGTCGACGAGAACGACCTGCCTATGCTTCCCACCGGCAAAGTCGACCGCCAACGACTCGTGCAGCTCCTGACCGGTGACTGACCCGCCGAATTCCGCACGTAAAACTCATCAATCAGCGCGGCCGGCGGACTTCATCCGGTCCAGGTCCGCCATCACGACGGTCCTGCCCCCGGTCGCCGCGAGCGCACGCGCGTGGCCAAGGTGGTGCATATCGAAACAAGACTCGATCGAGTTAGAAAAGCCCATCGTGTCAAGTGTGTGGTTGACCGCGCGCTTGGCCATGCGCAGCGCCCACGGGTCAGTTTTTGCGATGCGATGGGCAAGCTGCATCGTGAATTCGCGCAGCTCTTCCAGCGGCACCACGTGGTTGACCATCCCGGTCCGCAGCGCCTCCTGGGCGCTCACCGAATCCTGGGTGAATAGCATCTCCTTGGCCTTGCGGGGGCCGAGTTCCCAAGTATGCGCGTGGTATTCGACACCCATGATGCCCATCAGCGCGACAGGGTCGGAGAATTGAGCATTGTCGGCTGCGACGATGAGGTCACACGGCCAGCACAACATCAGCCCCGCGGCGATGCACTTACCCTGCACGGCAGCAATCGTGGGTTTCGGGATGTCACGCCAGCGCTTGGCGTATTCCAGGTAACCCCGGGTCTCCCAATCGTAGTAGTCCTCGGCCACCAGCCTTCCATCCTCGGCACGTTTGGGACGCAGGCTGCGGCCGTTGGCAGATGGATCGCTGCCCGACATGTCGTGGCCAGCCGAGAAATGTTTACCGGTCGTGGTGAAGACGATCACCCGCGCGTCCGGGTCTTCGTCCGCGCGCCGCCAGGCGTCGTCGAGGTCCTTGAGAATGCCCGGCGTCTGCGCGTTAGCGGCCTGCGGCCGGTCAAGGGTGATCACCGCCACCGGGCCATCGGTCTCGTATCGAACGAAATGTTCTGCTGCCATTGCCTTCTCCTTTATTTGAAGCTTCTGATCACGCTCTCCTGGGCGAATGAGGCGACCAGGGATCCCGCCTGGGTGTAGACCGCGCCGGTTCCGAAGCCGCGGCCACCAGCCAGTCGCTGGCCGCGGACCTCGACCCGCAACCATGCCGACACGTCGAACGGTTGGTGGAACCAGATCGAATGGCTGATCACGCCGGTCTGCAGGCGCACGTGCGCGTCCTCTTGGCTCAGCCCGGTTACCGCTTTGAGTAGCGTGCCGATCACCGGCCAGTCCGAGACGTATGCCAGTACCGGGCGGGCCAGCGCGGGGTCGGTGAAGTCGGGGCAACGCATCCAGAACGCCAGTTCGGCGGCTGTGGCGCTGACATCGTCGAGTCCGATGTCGCTGATCAGGCGAGCCTCGCCGGGCACGACAGCAAACTCGATCGGCTTGGCGGTCAACGGGTCTGGCGCCGCGGCAGCGTCGAATTGGTAGTCGGACTCGCCGTCGGCTCGGTCGAGAAGGAGCGACGCGGCGGCAACGATGCGGCGGCCTCCGAGGGGCTGGTCCTGGTAGGCGACGGCGCGGCGCATTCCCAGCGAGCGGCCGTCGTGGGTTTTCTCCAGGTCCAGATAAAGCGGGTCGCGGGGCCGCCCGCCTTGCGGGAACGCGACCTGCAGCGACTTCACGGTGCGGCCGGTCTCGGCGGCGGCGATGAGTTGGGCGAGGATCTGGCCGCCGAAGATCTGCTCGGCGGTGGGGTGGGCGGCCGGAAGAACTGTGCGGCCCCCGGCGGATTCAAGGTCGAGGGCGGCGCGAAACTGCGTGAGGTTCATCGTCTGTTTTCTGCTTCCGAGGTTGCGAGTAGCTCGAACTTCTTGACTTTTCCGGACGGGGTCATTGGCAGCGCATCCATGAAATACCATGCGGTCGGCGTCTTTTGGCGGGCCAGCCCGGTGGCGTGCAGGTGTGCGGCCAGTTCGCCGGTGGAGGGATGGGCGTGCCCGTCGAGCACCACGAAGGCGACCGGGACCTCGCCAAAGCGCGCATCGGGCCCTCCGACGATGGCGGCCTGCCGCACCGCGGGATGCGCGACGAGTAGATCTTCGATCTCGCGCGCGGAGAACTTCTCACCGCCGCGGTTGATCACGTCCTTCAGCCGCCCGGTGATGGTGACGAACCCCGCGTCGTCGAGGACGCCGACGTCGCCGGTGCGGAACCACCCTTGCTCGTCCAGTGCTGCCTGATTGTCCTCGGGGTGCAGGTAGCCGAGCATGCGCTCGGGCCCCCGCACGTGCAGCTCACCTTCCACACCGGTTGGCAGCGGGCGGGATTCGCCTTCGGCGACGCGCACCTCGACGCCCGGTGCCACCGCGCCGTCGGTCTGCGCGCGCAGGTCAAACGAATCTGCGCGATTCATCACCGTCACTGTCGGCAGCTCGGTCATGCCATAGACCCTGGCCGCGGGAATGCCCTGCTCCTCGCTGCGCTCCATGACCGCACGTGGCACCGACGCCCCACCGCAGGCGAACATCCTCAGCGGCAGACGAACTCGCGCGTCGCAGGCGGCTTGGGTGAGTTCCTGCAAGAACACTGTCGCGCCGGCCGAGTAGGTCACTCGGTGTCGGGTCATGTCGACGACGGCCTGGTCGGCATCCCAGTGGTCGGCGAGGACCGCGCAGGCGCCGACCAGCAGTGGAATCGTCATTGCGTTCAGCAGTCCGGTGATGTGCTGCAGCGGCGCCGCCATGTAGGCGACGTCCTCCCAGGACAGGCCCCAGGCGTCGGCGAGTTGTCGGGTCTCCGCGAGCAATGTGCGCGAGGAATGCACCGCGGCTTTGGCTTTCGACGTAGTTCCCGACGTGAACAGCACTAGGCACGGCTCATCGGGTGATTGCACCGCATACGGTCGTCGGCGCCCGTGCGAGACGACATCGACGAACGGTGTCCACCCGGACCGCAACCCGCGCAGCACGACTTTGGGGATGTCGTGCAGCCCGTATTCGGCCAGCAGGTCGTCGAATGCTTCGGCATGCCCGAAGCCGCGGAACGACTCGGCCGCGATGACGGCCGCCGGGTGGACCTGCTCAATGACCTGGCGCAGTTCATGCTCGCGGTAAAACGGTGCGATCGGGCTGTTCACCGCGCCGACATGCCACACGGCCAGGGCCAGCACTTGCGCCTCCCACCAGTTGGGCGTTTGCCAGCACACCACGGCGCCGGGGCCGATGCCCGCACCGCTCAACCACGCGGCCGCGCGTTCCACGTGCTCGAGCAGCTCTTGGTAGGTCAGCTGTTGTGCTGCCTCGCGGATGGCGGGCCGAGCACCCCATCCCCGGGCGGCCCGGGTGACTGCAGCGCTGATGGTGAGATCGCTGACGTAGCCGAGCCGCCGGTATTCCTCGCGGCGGTCTGCCGGAATGCCGGGAGCGGCAATGCTGTCGGCGGTCAGGGGCAATGTCACTCGGGTCACCAGGTCATCCGCCCATGCTCATTCCGCCGTCCACGGTGAGCACGGCGCCGGTGATGTAGGACGACAGGTCGTCCAGCAGAAAGGCCACCGCGTGCGCGAGCTCCTCGGGCCGGCCCCACCGCCCGACCGGGATCATCGACGTCACCGTGTCACGATCGGTGAAGGCCAGCGACTCCGACAGCTCGGTGTCGAAGCTTCCCGGGATCACGCAGTTCACTGTGATCCCCTTGCGGGCGACAGCGCGCGCGGTGGACCGCGTCAGGCCGATGAGTCCGGATTTGGCTGCGGTATAAGGGATCTGCACCGGGCTACCCATCACAGCAGAGACCGACCCGATATTGACGATGCGACCGAACCGGCGCTCGACCATCGCAGTGATGACCGCCTGGGTGAGGAAGAACGCCGCCGACAGGTTGACCGCCAGGTGGCGCTGCCAGTCCTCGGCCGAGATGTCGCCGTATCGCTGCTCGATGACCGTTCCGGCGTTATTGACCAGGTAGTCGATCCGGCCGTGCGCCTCCAGCACCTCGCCGACAAGGCGCCGGCAGGAATCCTGGTCGCCCACGTCGGCCCGATGCACGGTGATGGTTGTGCCCTAGCCCAAGCAGCCGGCGGCAAGCTGCTGAGCTGCGCCGCAATCGTTGACGAACGCCGCGGCCACGTCGATCCCGCACGCGGCCAACTTTTGAGTCACGGCCCGGCCGATCCCCCGGGTGCCACCGGTGACCAGCGCCAAACGCCGCCTACCGCCGCCCACTATCGTTTCCCCGCTCGGGTGGCGAGCCTTTCGGATAGCCGCTCCAGCTGCAGCCGGTGCTCATCGGTGTCGAAACACGCATACTCCGCGCGGGTCGATTCCTCGAGCAGGCTCCCCGTTCGGTCCATGTGCGCGTTAAGCAACCGTCGCATCTGAGCGGCGGCCTGCCGCGGAAGCGCGGCAAGCCGGTGGGCGAGCCGTAACGCTTCGACGTGCACGTCGTCTTGCGGCACTACGCGGTTCACCAAACCCAGCCGGTGGGCTTCGTCACCGCCCAACCGCTCGCCCAGCAGCAGATACTCTTTGGCCGCCGACAAGCTGGTGAGCAAGGGCCACAACACAATTCCACCTGCGCCATCGAGCAGGCCCAGTGATACCCGCGGATCGGACAGGAACGCGGTGTCGGCCATGACGACGAGGTCGCACAGCAAGGCGACAGTTACGCCGGCGCCCACCGCCGCACCGTTGACTGCGGCCACCGACGCGAATGGTAGCCGCGTCATGGTGTGGAACAACCTCTGGTGCGCGCCAAGGATCGCGTCGCGAAACATGCGGTCCTGTCCCATTTCCTTGATCGTCTCGACATCGCCGCCGGCACTGAAGGCCGCGCCCTGCCCGGTGAGCACCATGGCGCCGACATCACCGCGTGCCGACAGCGAGCCCAGCGCGGCCAGGAGGGCCTCGGTGATCTCGCCATCCATCGCGTTTGACTTGCCTGGACGCGACAACGTCACGACGGCGACGGGTCCGTCACGGTCGACCCGGACCGGCGTCTCGGCGATCACGGCGTGATGAATCCCGATGCGGCATAAGCTCTCCGGATCGGGCCCTTGAGCTCGTCGGGAAAGGCCGTCTGCGGAGGCCGCGAATGCGGGTAGTCACCGACGGGCAGGCCCAGCAACGAGGCACCGAATTTGAACCCGGAGCCCCAGTGCGTGAAGGTGCCCGGCCTAGCCGGGTGGGCCTGATAGCGGCGGCTCGCGGCCTTCATATCCGCCAAACCCGTTTCGGCGGCGAACTTTTCGGCGCGTTCGAAGTCGCCGGCCACCAGCAGATCACGCCATTGCGAGAACAACAGCACTCCCGGCTTTTCGTAGAGGTACAGCGCGGAACCCAGCGCGCCCGGGTGCGGTATGCCGAGGCGGATGCCGGCCTCGTCGTCGGCCTCCCAAATCACCATCTCCGGCGCGAACCGATGTATGGCCAGGCTGTGCTGCGCGTCTAGCAACCCGTTCTTCAGCCCGCACAGCGCCGGGATCTCACGGTACAGCTCAACGCATTCGCTTGGGGTCAGCACGAGCCCGGTGGAGTGGGAATTGAAGAATCCCAGCGGCATGTCGGTGCGATCGGCGACGTACTGGAGGTATTGCAGCACGCCGGGCTTGCCGGAGCATTCGAAGTATGGGGTCAGGATGTAGCAGATGTCGACCCCGAGGTCTTGGGCGTGCAAGGTGAGTTCGACGCATTGCTTGGCGGTGTCCGTGCTCGACATGACCTGCACCAGCGCGCCCGGCTTGACCTTGCGAGCCTCCGCGGTGGCGACCGCGACGACCGACTTGAGCTCCTCGGTGGTCAGCGACCAAAACTCACCGATGCCACCAGTGAGCCAGATCCCGTCCTGGTCGAGGTCCACCAGGCAGTGCCGCACCAACGCACGTAGTGCGTCGTAGTCGATGTCGTCGCCGTCGGCACCGCAGAACGGCGTGTACAGCGAGCTGCAGTTGCCCCACAAATGTTGGGAGGCCCAGTCCTTAGCTTCTTTACCTGTGACGGGCGTGGCCACGAGTCGCGCTCCTTCCCAGCCGGTCACCGGCACGAGGTCTCGGGCGAAGGTGATGACTACTATGTGCGCGCCATGGTAGAACGGCATCTGCGTCATACGCAACGTCGCATGCACTTAAGCGACAGCCCAGACTTTCACTCGACGCTGTACTCGACAAATGGAATGGAGGCCCGGATGTCTTACAGCTTGGAGGGCAAGGTCGTGGTGGTGTCCGGTGCCTCGATGGGCGTCGGCAGAGCGACGGCTCAACGGTTTGCCCGGGACGGCGCGACGGTGGTGTTGCTGGCCCGTCGCAAGCTGTTGCTTGACGAGGTCGCCGAAACCATTGGCGTCAACGCCGTCCCGATCGTCACCGACGTGACGTGCAGCGCCGATGTGTGCGCCGCATTCGAGCAGTTGGCGGCCCAGTTCGGTCGGCTGGACGTGCTGGTCAACTCGGCCGGCGCCAGCCGGATCCGGCTGATCGAGGAAGCCAGCGACGAGGACATCGCGGTGACGGTGAACACCAACCTGGTCGCCGCGATCTACACCACCCGCGCGGCCATCCCGTTGCTGCGTGCGGCCGGGGGCGGCGACATCATCAACATCTCCTCCGAAATCACGCTCGACGACATGCCGATGATGACTCTGTACGCCGCTACCAAGCACGGCCTCAGTGGTTTCACCAAGGCGATGAGCAAGGAATTGCGCCGCGACTCGATCCGGGTGACCTTATTTATCCTGGGCGCCGTCGCCGATACCGGAATCCATGAGAACTTCGGACCGGGGGACCTGGAGCGGGCCTGGCCGCTCTGGGAAGCCGATGGTTACCTGACGCGGATGAGCGGAACCAAATTGCTGACCCCGCCGGTGGTGGCCGACATCCTCTACGACGTTGTGGGCCACCCGCGTGAATTGATGACAGACGTGATCCATGTCCGTCCGGCGAGCAGCTGATGATCCGACCCATGGCGGGCGTGCGGGTCCTGGAGGTCGCCCAATTCACCTTTGTCCCGTCTGCCGGCGCGGTCCTGGCGGATTGGGGTGCCGACGTAATCAAAGTCGAGCACGCAGAGAGGGGTGACGCCCAACGCGGCCTCAGCGCGGTGATGAGCATGCCGGTCGGCAGTGGCTCCTTCGCGCCCCTGATGGAGCACCCCAACCGCGGGAAGCGCAGCATCGGCCTGGCGCTGGAGCGGCCAGAGGCGTTGGACGTCCTGCACGAGCTGATCCGAACCAGCGATGTTTTCCTGACAAACTTCCTGCCCGCGGCGCGCAGAAGGCTCGGCATCGAGGTCGACGAAGTGCGCAAGATCAATCCCGACATCATCTATGTGCGCGGCTCGGGCTTCGGCAGCAACGGTCCCGAGAGCGAGAAAGGCGGTTATGACAGCACTGCCTTCTGGGCCCGGGGCGGCTCCGCGCTCGGAACCACCCCGGCGCAGTTCGACGGCCTGTGCAAGATGCCCGCCGGCGCGTACGGCGACTCGCTCGGGGGCATGACCATCGCCGGCGGCATCGCCGCAGCGCTCCTGGCGCGCGAACGGACCGGCGAGACCTCGGTGGTCGACGTCTCCCTGCTCGGCGTGGGCGCCTGGGCGAACGCCCTGTCGGTTGGCTTTGCGTTGCTGACCGGTGGGCCGCCGGAGCGCGTGCCCACCACCAGTTCGGCTCGCACAAATCCCCTGGCGGGCAACTACCGGACCGCCGACAATCGGTGGATCGTGCTGGCGATGCTGCAGCTAGGGCGCTACTGGCCCGAATTCTGCCGGCGTATCGGCCGCGAGGATCTGATCACCGACGAGCGGTTCGCGACCGTCGAGGCGCTCATGGACAACACGGCCGAGGCGGCCGAGATTCTTCAGAGCGAGATTGCCGGCCGGACGCTGTCGGAGTGGACATCACAGTTCAGCGGCATGGAGGGGCAGTGGGGCGTCGCGCAGGATCCCTGGGAGGTGGGCCACGATCCCGCCCTGCGGGCCAACGGGATGATCGCCGAAGTTGTCGATGTCGACGGCGCGCGATGCGAATTGGTCGCCAATCCAGTGCAATTCGACCAGACGCCAGCCAGCCTCACTCGGGCACCGCAGTTCGCCGAACACACCGACGAAATCCTGCGCGAACTCGGAAAATCGGACGACGAGCTAATCAGCCTCAAGATCGCCGGAGCCGTGACCTGAACCAGGTCGTGCGACGAAGCTCCGGCGCTCAGTCCTCGCGACGCAATATCGCGGCCGAGCAAAACGCCCACAGATCGTCGACGCTGGTCTGGCTGCCGCCCGTCAACACCCGGGAGTGCGTCGAGGCAAGCAGCA
>NZ_JBKQQD010000389.1:0-33521 GCF_052144515.1 Mycobacterium sp. | reverse complement strand
GAGATCGGACGCGGATTCGCGATGGTGATGCACGAATTCGATTTGAGCCGAACACTGATCGCGCTGATGAACATCGGCACCGCACAACGCGCGCTCGACATGGCGATCGAATACTCCAAACAGCGTGAGACGTTCGGCCGGCCAATAGCAGCCAATCAGGGTGTGTCGTTCGTGATCGCCGAACACAGCACCTACGTTTCGGCGGTACGGGCGCTGGGCTATCACGCCCTGGGACTGCGGATGGCGGGACAGCCGCACACGAGTGAGGCCGCGATGCTCAAGTGGTGGGGACCGTTGGTCGCGCACAACGCGATCCGCGACTGCATCGTGCTGCACGGCCAAGTCGGCTGGTCCGATGAGATGCCATTGCAGGCAATGCTGCGCGATGTCTCGGGGTGCATGATCGGCGACGGCACACCGCAAATTCAGAAGCTCGTGATCGCGCGCGAGCTCATCGGCAAGGAGGTGCTGGCGCGATGACCAATGACGAAGCTTCGCTGCGCACCGTCGTGGTGGCCGGGGTTGGAATGACCGCATTCGGCAAGTTTCTCGAGCGCAGCATCAAATCGCTTGTCGCCGAATCGGTTCAGGCCGCCATCAAGGATTCGGAGATGGGCGACTCGGACAAGGGCATCGACACGATCTACTACGCGAACACCGCGTCCGGGATCCTGCAGGGCCAGCACTCCGTGCGCGGACAGCATGCCATGCGCGAGGCAGGGCTCAACGGCATTCCCCTGATCAACATCGAAAACGCCTGTGCCTCTGGGTCGACGGCACTCAATCAGGCGTGGCTCGCGGTCGCGTCGGGCTACGTCGATGTCGCGTTGGCGGTGGGTGCCGAGAAGCTCTATCACCCCGACAAGCAGCTGACTTTCGCCGCCATGGGCAGCGCGCTGGATCAGGATCGGCTCGCAGAGATCTTCGCCGAAATCGGCGTCAGCGGCGGGGACCAATCGGTCTTCATGGATGTCTACGCAAAAGCAGCCACCGACTACATGGACCGCACCGGCGCGACCCAGGAGGACTTCGCTCGCGTTGCGGTCAAGAACCACGACCACGGTGCGCTTAATCCCAAGGCGCAGTACCGAACCCGTTTCACCCTCGAGCAGGTGCTGGCTGCACGCACGATCTCCGGTCCGCTGACCCTGCCGATGTGTTCGCCCATCGGCGACGGCTCTGCTGCGGTCATCGTGACCACGCCGGACATCGCGGCGCACTGGGGCGCCGAGCCGATCACGGTGCTCGCCACCATGACCGGCGCGTCGAAACCCGGCGTCGGCGGGCAGCTTGTCGCAGGTGTGGCGAAGCGTGCGTTCGACTGGGCCGGCATCGACCCGGCCGAGGTGGACGTGCTGGAATGCCACGACGCCACGTCGCCGGCCGAGTTGATCGTGCTCGAAGAACTCGGGCTGGCCAATCCCGGCGGGGCCGTGGACATGATTCGCAAGGGCGACACCAGCATTGGGGGCAGGCTGCCGGTCAACCCCAGCGGTGGCTTGGAAAGCAAAGGACACCCGATCGGGGCAAGCGGTCTCGCGCAGATCGTTGAGCTCACCGAGCAACTTCGCGGCCGTTGTGGCGAGCGTCAGGTCGACCGCGCACGGATCGCCTTGGCAGAAAATGCGGGAGGCTACATGGGACCCGACGCGGCAGTGGCGACCGTGACCATCCTCGGCGCGGCGTCTAGATGAGCGGGCACCGGGGAAGCGTCGCCCTGCGCCTCGTCAATCCGGTGGTCCGTGCGGCGTCTCAATCGGCGTTTCGCCGATACCACGAAGACCTCGACGGGATGCGCGCGTTCTTCGACCGGGCCGGTGTGGCAGCGGGCCTTCTCGCCCGGCCCGCACCGGGATGCCGGATCGTCGATGGGGAATTGGGCGGCCTGACCACGCGCGAATTCCACCCTGCTCGCACAAAGCACGGGCGCACCGTGCTGTATCTGCATGGTGGTGGATTCCTGATGTACCCCCGCAGCCTCTACACCGGATTCCTCTCGCGGCTGGCGAATGACCTGCAGACCCGCGTCGTGGTTCCGGCTTACCGGTTGGCTCCCGAGCACCCGTTTCCGGCGGCCATCGACGATTGTCTGCGCGCCTATGAGGCATTACTCGACGCCGGGCAGGAGCCCGGTCAGTTGATGATCGCGGGCGACTCGGCCGGCGCCAACGCTGCCCTCGTCACGTTGCAGCGGGCCCGCGACGCCGCCCTCCCGATGCCTGCGGGCGCGGTCATGATCAGCGGCGGCTTCGACTTCTCCTGGTCCAGCCCTTCGATCAGCATCAATGCGGGCTGCGACACCGCACTGGGCGCGCGTGGGCTGGCTTTCCTGAAGCGGTGGTACCGACCGGATGTCGATGCGACAGACCCCCTGATATCTCCGGTGTTCGGTGACTTCGCGGGCCTGCCACCGCTGCTGTTCCAGACCGGGCACACCGAGGTGTTGCGTGACGATTCGGTGCGGGCGACCGAGCGCGCGCGAGCGGCCGGAGTACCGGTATGGCTCGAGGTCTTCCCAGAGGTTCCGCACGCCTGGCATCAGCTCGGGACGTGGCTTCCCGAGACACGCGACGCGCTGCAGCAAATCGGGCAGTTCGCCAACGCCATCCACCAACCGAGGAGCACCTCGTGAGTATCGATCGGCTGTCGACCTCGGGTACCGAGGTAATCGACGTGCGCAACCCCGCGACGGGTGAGCTCATCGGAAGTGTTGCCGCGCAATCCGCTGAGGCGGTCGCCGCGGTCGTGGACGAACTGCGAACCCATCAATCGTCCTGGGAGGCGCTGGGCCCCGAGGCGCGCGCAGTCTGGTTGCGAAAGCTGCGGAACTGGTTGCTGGACAACGAATCCCGACTCGTCGATATAGTGGCCGCCGAGACCGGTAAGCCTCGAGTCGAGGCGGCATTCGAAATCATGGTCACCTGCGACGCGATCAACTACTACGCCGACCGGGCACCCAAGTACCTCGCGGAAAAAAAGTTCAGACCGCACGGTCCCCTCACTGCCACCAAGAAGCTCACCAGGGTGTACCGCCCGTATCCGGTCGTCGGCGTGATCACGCCCTGGAACTTCCCGTTACTCATTCCGGGTGTCGACGCCGTCGCGGCACTACTGGCCGGGGCGGCCGTACTCATCAAGCCCTCGGAGGTCACTCCGTTGTCCGCGCGGGAACTCGCCCGCGGCTGGGAACAGATCGGTGCACCGCCGGTGTTCGCGTGTGTCACCGGTCTGGGCGCGACGGGTGCAGCCGTGGTGGACTCCGTGGACATGGTGCAGTTCACCGGTTCCACCAAGACTGGACGGGCCATCGCCGCGCGGGCGGCCGAACGATTGATTCCCTGCGGCGTCGAACTGGGCGGCAAGGACCCGGCCATCGTCCTGGCCGACGCCGATCTTTCGCGCGCCGCCAACGGCATCGCGTGGGGGGCACTGTTCAACTCGGGTCAGGCCTGCATCTCAGTGGAGCGGGTGTACGTCGAGGCGCCGGTCTATGACCGTTTTGTCGCGCTGCTCACCGAACGGGTGCGGTCGATCAGGCAGGGGGTCGACAACGGTTCGTATTCAGCCGATGTCGGCGCTTTGGTCACCAAGCAGCAGGTTGAGATCGTGCGGAGCCATGTCCGGGATGCCGTGGCCCAAGGGGCCACGATCGCGACCGGCGGAAAGATGGCCGGCAACGGCGGGTTCTTCGAGCCCACTATTCTTCTCGACGTCGATCATTCGATGGCCTGCATGCGCGACGAGACTTTCGGCCCGACGATCCCGGTGATGAAGGTCGCCGACGAAGAAGAGGCGATCCGGTTGGCCAACGACTCCCAGTACGGGCTGTCGGCGACGGTGTGGACCAAGGACATCGGCCACGGACGCGAGATCGCACACCGGCTCGAGGTTGGCGCCGTGAACATCAACGACGCCTACTCGAACTTGTTCTGCTTTCCCCTGCCACATGGCGGCTGGAAGAGCTCAGGCCTCGGGTCCCGGCTGGGCGGCCCGCAGGGTATCCGGAAGTACTGCCGTCAGCAGGCCATCACCACGCCACGCGTGCCGAGGATGGAGAACCAATTGCTGTGGTACCCCTACTCGCGCCGGCGAGGCCGCACCGTTGGCGCTTTGCTGCGCCTGTTCGTGGCCCGTGATGTTCGGCGGCGATTAGGCCGGGCCGACCGAACCCGCGGTCACTTGTCGGTTGTCGCCGGGCCGAAGTAGAGGTCGGGAATCCGCCGCCACGCTTCGAGCAGGCGCTTCTCCTCCGCGCTGCCATGGCCCGGTTTGCTGGCCGCAGCTCCCAGCATCGAATTGATCACCACTATGCAGAATTCGGAGAATCGTTTGTGGCCGGCGCGCTGCTCGCCGAGCAGCGCCTTGCACAGGTCGAGGTTCGCGCGCGCGAACTCGCGTTCCAGGGGTTTGAGGTAGTCGCGCATGTCGGGATCGTGTCGGGCAGCAATGAGCAGCTCGAGGGAGGCTCCACCTAAGGGGCCCGAGATGACCTGCCAAAGCAGCGATGCCCAGTCCTCGCCGTCGAGTGTCTCGGCTGCACGCAGCCGCACCGCACCGACTTTCGTGGCATACAAATGGCGTGCCGCCGCGCTGATGAGCTCGCCCCGGGACCCGAAATAGTGCAACAGGACCCCGCGAGAAACGCCGGCTTGCTTTTGCACCTCGAGCGTGGTGGTTGCCGCGTAGCCGCGCTCGATCAGGATCGAAACCGTGGCGTCAAGCAGCTTTCGTTCCGCGGCCTGACGACGCTCGCGCTGACTGATCCGGACGGGCGGGGCAGCGGTCGAACTCCTAGCAGTCAAGGTGAACTCCTCAAAGTTGTGCTGCAAATTGACACAGTACAGAAACTAGCGCTACCTTCAATACTAGTCAATATTGACTAGTATTGAAGCGCTGAGTGGAGACGGACATGACGACTGGTCCTTTGTCCGGTGTGAAGGTTCTCGAAATAGCCGTGATCGGACCGGGGCCCTTCTGCGGAATGCTGCTCGCGGATCTGGGCGCCGACGTGGTGCGTGTCGATCGCCCCGGTGGCGGGGGCATGCAACTCGTGCCGTGGGCCGAGGACCTGCTCAACCGCGGAAAACGCTCGATCGCCGTCGATCTCGCGAAACCCGGCGGCGCCGACACGGTGCTGTCACTGGTCGAGCATGCCGACATCCTGTTCGAGGGTTTCCGTCCCGGGGTGGTCGAACGTCTCGGGATCGGACCCGAACCATGCCTGCGGCGGCGACCCCAATTAATCTACGGACGCATGACCGGATGGGGTCAGGACGGCCCGATCGCGCATACCGCCGGACACGACATCACCTACATCGCACCCACCGGAGCGCTGCACGCGATCGGGCAAGCCGGTGGCCCCCCGCAGATCCCGCTCAACCTCGTCGGCGACTTCGCCGGCGGAAGCATGTACCTGCTGGTGGGCATGCTGGCTGCCCTCGACGAGGCCCGACGAAGCGGCCGTGGCCAGGTGGTCGACGCGGCGATCGTCGATGGCACCGCCCATCTGATGACCATGATCTACAGCTGCTATGCGGGGGGAGTCTGGTCCGATGAACGCGGCACCAACCTCGGCGATGGCGGTTCGCCGTTCTACGGCGTCTATCAGACCTCGGACGCAAAGTTCATGGCCGTCGGCGCGCTCGAACCGCAGTTCTATGCCGAGTTCCTGCGACTTCTCGAACTACCGTCGGACCCCAATGCGCAATTCGACCGCGACGCTTGGCCGCAGCTGCGAGCCATGATCGGCGCCGCGTTCGCCGCGCGCACGCAACGGGACTGGGCAAAGATATTCAGCGACAGCGACGCCTGCGTGGCACCCGTGCTCGGCATGTCTGATGCGCCCGGCCACCCGCAATTGGCAGCCCGCAAAACTTTTTTCGTCGGCAATGGCATAACCCAACCATCCCCGGCTCCCCGGTTCTCGCGCACGCCGGCGGTGGTGGACAGCCCGCCCTGCGTGCCCGGCCAACACACCGACGAGGTGCTCGCAGACTGGCTGAACTGAGCATTGATCTGCAGCGGCCCTGTCGTGAAATAAAACCGTCATTATTGACTATTTCTGGAGCGGAGCATCTTCAATTGGGCATTTCCAAGGCCCGTATCAGCCGGCAGTCGAGAACGCGGGGAGTGGCCGGAAACAGGTCAAGGACTGGCTATGCAGAACAAATGTTAGGTTAGCCCCCATGGACGTGTCGATAGCCCGTCGGCAGCGACGCTGATGTTCACCCTCAGGTTCGACATGCGGGCGCCCGATTGGGCCGGGCCGGCCGCCGACCTCTACGGCGCGGCCATCGACATGTGCGCGTGGGCGGAGACGCGAGGTGCGCCGCTCGCTGTGCTGTCGGAGCATCACGGCGCCGACGACGGCCATCTGCCTGCGCCGCTGATGCTGGCCTCGGCGATCGCGGCTCGGACGCGCACTCTGGCAATACTGCTGGCCGCCGTGGCGATTCCGTTATGGGACCCCGTCCGGCTCGCCGAAGAGATGAGCGTCCTGGACCTGATCAGCAGGGGACGGGTGTGGTACGCGTTTGGTGTCGGACATCGGCGTCAGGAGTACGAGCACTTCGGCATCGACATGGCCACGCGCGGCCGGGTGGCCGACGAGATGTTGGCGGTGCTTGGCTCGTTGGTGCGTGGTGAGGTCGTCGAATATCGGGGCCGCCAGGTCCGCGTCACCCCGCCATGCGCGACGGAGGGTGGGCCCATGGTGTTGATCGCCGGCGGCAGCAAGGCCGCCGCTCGTCGCGCCGGCACCCACGGGTTCGGATTTGTCTCCCAGACCGCCTTGCCGGGCCTGAAGGAGTTCTACGAATCGCAGTGCCGCACCCACGGACACGAGCCCGGAATGATCCAGTTTCCCGTCGAGGGAGCTCCGACAACGGTTTTCGTCGCCAGCGACGCACCGGGGGCCGTCGATGAGGCATGGGACGTGCTGGGACCGCACTTGTTGCACGACGCGATCATGGCGGCGTCCTACCGGCCCCATGACGATTCGGTCGCGAGCATCAGCCGCGCCGACAGCGTCGCGGCGCTGCGCGAGGAGAGTGGCCCATATCGCATTCTCACGCCCGACGAGGCGACCGACTACATCCGCGGCGGACGCCTGCTGCCACTGCACCCGCTCTGCGGTGGCCTGGCACCAGAGGTGGCGTGGCCCTACCTGGAACGTGCCGTGGCCGCCGCCGCGCGGGCCCAAGACCAGTAAGGAGACTGCGTATGCGCACCCTGCGTACCGTCGTGTGGTCCACCGGGGGAGTCGGAAAGATCGCCATCGACGCCATCAGGCGCCGACCGGATCTGGAACTCGTTGGGGTATGGGTGAATTCACCCGACAAAGTCGGCAAGGACGCTGGCGAGTTGGCGGGTGGTGAGCCGTTGGGGGTGGCGGCCACCAATGACGCCGAGGCGCTCATTGCCCTCGCGCCCGACTGTGTGGTGTATGCCGCGAGCGGTCCCGAGCGGGACGCGGCCGCAGTGCCCGACTACGCGCGGCTGTTGGAGGCCGGGATCAACGTCGTGTCGACGTCGTCGACGAGCCTGGTGTACCCGCCGTCGTATTTCGCCCCCGACTGGCGCGATCAACTCGAGGCGGCGGCCAAGGCCGGGGGCGCGTCGTTCTACGTCTCGGGTATCTTTCCCGGCTTCGCCTCCGATCAGCTCGCGTTGCTCATGACGACCCAATCAAAGAACATCCGCAGCATCACGGCCAGCGAGGTCGCGCTCAACGATCACTACCCGGTGGCCGACGTGATGATGGACGGGATGGGCTTCGGACGCCCGCTGGAGTTCGAACCCATGCTCAAGACACCCGGCTTCATCGAGATGGCCTGGAAGGCACCGATTTACCTGATGGCAAGCGGACTCGGCGTCGAGGTGGAGGAGGTGCGCGGCACACTGGACCGTGAGCTGACCGATCGTCACATCAGCGTGGCATTCGGCACTATCGAGGCGGGCACCTGCGGGGCCGTGCGAACTCGGGCCGCGGGTGTGGTCAACGGCCGCGAGGCCATCGTGATCGAACACGTCATCCGGATGGCCCGCGATGTCGCACCCGACTGGCCGACCTCGGAGTGCGACGCGACGTACCGGGTCGACATCGAAGGCGATCCCGACGTTCACTGCGTGATGACGCTGGGGGAGGCCGCGGGCCAGGGCGCCGGGCACGCCGCCATGGTGTCCACGGCCATGCGGGTGGTCAACGCGATTCCCTACGTCATGGACGCGGCGCCGGGCCTGCTCAGTTCGCTGGACATCCCGACGACCCTGCCGCGGCACGTATTTGACTAAGCGTTGACGCAGATCTTGGAGCCCACGTAGCGTACGTCAGGTCAAACCTTAGGTTGTCTAGGAGTTGCCGTGTTCACGATGCGCTTCGACATGCGCGACCCGGCGTGGGGTGCTGCTCCGGCGGAGCTGTATGCCGCGGTGCCCGAGATGTGCGCATGGGCCGAGGATCACGGCGGCCTCGCCGCTGTTTTGTGTGAGCATCACGGCTCCGAGGACGGATATCTGCCGTCACCGCTGATGCTGGCTCCCGCCATCGCCGCGCGCACCCAACGTCTGGGCCTGAGCCTGATCCTGATTCTTCCCTTCTACGACCCGGTACGCCTCGCCGAAGACATGGCGGTCCTCGACATCATCAGCGGTGGGCGGGCGTCATACATCCTGGCCCTGGGGTACCGGCCCGACGAGTTCGAGCACTTCGGCTTGGCGGTGAGCGATCGTGGGCGGCTCGCCGACGAAAAGCTCGCGTTGCTGCGGCGGCTGCTCGCCGGTGAAACGGTGGTTCACGACGGGCGACGGATCACGGTGACACCGCGTCCGCTGACCGCCGGTGGACCCGGGTTGATGTGGGGTGGCGGAACGGTGGCGGCGGCGCGGCGGGCGGGCAGGTACGGCCTGGGGATGTTGGGAAACGCGAATGCGCCCGGCATGCGGGGGGCCTACGAGGCTGCCTGCGAAAAGCACGGGCACACGCCGGGCGCGACATTCTTTCCCGACCGCGATACCCCTTCGGTGTGCTTTGTCGCCGACGACATCGACGCGGCTTGGTCGGAGCTGGGCGAGCACCTACTGCACGACGTACAGGCCTACGCCGCCTGGAACCCGGGCGACGAGACAACGGCGGGTTTCTCACACGTGGCAAGCGTTGATGAGCTGCGCGACAAGCCCGCGTCGCACGTGATTATCTCGGTGTCCGAAGCGATCTCGTGGGTCCGCGCCGGAAAGGTGTTGAACCTCTCGCCCCTGTGCGGTGGGTTGCCGCCGAAAATCGCGTGGCCGTATCTCAAGCGCGTAGGTGAAGTCGTGCTACCCGAGGCTCTGTTAGAGAGGAAGGCGTCATTGTGACCGGAGCAGGCACGACGGAGGCTTACTACGACCCTTTCGATTTCGACATCGACGACGATCCGTACCCCATCTGGAAGAGGCTGCGCGACGAAGCCCCGCTGTATTACAACGAGAAGTACAAATTCTACGCGCTGAGCCGGTATGAAGACGTCGCCCCCGAGCTGACCAATTGGGAGGTCTACCGGTCGGGCCATGGCACCACCATGGACATCATCATGAGCAACATCGACTTCCCGCCCGGTGTGATCCTTTTCGAGGATCCGCCCATCCATGATCGCCATCGCCGCTTGCTCTCTAGGGTTTTCACGCCGCGCCGGATGGAGGCGATCGAGCCACTCACCCGGGATTTCTGTGTGGGCGCACTCGATCCGCTGATGGGCACGGGGCGGTTCGACTTCATCGAGAACATCGGCGCGATGGTCCCGATGCGCACGATCGGCTACCTCTTGGGCATCCCCGAAGAAAACCAGGAAGAGATCCGTGACCGCGGCGGTCGCCAAATCACGCTCAAGGAGGGCACATTCAGGCCGGTCCCCAAGGATTTTCTGGAGCACAGCCATGAGATGTTCGCCGACTACGTCGATTGGCGGGTAGAACATCCCTCCGACGATCTGATGACGCAGCTGCTCAACGCCGAGCTCGAGGATGAAGACGGGACCCGGCGGCTGACGCGGAGCGAGGTCCTGCTTTATGTCAGCATGATCGCCGGCGCCGGCAACGAGACCACGACGCGTCTGATCGGTTTCATGGGCCAACTGCTGGCCGAGCACCCCGATCAGCGCCGAGAGATCGTGGAGAACCCGTCGCTGATTCCTTTGGCGATCGAGGAGGTCTTGCGCTACGAAGCGCCCTCGCCGGTGCAGGCGCGCTACGTCGCGCGTGACGTCGAATGCCGCGGCACCATGATTTCCGAGGGCTCGATTATGTTGTTGCTCAACGGATCAGCCAACCGTGACGAGCGTAAGTATCCCGATGCCGATACCTTCGACATCCATCGCGGCGCCGCGCATCTCAGTTTCGGCCACGGGCTGCACTTCTGTTTGGGCTCGGCGCTGGCGCGCATGCAGGCGCGGGTGGTGTTGGAGGAGGTCATCAAGCGCTGGCCAGATTGGGAAGTCGACTACGCCAACGCCACCAAGGCCCACACCACCAGCGTGCGGGGCTGGTCAAAGCTGCCTGTCTTCACGGGGCTAGCCCGCCCGAACAAATATTAGGTTGCTGCGTCGGCGAGGAGCAGCACATCGCACGAGCGTGACGCTGGGCTCACGCTCGAACGCGAGCGTGACGCCAGCGTCACGTTCGAGACTGCGTGAATGCCCATGGACGACGGAAACGACGACACGGCAGCGTTTCAGCGTCAGCAAACATGTAAAGGTTAGTAGTGTGGCAAATGATTCCAGAGTGACTTCGGAGGAGTCATGCCGCGTTTGCCGGGTTTGCCGGGTTTGCTATTCGCGCCCGTTCTTGCATGCGGTCTTGTTGTCGTGTCGACCCCGAGCGCTCACGCTGGACCGGAATTGTGTCCGGTCAATCGCTACCTGGCTAGTACTACAACAATCTGACCCACACCGGGTTACCGGTGCTGATCAGGTGCGAGAGTGCCGTCGGCGGCGCATGGGGTAGCAAGGCGCCAGGCCTGGACGTGCGGGCCGGACATTTCTCGGCCGTTTATACGGGATCGATCGACTTTCCGCCAGCCGGCACTTACAACTGGAATGCAGACACCGGTGACGTTGGCGTGCAGGTGACTTTCGACGGCGCAGCGGTGATAGATCAGCCGCATCCGAGCTATGCCGACTATCTGGTTTCTGGCGCCGTAAACCAAGGACGCCACACCATTCAGGTGACCGTCATCAACTCATCAAGAGATGGCGAGGAAGACTTCTCCGTGTCGCCGGCGGGCACCGGCAGCGCAAGCCCGAACAGCAATTATTTCTCAGCGGACTCGTTTTTCAACCGCAGCATTCCCGCGCATCCAGCAGTTGATCCCCGGAGCTTGTTGTGGCTTGGTTTGATCTATGCCGACCGCAGGGTCAGCGGAATCGTGTTCAACTATGACGCGTGGACGGTTCCCATCTACAAGGCTCCCGCGGGCACGCCGACCGCATCAATTGCGCTGACTAACTCAAACACTCACATCACCATCCCCTACACAACGAACTACAGGCCGAGCCCGGATGCGGATGCCCACCTTGCCGTGATCGATACCACCAACGGATGTGATTACGAATTTGAGTCTTTCGATCCGGGCTCGATGTCGGCGCACGCCTCGGCCACCTACCACGCGGACACCGGGTCAGGCGGGCACGTATCCGATCAGCGCCACTCCGGCGGTGAATTGTCTTACATCGGCGGGACAATCACGCCCCAGGACGTCAGCGCCGGTGTCATAACGCACGCGCTACGCTATGCGCTCCCCGACAACACGTGGACCTTTACCTACCCCGGCACCAGATCCGATGGAACTACCCACGACGGCGTCCCCGAGGGGACGCTTATGCAACTGGACCCCAACCTGGATCTCAGCTTGTATAACCTAACGCCGTTTCAGCTCATGGTCGCCAAAGCACTGCAAACGTATGGCGCTTACGACGGAGACAGTGCGGGTGCCTTCGCGCTCTACGCGGAGAGCACCACTGACGGGGTCAACGTACAGCCAGCAATTCGCGACCCTTCCCAAGTCGCTCATTCTGGACCTTCGCTTTCTCGCGCCGCAGCATTCGTCAACCGCCATAAAGCTTGACGCGCACAACGACACTAGCTGCCAGCAGCCCCAATAGCGTCTGCGCGGCGGCCCAGCCCGGCTAGGTTACCCACTCCGGTTGTTGCGACGCGTCCACCGCGCTGAAGTCCTTGTGCCCCAACCCTGCCGTGGTGCCGCCGTCGACGACGAATTCCGAGCCCGTCGAGTAGCTCGAGTCGTCGCTGGCTAGATAGACCACCAGGTTGGACACCTCCTGCGGCTGTCCGATCCGGCCCAGCGCGCTCTGAAAGATGTCGTCGGGAACCCAGTCCGTCATCGGGGTCTTGATCAGCCCCGGGTGGATCGAATTGACTCGAATCCCGCTGGGCCCCAACTCCAACGCCGCGGACTTGGTCAACCCACGAACAGCGAACTTGGTCGCGGTGTAGCCGTGGGACGCGATGGTGCCGGCCATTCCCTCGATGGACGAGATGTTGATGATCGAGCCGCGGCCGGCTTCCTTCATGGGCTTCACCGCCGCCCGGATGCCGAGGAACACACCGGTCAGGTTGATGTCGAGAATCCGTTGCCACTCGGACAGTGCATAGTCCTCGATGGTCCCGACGTTGATGATCCCGGCGTTGTTGACCAGGACGTGCAGACCGCCGAATTCGCTGACCGCCGTCGCGACCGCGGACTCCCAGTCGTCGGGTTGGGTGACGTCGAGGTGGACGTAGCGGGCGCTGTCGCCGAGTTCCTCGGCGACCACCTCGCCCTCGTCGTCGAGGATGTCGCCAAACACCACTTTGGCGCCCGCGGCCACCATCGTGCGCACGTGCGATGCGCCCATGCCGCGCGCGCCGCCGCTGACCAGTACAACCTTGCCGGCCAACCGATCTGCCATACATTTCTCCCGTTCACTCGAATGATTTCGTCACCATACACATGCAGATGTCTGTATGGGCTGTTAGCGTGGTGCGCTTTGATCCACCAGCACCGCGCCGTCGGGTTGGTTCCCGAGTGTCTGCAGCGTGATGTCCTCGCCTTGAGCCGTGAGGCGAACGATCTGGGCCAGTTGTGCGGGGGCGTCGCATTGGACATAGTGGTCGGCGCCCGGCACCACCCAGTAGCGGTTACGGCCGGGCTTGAGCTTCAGATACGTCTGCCACACATAGTTAGGGACGCGCACCGGCGCGACGTTGTCATGCAGGCCCCAGACCACCGTGATGTTGACCTCGCTGCGGGAAAGCGCTTTAAGCCAACGGGTTTCATCGGCGGCACGCTCATTCAGATATTGGATGACGTCTGGCATCACGCGGACTCCGTCGTTGTGGGCAAAGCACTTCGCCAGCGCGGCGATCTCCGGGTCGGCCGGCGTTCGCCGCGGCATGAACGTGGTCATTCCCATGCCGGCCGCCAGGGTCTCCGGCGTCGTTGCTGCTGCCGTGGCTCGCGCCGTCGCGGGGTCGAGCAGCGCAGTTTGCCACACCGTGAGATTAGACAGCGGGAGGTAGATGTTGGCGTTGGTAAAGGTGACGTCGAGGGGCAGAGCCGGTGGATCTTCGGCGGCCAACATGTCCAGCGCGATCATGCCGACGCTGGTGCCGCGGTCGTGGGTGAGCATTCGGAATTCCGTCAGCTTCCACTCCGCAGTGATCGCGTGGACGAGCAGGCGCGCGTCGTCGTAGAGCGAATAGACGTAGGGCTCGGGCGGCTTGTCCGACAGTCCGTGGCCGGGGAAGTCCAGTAGGAACATGTCGAACTCTGAGCCCAGTTCACGCGTCAACGCGAAATAGTCGATGCTCGACGTCGGGAAGCCGTGCACCAGCACGAGCGCGGGGGCGCCGGGTGTGCCGCAGCGGCGGCTGAATACCGTGACTTCCTGTCCGTCGTTGGCTGGGGTTGACGACCGCCACCGAAGTTCGGTGCCGCCGCTTTGCCACTCCGCGAAGATGTCCAAGGTGCCAGCATCTCAGAGGTGAGCGCGGTTAGACAATGTTAGTCAATGGGTCGCTTATGGCCAGGCTTCCCAACTGATCATGGTCCGCAGCGGTCCGGCGAATACAGGTCGCACCGCTGCTGATCGCCAGCGCTCTTCAACGAGCGGCGCCACATTCTCGGTGGTGGCGAGGGGGTCGTCGTCGAGGTATACGACCGTGATGTAGTGGGGCTCGGTCTGCCATCCCTGCTGGGCGCGCCATGCGTTGGTCGTACCGAACGTCCACGCGCCGGCCGTGCCCGGGGTTGCGAGCAGCGCGGGATAGTGTTCGGCGTGCAGCCATTGCAGCCATTGGTTCGGGCGGCCGTCGACGGCTTCCTCGACGATCAGCAGAACTCCATGATGCGGCCGGAATGGCACCACCTCCGCGGAAATCAGTGCGCGCGGCGAGGATTGCCAGTCCAGCAGTCGTAGCCCGGAGACTTGCAGTGACGGTCGAGTGACCGGAAAGCGACCCTTTTCCCGCAGTGCACGCCCGAGTGTTACGAAGTCATCGAAGGTTTCTTCCACGGGATCGCCGACGAGGTAGTGGACGGCGTTGCCGAGCTGTTCCAGCGGTCCCCGGGCCGCAAGGCGATGGTCGACGTAGTCACCATCTGCGATCCAGCGCAATCCGTGCACGATGCCCGGTAGCTGGTATTGCTCCGGCATATGATCGAGCAGATGCCAACGCAGGTAACTGCCGTCATCGTCGGCGGGTGCCGAAGGCGTAAGGCTGAAAAAGCCTGCCTTAACCCGGTTCACGTGGGACCACCAATCACGAAGCAGCGGCCACCGCTGGTGCTCAGCAATACCTCTTGGACAGCGGACGCATCGATGGTCGCAAATTCGAAGCGATGCGCCTGCTGGCCGGCATCGATGCTGGCGTCCTGAGAGTCGTTGGTGCCGTCCTTCTTACGCACCAAAGCCATTATCTTGTCGGGTTTCGACATGTTCTGGGGCTCATGGAAATACCACACTTCGATCCCGGCGCCGGAGGAATTCGCGCGCCAGCCATCTGCGTAGTAACACGCCGGATTGCCCTCAGCGTCCGGCGGTGGTGGCGCACAATTCGATAAGCCGATGCACTGTGGCGTGCTGGTGGGTGCGGCCTGGGAAACGGCTGTGCTAATGGTCGCCGGTGATCTCGTCGTGCTCGGACCCGACGCTGGTGGCGGCGGCTGCGGCGATGCGCACGCCGCAGTACCAACGCATCCCACCGCGATGACGGCTATCAGTCGGATCGCCTTTGACATTGATGCCGATCTTAGCGGCCGGTTGGTTTGCCGCGGGCAGATATTGGCTACAGATTCGAACAGCGCTCGCATTGTTGCTGTCGAAGATCTGACCGGGAGTAACTCGTGGCCACCGAGAATAGACGTGTTGCACTGCCAGCCGGGATGAGACGTGTCTATGGCGAACTCGATCGCGCGCAGGTGTTGGCTGGGGTGCATAACCTGGCGCGACGCGTCGGTATACAGCGCGTGACAATGCGTGAACTCGCCACGAACTCGGCGTGGCCGTGCCGTCGGTCTACTACCACGTCCCGGGCAAGCAAGCGGCGCTGGACCTGCTGGCCGACTCCCTGCTGGCGGCGATCCCGGTTCCCGCGGCCGGCCCATGGGACGTCCGGCTCATCGAACTCTACTGCGCCGCACGCGAAGTGATTCTCCGGGTTCCCGGTGTCGCTGGCATGTTGCAGACCAGGAGACCTGGGGAAAGCGCACGCCGTCTCGACCGGCTCAGCCGTTCACTTCTCGCCGAAGCCGGACTCGCCAAAGCCCCTGCGGCCGCGGCCCATACGGTGTTGTACACGTACATGTTGGGCTTGGTATCCGTGGAGGAATCGCGCTCGGTAACCCCGGCTGGGCGCGACACTTGGCAAGCCGCGGCACGCTTTCGCAGCGGCCTCGACGTGATCATCGCTGGCATTCGGGCATCCGCGGTATGGTGATGAACGGCTGCGTCGGTTGGCCCCGCGGGAGACGTGACCTTGAGTTCATGTGAACAGCGCATCTTGGTGTTGTCGGCCTTTCCGGCCGAATGTGACGCGGTGTTGTCGCACACCACGCTTGACTCCAACCCGGTGGTTGTCGCCGACCGCAGGCATTTTTACCTGGGCACGATCAGCGGCAAGAAGGTGATCGTCGCGATGACCGGTATCGGTCTGGTGAACGCAACCAATACCACCGAGACTGCGTTCGCCCGTTTCACCCGCGGGTCCTCCATCTCCATTGGCGCGGTGGTGTTCTCGGGGGTTGCGGGTGGTGGCTCGCGGCCCAAGATCGGGGATGTGGCCATACCTGCCCAATGGACTCTGGACGACGGAACAACATTTCACCCGGTCGACCCCGCGATGCTGGCCACGGCGCAGACGCTTTCTATCGCATTGGAAAACAGTCTCCGGTTGCATAACCTTGGACGCCAACCACAACTGGTCGTCGGTGGTGATGGTTCCAGCAGCGACAACAACAACGGCACGGCATTCCCGTCTATCCCGAACGGGGGAAAAGTTTTTGGCTGCCAGCCCCGCAGCGCGCCCAATCGCTCCTTTTTCCACACGGGCAACTTCTTTCAGGCGGCAGGGCCCTGGCTGGTCAGGGGCCTGATCGGCAACCTCCGCATCGCACAGCAGAACCCGGCGTTCGACGCAACGGACATGGATACGGCCGCGGCGCAGGCCGTCGCCGATGCGCACGGCGTCCCATTCCTTGGCATCCGCGGCATTTCGGACGGACGAGGTGACCCGCTGCACCTGCCGGGCTTTCCGTTTTCGTTCTTCTACTACAAGCGGATCGCGGCGGACAATGCCGCTCGAACGGTTGCGGCCTTCCTGCAGAGCTGGGCCGGCATCTGACTGCGCGCGTACTCGGCGGAGCAGAAGGCGAGGGATATGGCGACACAACGACTAATCCCTATTCGGAACCGCGCCCAACGGGGCGGTTCGGATCCGAACTCCACTCAGACCATGAGCCCGGAAAAAGCGCTGTCTCGCGGCCCAGCGCGGCGAGCGCCGCGACCGTGACGCTCGCGCTGACACCCGAGCCGCAATAAGCGCCCACGCTGTCGCGGGGATCGATGCCGTGATCTTTCAACAACCGGGCGAGCGCACCGTCACCGAGAAACGTGCCGTCGTCGGCCAAGAAGGCCGTGCTGGGAAGGTTTTTGGCGCCGGGGATGTGTCCGGCAACCGGGTCGACGGGCTCGACGTCGCCGCGGAAGCGTTCCGGTGCGCGCGCATCGAGCAGCGTCACGCTTCCCGCCCCGGATTGCTGAGCCGTCAACGTCGGTCGGCTTCCGGCATACAAATCATCATGCAGCACAGTCACATTCCCCGGTTGCGGGATGACCGGTCCGGCCTCCAGGCTTCCTCCATACGACCGCCACGCGGACAGGCCGCCATCCAGAATGCGGACATTCGCCAACCCGGCTGAGGTGAGCACCCACCACGCTCGCGCGGAGCCGGCTCGATTCCAGTCGTCGTACACCACCACCAAGCCGTCCTGCCGAATTCCCCACCGGCGTGCGGCCGCCTGCAGGCTGTGTCCCGACGGCAACGGGTGACGGCCTCTGCCGGCGATCGTGTGGTCGCTGAGCTCCTCCTCGAGTGACACATACACCGCGCCCGGTAGGTGGCCCTGCAGGTAGGTCGCTCGCCCATCCGGTTCATCGAGCCGCCAACGCACATCCAGAATGGTGACCGGATCGCCTGCCTGGATAACGCTGGCCAACTCTATGGCGGTGATCAGTACTTGGCCGCGTGTTTGCACACCAACGAGCCTATCTACGGCCGAATGCGCCTCCTAACACCCCGTATCGCTTGACGAAAAGTCAAGCTGAACCGGGGATCACCATCGACCTTGATGCGGGTGAGCCGCCGCGTGGCGCTACAGGCAGCGAGCCCAAACTGCGAGTCAAGGGGACCAAAGCGTGGCACGACGGCTCTAGGCTTCCACGGGCTAGGCGGGGCTTGGACACTCACGCGCGAGACGCGAGGCCACACCGACTGTCGGTCTGGTATACCAACCACTGGTCGGTATAGAATTTCTGGCGACGCTGGAGGTAGAGCAATGAGCACATCAGAGCAGTCGCAGATCCGCACACGCATGTTCGCCCGCGCGTTGGGCCCGTTCTTCACGATCGTGCCTACCACGGTTGCGGTGCGCGGTTCGTACATGCGAACACTATTTACGGAATTTCAGGCAAACCCCATGTGGCCATGGCTATTTGGCGCCATATTGTTGATGTTCGGCGTGATCATCATCGCGTTTCACCAGTACTGGCGCAGCCCCGCGGCGATCATCGTGTCTGTCGTGGGCTGGTTTCTCGCGATACGTGGGGTGTTACTGCTGACCGTTCCCCGGGCCTACGATGCCGCCGGCAACGCCGTCTACAGCTCGGGTGCGACTGCAGCGATATGGGTCGTGTTCATCTGCCTAGCTTCCGCAGGGCTGTACCTGACGTACGTCGGCTGGAAGCCGGAACGGTCGACGCCAAAAGCCGTGGCGAGCCCAGCCCAGGATCGGCCGCATGCCGCGGGTAATTAAGCATCCCGACATCCGCAGAGCAGAGCTGCTCGATCGGGCGTCGGGGCTATTTCTGCGGCACGGATATGACAATGTCAGCCTGAATGATCTGATAGCCGACGCCGGAGTCTCCAAAGGTGCCTTCTACCACTGGTTCCCGTCCAAAGACGCGCTGATAGCGGCGTTGGCCGAGCGCAGCGCCCGGGAAGCATTCGCCGGTGTCGACGATGCCGTCGCCGCGTGCGGTGGTGACGCGCTAGCTCGGCTCAATGCGGCGTTGCAGGCGGGTTTTGACGTCAACATGAAGATGGGCGGACCGGAGCAGCTGGCCGCGATGGTGTCGTTGCTGCGGCCCGACAACGCCCATCTGTACGGACGAATCCTCACCGTCGAAGAAGAGCTTTTCCTGCCTCTGCTAACGCGGCTGATATCGGACGGGGTCGCAGACGGCATCTTCGATACGTTCGACCCCGAAGGCGTCGCTGACATGATTTATGGTCTTGCCGCGCGAACGAACTCGAGCATCTTGGATGTGTTGCAAGCTGCCGACGAGTCTGCCCGGGAGCGGGCAATCGACCGTCTGACAACGAGATTCAGACTCCACGGATTTGCCATCGACCGCATCCTCGGACTACCGGACGGAAGCATCACCACACTCAAGCGCGACCGGGTCGAAGCTATGGTCGCAGCACTGCCGCGAAACTACTAATAATGCGCGTGGTCCGCGTCGTGAAGCGCTATGCGGTGTGTTGAGAATCGCGGCGCTGGTCGCCTACTGGCGGGGTTTTCAACGATGTCAGCATGCCCGCGGCCGCTTGCCGCCAGGTGAACATCTCAGCGCGGCGCCGCGCACAGATGCGTCGGTCATATTCGGGCCGACTGATGACCGTGCCGACCGCTCGCGCGATGGCCTCTGGGTCGTTGTCGGCCAACTCGCCGCTGTCCGGCGTGACGATCTCGCTCAGCGCGGACGTCCGCGACACGACGGCCGGCGTTCCGCATGCCAGTGATTCCAGCGCGGCCAGCCCGAATGTCTCGTGCGGGCCCGGCGCCAGCGTGACATCGGCGGAGGCCAATAGCCCGGCGACGGTGTGCCGGTCGGAGATGAAACCCGTGAAGTCGACCGGCAACCGGGCGGCCTGTCGTTGCAGTCTGGCGCGCAACGGGCCCTCACCGGCGACGACCAGTCGGGCGTCGACACCGAAGTCGCATAAGGCTGCCAGCGCGTCGATGCTGCGGTCCGCGCGCTTTTCCACCGACAGCCGGCCGCAGTGGACGAGCAGGAGCTGAGTGGGTCTGGCCCATTGCTGCCGCACGAGGGGGGAGTGGCGGCGCGGATGGAAGGTCTGCAGATCCACGCCCAGTGGGACGGTGACAACGTTCGTGGCACCGATGCGGTCGAATTCTTCGCGCGCAAACCCGGTGGTGCAGACCACGGTATCGTAGTTGGCGGCCGTGCGCGCGTTGGCGAAGTCGGCGAGACTGCGCGCGGTGCGAGGCGGAAGCACTTGGCCCGCAAGGCGATCCAGGCGTTCATGGGAGATCATCACGGTTCTGGCACCATGTTCGCGGCCCCAACGGCCCAGCGACCTCAGCGTAAGCCGGTCCGAGACCTCCAAGGCATCGGGTCGCAGGGCCGCCAGGAGTGCACGCACGGGTGCCGGCATCACCGCGCGGTAGCCGCCGGTGAACGGAATCAGCTTGGCAGGCAGGGTGATCCGCACGACACCCGTGGGCAACTGGCTTCGGTCGGCGTGTGAACCCGGGACGATGAGAAGTACTTCGTGGCCGGCGGCGCAGTATTCGGCGCCGAGCCGGTCCACCGCGGTGCGCAGGCCGCCTGAGCGAGGGCCATAGAAATTGGCGACCTGAACAACACGCATAAGGTGAGGACATCCGGCGCTTGTGGCCGGTCAACGATATGACGCCGACAATTGCCTGAACAGTCCATGAAATCCCCACGTCAGTACCCTGGTGGCGATGACCGAGCCTGGGCCGCCGGTGTGATCCCCGGCGTAAGCGCGGTGGTGACCGGTGCCGTCGCCCGTCGACGGGTCAGGCGCGGCCAGGCCGGTCGGGGTGGTTTCGCGCTCGCCGGCATCGTGCTCGGGATTGCGGCCGCTGTCGTGCCCGCGGCTCTCGCCGCGTGGGTGGTGAGCGTCTCCCAGGTACCTCTGTCTCAAACAGTGCCCAGAAATACTTGATTCCCTGTGCTGTAACGAAATTGGATGGTGAGTTTACTTGCTGTCGGAAGAGTCGAGGAGTTGCACTTCCTGGAAGTCCAGCTCGGTCTGCAACTCGCGTAGCACGATGTCGTCGATGCGATTTTGGTTACGAAGCGCGGTGACGGCCCGGCGTTGATGTTTCAGGACGCCAAGACGCACCAGTCGAACCAGCTCGTTCCGCTCGACCAAGTCGTGCGCCATCGGGTCGTCGTCGTTGGCCATGACCACCGCGGCGTGTTCTTGGTATTCCTTTTCCAGACGACTCAGCAGCTTCGGACCGACGCCAAGTTCGCCGGCCACCACCGGTAGCGCCTCTAGTGCGGCTTCGGCGCCGACGCTGCGGGCCAGTTGCAATTCGTTACAGCGCGCGACATCTTCGGGCATCCGGGCCCAGCGAACAACGAGGGGCAGCGAGATCCCTTGGACGATGACGGTCACGAGAATGACCGCGACCACCACGAAGATGAGCAGGCTGCGGTCCGGGAATGGCGCGCCGCTGAGCGTGGTCAGCGGAACGGCCAGGGCCGCGGCAAGCGACACGGCGCCGCGGAATCCGGCCCAGCTGGTGACGCAGCGCTGACGGAAACCGGCGGCGCGGTTGGGCCGGCGCAGGCCACGGTCCACGGCACGACCCAACAAAGTGCTGAATTCCACCCAGACAAACCGGGTCACGATGGTGACGCCGGTGACGGCCAGAGCCAGGTAGACAGCGCGGCGAAGGCCACCGTCGACGTGGTTAATCCCGTGCAGCGCGCCGGGGATCTGGACTCCGACAAACACCCACAGCGAGCCGTTGATCATGAACGTCGCAATATCCCAAAATCCGAAAGCGAGCAGCCGGGACCGGGCCCGGATCACCACCGGCCCGTAGTAACTGAGCATGAGAGCGGAGACCATGACCGCGACCACCCCGCTGCAACCCACAGCTTGGGCCAGCAAGAACGCCGCGAACGGCGTGAGCAGGCTCAGCGCTCCCTCCTCCAGGGGCGCGTCGATCCCGCGGCGCAAGAAAGACACCGCCCCCCCGACCAGCAGCCCCGCGGCGATACCGCCGAGGTAGGAGACGACGAACCGGACGGTCAAGTCGGTCGGACTGACCTCGGCCCCCCCGATCGCGACGTGGACGGTCACGGCGTAGAGCACCAGCGCGGTCCCGTCGTTGATGATGCTCTCGCCGCGCAGCACGGTCAGGGCCCGGCGGGGCAGCTTTTTCGCCAGACCGGCGACGGCGGCCGCGTCGGTGGGGGAGAGCACGGCGCCGAGGACCGCTGCCGCGTGCGATTCCATACCCATCGCTCGCGCCGTCCACGAGATCGCTACCGCGGTGACGATCACCAGGGCAATGGCGGACATGAAGATGACGCGCAGGTTCTTGCGGATCTCGCGAATGCTGGTGTTCAGGCTCTCCCAGTAGAGGATCGCGGGCAGGAACAGCAGCAGCACGATCTCGCCGTCGATGCGCACATTGCCGAAAACCGGGATCAGACCCAGAAGCGAGCCGAGCAGGATGAGCAGAACCGGGGGACCCACGCGGTAGCGCCGGCCCAGCACCGTACCCAAGATGACGGTGCCAACCAGCGCAACGATGACCTCTAGCCCAAACACCAGCCCATACTGCCGTACGGCGGGGCTTTATGAGCAGTCGCAGCAGTCCGCGTCGCAGCAGTCCGCATCGCAGCAGTCCGCGTCGCAGCAGTAGCAGTCGCAGCCATCGCACCAGCGGTCACAGCCATAGCAGCCGCAGCCTTCCCAGCGGCTCGCTTGGCCTTGTTTTGGACCGGGTTCGAGCTCCTCGCTGCCGAAGTTGATGGGTTCTTGCTGGCCGCGCGGCGTTTCGCTGTGCGCTGTGTAGCCGGCCCGGCTGAAGGTGCGCGACACCGCTCGCCGCAACTCGCGGGTCAGCAGCCGGCGTGGTAGACGGCCGTCGGTGAATTCCACGTCGGCCAAGGCCAATTCGATGCCCAGCGCCGCGTCGTCGCACAGTGCGCGGATGTCTGCGACCGGAGTTGCTTTGGCGGCCAACGGGTTCCACTTGCCACGGGCCACGTCGTCGCGGTAATCCTCGACGGCGTCGAGCAGGTGTGCGACCCGCCCGAACAGCTGACCGACCTCACGAAGCGGCGCCTCGTTGGCGGGGCGGCCGGCCAGCCGGGCGGTGTGCCCGAACGCTGCGGCCACGGCCGTCTCGGTGGGTTCGGTTACCGAGAGCAGCGAGCTGCCCGGACGCGCTGTCGCTTCGAGTTCGGCCTGCCGGTCCATCGCGGCCACCAGGACACCGGTGTCGAAGCCCAGGGTGTGACCGGCGTCGGTGCCCTGGCGCAGCCACCGCTCGGCGATGCGGCGCGCGCCGGCCGCACGCCGAGCGCTCCGATCACGCCGTCGCGGTCGTCGACGTGGTCACGTACCTGCGCCGCGGCCAGCGCCAACGACACCACCGCCGTCAGTCGCACACACTGGCCCGTGGCCACGTCGGCGCGCCGCATCCCGCGTAACGGACACGGCCCGGCCACCCGGCGCGTGGGTTGCAAGGCCGACTGCGCCTCGACCAGCAGCGAAACCACTAGCCCGTCGTAGTTGGTGGCGATCCGCGCGCTCTGGTCGTAGTCGTCGCGCAGGGCCAGGCACAGTCCGCACAACCGGGCGGTCCAGGCTGCCGCGAGCTCGCCGCCGAGCTGGTGACGGCAGGGCCGGATGATGCCAAACATGCACAGAAGTTACCGGACCAGCTCCGCCCGCGGGCCCGGAAACGCCGCTCTCAAGCAGCGCCGGCAAACCAGGCGGTCGTCACCGCACGGGTCTGGGGCGGCGAGGTCGTCGGTGCGCCCAGTTGGCCGACTTTGACCGTCCACACCGGGGCCGAGCGGTCGATGCAGGTGCCGGCGCCCTGGCTGGGCAGCCACAGGACCGCGAGGTCGCCGCAGTCGTAGACGCCGACGTAGCCGTCAGCGCGGCTGCCCCACGCACCGCCATTGCGGAACAGGCAGCGCGTGCCGCCGTCGAGAAGAAGCGCGAACGGGTCGGGTGAAGCGGTGGGCTGCACCGGCGGGAGCGGGCCGCCGTAGGTCACCCGGTGCAAGCGCTTGTCCCACGGATTGTCAACGCACAAAAGCGATCCGGGCGTTGACGGCCAGCAGGTGCCGGCACCCGCCGCGGTGGGCGAGCAGTAGTAGACGTTGTTGGCCACCGCCGACGGCGACGGCGTGGTGCAGTCGCTGACCGCGGTGACGTTGCCGTTTGAAGGTGCCTCTCGGTAACCGTTGATCGGTTGGCCATTGGGTCCGACGGCCACCGCGGTAATTGCCTGTGTGGGTGGCGGATCGGCAAGTGCCGGTCCTTGCGCCTCGAAGACCGCGACTGCAATCACCGCGATCGGCACGCCCACAATTCGCGACACGACGTTCATCGAGCTAACCCCTCTCATGTGAGTGGCCCTTTGAAGCGTAGAGCGCATTAGGCTCCGATATCGAGAGGTGATTCTCGTGAACACCAGGAGCGGCCCGGGGCGACAGCCGGCCAGCAAAACGATCCATGTCCGCCGTCGGCCCATGCTCCGTGCACGAGCACGACGGTGGGTGTCGCGTTCATGCGAACCCGCCTTGCGATGGATTGGGATACATATCCCAAAATATTTGCATGCTGCAGTCGGTTGGTCAACTGAGGCTCGAGCGCCCGTAGACTTCGACGGCGTGGCTGATGTTCCGCTGGACACGCAAGAACGCCGCGAGCTCTGCGACCTGTTCGAGGAGCTCGGCCCTTCCGTTCCTACGCTGCTCGAGGGCTGGACCGCTCACGATCTGGCCGCCCACCTTGTGTTACGAGAACGCGATCCCGTCGCAGGACCCTGCCTCGTCCTGCCCGGTCCATTCGAAGGGTTCGCCGAGCGGCGTAGGGCCAGATTGGCTCAGCGCAAAGACTTTACGTGGCTCGTCGGGCGGATCCGGTCCGGCCCGCCAATCGGATTCTTCCGCATCGGATGGGTGCGCTCGTTGGCGAATCTCAACGAGTTCTTCGTGCACCACGAGGATGTTCGCAGAGCCAATGGCCAAGCGCCCCGCAGCCTCACGCCTGCGATGGATGCCGCGTTGTGGCGAAATGTTCGACGCGGCGGCCGTTATCTGAGCCGCCGGCTTAACGCATGCGGGCTGGAGATTGAGTGGGCTGGAACCAACGAGCGGGTGAGGGTTCAACCAGGTGAGCCGACGGCTCGACTCAGTGGTCCGGCTGGTGAACTACTCCTGTACGTCTTCGGCCGCCAAGCCGCGGCGCAGGTCGAAGTCAGTGGACCACCGGAGGCCGTCGCTGCAGTGCATGGGGCGCATTTCGGGATGTGAGCCCATCACCGGCGAAGTCACACCAGTCGCACGAGTTTCTCGGAGCGGAGACACACATTTTGCCCGCTCACAGCGACAATTCGCCGCGGCGCGCCGCGAAGCGTTCGGTTGTCGCTGTGAGGCGGACACAAAGACATATCCCGGACTTCTTGTTACGTAAGTGATTCCGCGGCGAAGACAACGTCGGGGTTGAGGATGCCCGCCGGGTCAAAGCTCTTCTTGATCCGCCGCATGAGGGCTATTTTGGCCGGGTCTTCGAGCTCGAGGAAGTATGGGGTTTTGGCGCGGCCAAGTCCGTGTTCACCGGAGATCGCGCCGCCCAATTCCATTGCCAGCGCCAAGATATCGGTGATCAGCTTCTTCCGTTTATCCGGCTCCTTGCAAAGGATGGCCAGGTGCACGTTGCCGTCGCCGGCGTGCCCGCAGCCCACCGCGGCCCCGCCGGCAGCCGTCGCCAGACCGCGTGCGGCGGAGATGAACTTCGGCATCGCACCGCGCGGCACGACGGTGTCGATGAGGTCGTCGGCGCCAACCGCTTTGAGCGTCCAAAACGCCTTTTCGCGAGCCTCGATCAGCTTGCGCGCCGAAGCTCCTTCGAGCACATAGGCGTCGACGGCGCCCAGTTCGGCGAGCAGCTCACCGGTCTTCTCGACATCCTCGTCGAGTCGGTCCGCGGTGCGGCTCTCAAGCGCCACAACAAGATACGCCTCGCAGGTGTCGCGGATCTTGTCCGGAATGCCCAGCTCCAGGTTCTGGGTGTGGATGAGCGCGGCCATCGTCATGTTGTCGATGTACTCGAGGATGTAGGGCGTGAGCCCGGTGGCCAGAATCTTGGGTACCGCCTCCATGACTTGGTCGAAGTCGGCGAAGGGGGCAAGCACTGTGGCGCTGTGGTCGAGCCGTGGATGTAGCTTGACGATCACCTCGGTGGCCAGGGCCAGGGTGCCTTCGGAGCCGACGATCAGCTGGGTCAGGTCGTAGCCGGTGGACACCTTGGCGATCTTGCCGCCGGTTCGGATGATCTCTCCGGTCGGCAGCACCGCCTGCAGTCCTAGCACGTTGTGCCGGGCCACCCCGTATTTGACCGCGCGCATCCCGCCGGCGTTGGTTCCGACGTTGCCGCCGACGCTCGAGGACAGCTCGCCCGGATGAACCATGTACCGCAAGCCGGTATCGGCGGTTGCGGCGTCCAGTTCGGTCAAAGTGACGCCGGGCTGGACAACGGCGACTTGGTTGGTCGTATCGACTTCCAGGACCGCGTTCATCCGCTCGAAGGAGATCACCAACCCGTCCTCGCGCGGCCGCGCCGCCCCCGACAGGCCGCTCCCGGAGCCGCGGGCCGTTACCGGCACACCGTGTTCGGTGGCGGCGATCAGTAGCTGCGAAACCTCTTCTGCTGTTGTCGGCTTGGCGACGTACGCCGGCTTCTGCGGCGGCTTCGTGAGCTCCTCGTCGTGCCAATAGTCCTCGGGGATCGCGTCGCCCGTCAGCAAGTGGCTGGTCCCGACGATTTCGGCGAATCTCGTAGTCATGTCGCTCTGCACAGCAGATAACTTTATCCCTGGTCGTCCTGCCTGTCGGCGGCGCGTGGTGCTCGTTTTGCCCGCCTCTGAGCGACAATTTCAAGCAAAAAATCTCAGTGGATTCTCAGATGCGCGGAGCATGCTAGGCGTCGTGCACCCGGTGGTTGGAGCAGCACCGCCACAACAGGACTCACGGGCCGATCGTCGTTTGGCGGCGGGATTGGTGGTGCTGTACGGGATCGAGCTGCTCGCGCTGTTGAAAGCTGCGGGAGTGACCGGGCGTTTGGCGCGTGCGCATCCGGGTCACGGTGCGGGCCTTCCGGCGCTCTTGGTGCTGGCAGCGCTGGGGATGGTCGGATGGCAGGCCTGTCGGCTGCTTCGCGGGCGGCGGTCACTGAACGTGTCGGGCCTGTTCCTACAAGCGGGGATACTGATGACCTCGATCGCGGTGGCCACCCAGAACCTCGCCGCCGGGCTGATCGGGATACTGCTGGCGCAGTACTGGCCGGATGGGGTCGACTCGCCGCCAAACCCGGGTGTGCCGAACGAGCGCTCGCGAGTACCGAGAATGTGGCGGCGCCGCAGACCATCGAGATCCGGTCGCGCGTCGCGTTCGGCGGCGTCGTGTTGGTGGTCGTGACGGCGCTGGTGATCCTGGCCGCGCTGAGCGTGCGCAGCCAAATCATTTTCGGCCTCGCGATTTTGGCCGTGATCTTCGTTCCCCTCGAGCGGCTGTTCGCGTTGCATCCGCGTCGAGTGCTGCGGCAGGGATGGCGCACCGATGTGGTGCACTTTTTGGTCAACGGTAATGTGTTGCGGATCGGGATGCTCGTCTCGGTGGTCGTAATCGGCGGATTGCTAAGGGTTTTCGTGCCCGCACCGCTGCGCACCGCCGTCGCCACGAGTCCGAGCGGGGTGCAGATCGCCGCCGGGTTGGCGATCGCGACGATTGGCGGCTACGCGGGGCACCGCGCGGCCCATGAGGTGCCGCTGCTGTGGCGGTTCCATCGGGTGCATCACAGCATCCGCGAGATGGACTGGCTCGCCGCCACTCATCTTCACCCCGTTGACGAGACCTTCACCCGTTCGGTGGCGGTCTTGCCGCTCTATGCGCTGGGCTTCGGTCGGATCAGCCTGGGTGCGTTCGTCATCGTCATCACGCTGCAAGCCATCTTCATCCACGCCAACGTGCGGATGAACTTCGGACCGCTGCGATGGGTCATCGGCACCCCGCAGTTCCACCACTGGCATCATGCGCGTGAACCGCAGGCCTACAACAGCAACTATGCGGGCGAATTCCCGCTCCTGGACGCACGTTTCGGGACGTTGTATTTCCCGGCCAACTGCTGGCCCGCGCAATACGGCGTCGACGACACCGAACCGGCGGGCTACCTGCGTCAACTCGCCTGGCCGTTGCACACCCGCTGCGGCGCAACAACGCTGGAAGGAAGAATTCGATGATCGAAGTACTGCCAGACATGCCGGAGGGAGTGACCGGCATTCGCGTGTCTGGCCGGCTGCGTGGCGACGACCTGCGCGAGTTCAAGCCGGCCATGGAGGAGCTGGTGAACACCGGCGAGATCAGGATCGTTGAGGTCATCGCGTCCGATTACGAGGGCTTCGGCCCCGGCGGGTTGGTCGAGGACCTCAAGCTGGGCCTGGGCGCTCTCTTCCAGCATCATTCGGCCTTCAAGCGAATCGCGGTAGTGACCGATAAGGAATGGGCCGTCCATACGCTGCATGCGCTGGCGTGGATGGTCCCCGGCGAGCTCGCCCTGTTCGGTCTCGACGAGCTCGAGCGTGCCAAGGAGTGGGCGGCCGGCTGAGGGCGGGGACTAAGGTCACTTCTTCGGATGAAACCGTAGGTCGTCGGCGGGGATCGGCCTACCATCAGCTCAACCTTGAGCCATGAAATCAGCGAAGGCATGAGCGCCACCGACACCGACCCGACCGAAATCGACAAATGGAATCGCGCGCTGACCGAGCACGTCATCATCAGGCTCACCCGGCCGATCGTCAAGTGGTATTTCCGTTCTGAGGTGCGGGGTCTGGACAACATCCCGCCTGGCGCAGCACTGGTGGTTTGTAACCATTCCGGTGGCCTGGTCTCGTTTGACCTGTCGGTGTTCGGCGTCGGTTATTACGACAAATACGGCTACGACCGTCCGCTCTACGCCCTCGCCTTCGACACGATATTCGCCGGACCGGCCGGGGACTTTCTCCGGCGCACCGGGGTGATCCGCGCGACGCGCGACAACGCCGCGAAGGCACTGGCAGCCGGCGCCGTCGTCTTGGTCTTCCCGGGCGGCGATTTCGACGTCTACCGGCCGACGAGGCAGGAAAACGTCATCAACTTCGGCGGACGGACGGGCTACGTGACCACAGCCATCGAGGCCGGGGTGCCGATCGTTCCCGCGGTTTCTATCGGCGGGCAGGAGGGTCAGCTGTTCTTGACCCGCGGCAGGCGGCTAGCGCGGTTGCTTGGGCTCACCAACTTCGAGCGCAAGTTCTTCCGAACGAACATCTTGCCAGTAACTTTCGGATTACCGTTCGGGCTGAGCGTTGTTCTGCCGGTCAACGTGCCGCTGCCCACCAAGATCGTCACCGAGGTGTTGCCACCCATCAACATCGCCGCCGAGTTCGGTGACAATCCCGACGTCGAAGAGGTCGATGCACACGTGCGCGACGTGATGCAAAAGGGCCTCGACGAGTTGGCCGCCAAGCGCCACTTCCCGATACTTGGCTGAGGGAGTGGCCATGGGCGTCTACGCAGTCACCGGTTCGGCTTCGGGGATGGGGCTTCAGGTCGCGCAGAAACTGCGCGACGCGGGCCACACCGTGATCGGGGTGGACATCAAGCAGGCAGATATCGTCGCCGATTTGTCGACCGCTGATGGACGCCAGGCTGCGGCCGCCGGCGTCTTGGCGGCGTCGGGGGACAAACTGGACGGTGCCGTGCTCGCCGCCGGTCTCGGTCCCGGACCGACCGCGGAGCGCGCCCGCCTGATCGCCCAGGTCAACTATTTTGGCGTCGTCGACCTGCTGCGCGCGTGGCGGCCGGCGCTGGCCGCCGCTGGTCGCGCGAAGGTCGTCGTTTTCTCCAGCAACTCCACCACGACGACGCCCATGGTTCCCGCGCGCGCCGTCCGGGCGTTCCTCGCGGGTGACGCCGACAAGGCAGTGCGCTCGGTGCGGCTCTTCGGGAAGAACGCTTCGGTGTTCGCCTACGCCGCATCCAAGGTCGCGGTGAGCCGTTGGGTTCGACGTGAGGCGGTAACTCCTGAGTGGGCGGGCGCAGGCATACGTTTGAATGCGCTCGCGCCGGGGGCGATTATGACGCCTCTACTGGAGGAAGGGCTGGCGTCACCGAACGAGGCGAAACGCATTCGTTCGTTCCCGGTCCCGATCGGCGGATTCGGCGACGCGGGCCAGCTCGCCGACTGGGTGATCTTCATGCTCTCGGATGCCGCGGACTTCTTATGTGGGAGTGTTCTTTTCGTCGACGGCGGGTCGGACGCGTACTTCCGTGCCGACGACTGGCCGAGGCCGGTGCCGTCGTATCGACTGTTGTCTTACTTCAGGCGGTTCAGGGGCTGAGGGGCGGTCGGCTGCCGACTTCTAGAGCCGACAGCTCGCAGGTGCCGTCGAATACCACTCGACCGAACTTGCGCACGGTGCAATGCAGTCGACCGGCAAGGTGCTCGAAGTCGGTATCGACATTGCGGCGCTCCGCGGGCAGCGGCACCGGCAAGACGTGTGGGTCCAGGTGAGTGCCGTCTCCGTCCAGATCGATCTGGTAGCGCGGCGTGCGCGCTCGCACCGTCCAGCGTCCGTCGCTGAGCTGCGACCGCACCAGCGCCGGCGGCGTCAGGCGGATCACGCGATCGCCCAGTCGCACGACCACTCCGGTGACATCTCGGCGGAGCGGCCCGAGCTGAAGGAGGCCACCGGAGAACGCGACTGAAACGTCAGCATCGCCGAAATCGTGTGCCTGACCCCACCACCAGCGCTCGGGAAAGCCCGCGCCCCAGTTTCTTTCCGCGTAGAGCTTAGCGTCATCGAACGTCCAGGTCTCACCGCTGAATTCGACGGTGCCGCTTGCCTTTCCACCGAGGCGGTAGGGATGCCAGTATTGGTTGAGGAAGGGGATCGAGGAAAAGACGCCGCCGCCGCCAAAGGCCTTGGGCCACATGAACGGATCGGCGAAGCGCAGGTTCAGGTGGATGTCGTCGAGATCGATCTGCAGGCCGTCGGCGCCCGCCGCCACGCGGCCGCTCGGATCGGTTCCGGCGTGGACCGTAAAGCGGGACAGTTCGGTTTCGGCGTCGTCCAGGGCCGCCGAGCGCACGATGCCGCCGGGGTGCAGCGCGACGGCGACCGTTGCCCAATCCCCGTCCCGGTTCTGGTTCACGCTGCACAGCGCGACGACGACGCGGCCCGAGGCGGAATCGGTGAGCCGCCAGAACCAGCCCTCCATTTCGCACCCGTGTGAGGGCACCGGATCGCCGAATGGGACGTCAGCACCCGTGCGCCGATAGACATCGATCAGCGGCTTGGCGACGTCCTCGGCTACCCATCGCACGTATGCGCCGGTCATCGGTGGTGTGTCTGGTAGATCTCGGCCAGGAACTGCTCGACGGCGACCGCTGCATGCGCGGCGCGGGCCGAGCCGAAGGTATCGAAAGCGTGCTGGGTCAAAGGTAATTCGGCGTACACGACGGGTTGCCTGCTGACTTCCCGCAGCTTTGTGACGAAGCTACGCGCCTGCTCGACGGGAGCCAGGGAGTCGTTGCGGCCGTGCAACACAAAGAATGGGGGAGCGTCGGCCGAGACGTGGTGGATCGGTGATGCGGTGACAAACGGCTGCAAGTTCGTCGAAGGCCGTTGCTTGATAACCGATTTCACGAGCAGCGCCGGCATCGTGGGGTGCATCGCGTCGTCGAACCGGGTGAAGTCGTAGACGCCGTAGAACGGCACCGCCGCCTGTACGCGGGTGTCGGCGTCTTCGAATCCCGGCTGGAACTGTGGATCATTGGGCGTCAGCGCCGCCAGCGACGACAGATGACCGCCGGCCGAACCCCCGGTAATGGCGATGAAGTCGGGGTCGCCGCCGTATTCGCTGATGTGCGTCTTGACCCAGGCGAGGGCGCGCTTGACGTCGACGATGTGGTCGGGCCAGGTGTTGCGCGGGCTGTGCCGGTAATTGATCGCCACGCAGATCCAGCCCAGCTCCGCGAGGTGGCTCATCAACGGATGAGCTTGTCCGCGTTTGTTTCCCGCCGTCCAGGCGCCGCCGGGAATCTGGAAGAGCACCGGCGCCTTTCCGGTCCGATCCAGATCGGGACGGCGCCAGATGTCCAGCAGGTTAGCCCCGCCGTATTCGCCGTAGCTGATGTTCGAGTCGTGGGCGTAGTCGCCGTAGATCCGCAACATCCGCAGCAGCCCCGGCGACTTGGCCGTGCCGGCGCCGGTCGGCCGACGCCACAGGCCCGAAGAGTCGGTGCGGCGAGTGGTTCCCAGGCCGCTGTCCAATGCCGCCGTCAGCGGGACGTTGGCCTTGTGCCCGGCGCGACTGAAATTCAGCAAGCCCGCCGCCGAAACGCCCGCCACCAGCCAGGCGATCGCCCGCACCGGCCGGGCGAGGCGGCGAGCCGTCAGTGCCAGCCCGCCGAGCTGGCTCGCCAGTGTCTGCAGTGGCAACTCGGTGACAACCAGGCCGAATATCCACGAGAAAACGGAGAGGTATCCGCTGCGCGCCAGCGGCCGATAGGCGTTGAGCGTGGAGGCAGCGGTCACTGCCGTTACTACCAACGACCCGATTTGCCGGATGGTGTGGTTGATTCGAGATGTCCCCATTGGGATTACCTTACGAGGCGGTTGGGTTCCCATCGAAGGCGGAAGCGCGCAACTGTCGCGGTGCTTAAGCCTGAAAATTAAAGCATAGAGGCTTGACAGAACCGCTCGCCGCGCCACGTCCAGCGATTTTGCCAGCTGCGACGCGGAATTCCATCGCCGCATGCGAGTGGGGTCCACGTATTCCGTCGTTGGGTTGATCCTTCAGGTCTGCGCCTTGTAGCACGTTGAGTGCTACAGTAGGCGACGTGGACAGTATTGGGATTCGTGAGCTACGCCAGAACGCGAGCGTGTGGATAGCGAAGGCTAAGGCCGGAGTGACCATCCAAATCACCGACCGCGGCCGGCCGGTAGCGCGGTTAGTGCCGATCACAGCCGCCGAGCAAGCCCGTGAGCAACTCATCGCCGAAGGCCAGTTAATTGCCGCGACCGCGCCACGAGTTCCATTCAGCATGGCCGATCTCATCGAAGGTCCTTCGCTCACCGCCATACTGGACGAACAGCGCTCCGACCGATGATCTACCTCGATACATCAGCATCGGTGAAACTCGTTGCGGCTGACGAAGAGTCGGCTGCTCTGATTGAATGGCTCAACGCGCACCCTGACGAGAATCTCGCCACCAACGCCGTCGGTCACATTGAGCTGATACGCGCGGCCGCACGAACAGGACCCAACGCTGTAGCCCTGGCACGAAACGTCGCGTCAACCATCGACACTCTTGTCTTGACCGACACCATCGCCTCAGCGGCGGCCACGATCCCGCCTGCCGGGCTGCGCACCCTCGACGCGATACACCTTGCCACGGCATATATCCATCGAAAGACCCTTACCGCCTTCTGCGCCTACGATCGCCGGCTGCTCGAGGCTGCCGGATCACAGGGGCTGCCGACCGTCTCCCCGCGAGGCAACTCGGACATCCACTAGTGCTCCGTCTGCGATTTGATCTGGTGAAGGGTCTCGCGGCCACGTTGGACTTTCGTGATGATGTCGTCGGCGCTGGCTTTCCAGATGAACGGTTTGGGATCGAGGTTCCAGTGCTGGGACCAT
>NZ_JBKQQD010000388.1:0-4583 GCF_052144515.1 Mycobacterium sp. | reverse complement strand
CCTGCCTGGCCCGAGCGCCGAAGTGCGCACAGTGCTGCTGACCGGCGCGACCGGTTTCGTCGGCCGCTACCTCGCTTTGGAATGGCTGGAACGGTTGTCGCTCGTCGACGGCAAGGTGGTGCGCCGGCCGCTGGACGGCCACCTGACGCGCAGCGATTCGCGCCGGCCGCACTCAATACGACCCGCCGGGTTCTACGGCCGCGAGGGCCGCATCCCGGTGCCGATCTGAGTAACCGCTAGCTGCGTGCTCTAAAGATAGCCGGTTGAACACTTCCACGAGGGCCGTCGGCGGTCACGGTGACTTCGACAGGAAGTTTTGAGGCCCTCGAATGTCGTCTCTTTCGAGATCGGGAAGACCGGGTCGTACACGCGCCGTGTCCGGTTGACCCACTTGGGATTCATTAGTCGTATTGCCGTAGGCGCTGTGGTGACCTCGTCGGCGTGGGCGATGGACCTAGAGATTCACCCAGTCCCCCTCAATGCCGTGCGCCGAGTTGGCTCGGCGGTCTGCTTCAAGCGCCGCAGCGTTTCTTTGATGCCTCGATTCACTTGGCGGCCACGAGGGACAAACGCCTCCAGAACTCGGTCCAAGGCAGGGCACCACAAGAACTGGAAGGACTCTGTTACGAGCGTCCCAGACGATTGTGGCTCAAACACGTACTGCCATTCTGTCTGTTCGCGTCCGGTACGGTCATCAAGGGTGGTGAAGGAGAACTTGCGGCCACGCTCAGCGGCGGTGATTATTGCCGTCCGCTCCCAGCGGTAGGGTCCAAGCCGGTTGTACCCGCGAAACCGCGTGCCTTCGGCAGCGGCGCTAGCCCCGTCCAGCCACACGCACCGATAGCACTCAGGACTCCACTCACCCATGCGGGTGACGTCAGCGAGCAGGTCGTAGACAACTGCTGGCGGCGCTGCTATTTCGATGCTCTCGCGTCCCCACTGAGGCGTCGGCATGAACTGATCCTCCATCCGTTTTCGCTGGCCTTCGTGTGGACCCGGCTACCGCAACTACGGTGCGGCGGTCGGTTCAGCACCCACAGTTCTCACCGCGCCATGACCGGACGCCTTGCCACGCGGCGATGGTGGCGATACCTAAACCAACAACGGGGTCCAACCACCATCCTCCGCGCCAGACCGCCACAACCGCCAAAGTGATAAGCACGGCGGCAGCCTGTGCTGCGCACAGATAGTTTTGCGTACCCTCGCCGACCGTGGCCCTGGAGTCCAGCCGCGTACCCAACCTGTGCTTCGCATAACCCAGCAGGGGCATCTCCAACAGCGCCACAGCCGTTAACGCCATACCGATGATCGTGGTCTCCGGTCGATGCCCCGTGATGATGTTGTGGACCGATGCAGCGGCGATGTAGGGGGCGATCAACCAGAACGAGATGGCGACCCCACGCTGCGCCCGGCGCTCGGCGGTTTCCGAGAGGGTGCGCGAGCCGGTGAACCGCCACACCACGATCAGGCTTGCCAAACCCTCCACCGCACTAGCGAGTGCCCACCCGATCAGGGAGATGGAACCGGCGACAAATCCCTGCCAGAAACCGATTACGCCTTCCGCGCACATCCACAGCAAGCTTGCCCACGCCAGCCAACGCGCCCAGCGAGCCGCACGAAGCCAGCCCGCATTCCGCACGACCAGGGCTGACTGTGTGCAAGCGGACGCATCGCAGCATGCCTCACCGACCACTGCGGTGCGCTCGCCAGCGCCCTCAGTAGCCATCACGACATCTCCGTGGCACAACCATCCACGCCGTAGTTGGGGCACAATGCGACCGCTTGCCCCGTGGCTGCCAGCACAGTCTCGGCGGAGGCAAGAACGTCGATCAATGCGGGCTGCGTTAGCCGAAACAGCGACGCCCGGCCTAGCGGCTCAGACATCACCAGCCCGCACTCCCGCAGACACGCAAGGTGTTTGGAGACCGTCGATTGCGCCAGCCCCGATGCCTCGACCAAGTCGGTTACCCGCGCTGGGCCGACCGCCAACCGCCGCACGATTGCCAGGCGGGTGGGATCACTAAGCGAACGGAACAGTGCTGCTGCCGGAGCCAGCTCGATGCGCTCCACTTGCCCAGATGCCGCTGGTATTCGCATTCAACGATGCTATAGCCAGATGGCGAAGAAAGGACCATCGACCCTAGAAACCCCCGAGCGGCAAGCGCATCGTTTGCTTCAAAGATCAAGCTGATGGAAGGAGCGCCGAAGATGTGCGGCTGGGGCGGTAACGGCTGGATGTGGAACGGCGGTGGCTGGGGGTGGGGCGGCGTCATGATGTACATCGTGTTGGCGCTGCTTCTGGTGGCGGTGGTCGTCGTGGTGGCCTTTGCGATCCGCGATCTGGTTCGGGGCGGCAGCCAATACAAGGGGGCCAGTTCCGTGGCGACCGGGCCGGAAGATACGTTTTGGCGCACCGCTTCGCACGCGGCGAGATAGACGAAGATGAGTATCGACGGCGCATCGCGATATTGCGCGACCATCGTGAACATGTCTGACCGCGATGGCTAGGTTGACGCGACGGGCCGCGCTCGCTGCGCTCGGCGCGATCGGAGCGAGCAGCGTCGTAGGTCTGGGGTATGCCCTTCGTGGCATCTTTGAATCCCTGACTACAGGGCCAGGTATCCGCCTAACCCAGGGGGACGGCTGCATGGGCGGCGTCGGCATGGCGGACATGAGGCTTTATATGGATATGTTTATGCGGCATAGCGAGATCAGCCGCACCGTGGAGGAAATCCCCGGTGGGGTCCGTACCACCACTCAGTCGAATTTTCCGGACCTCGCCGCGCACCTCCATACGCACGTATCGAGCATGTACTCCCATCTCGACCAGGGCGTCGAGGTCACCTGCATGAGCCAAACTCTGCCCGCCCTCTTCCGAAATGCCAACGGCTACCGCCGCCAGCTCACAATCACACCCACGGGCGTGATCGCCGAGGAAACCGCCGATGATCCCGCCCTGACGGAAACCATCCGCGCACACGCCCGAGAGGTCACTGGATTCGTGAACGAGGGCATGCCAGCGATGATGCAGGGCATGATGGGCTGCGGCGGCATGATGGGACCCGGCGGCATGATGGGACCCCACTGACCGTCGGCGGCACCATCTCTGACTCGGTGTTCCTCGACGGGCTCCAGCTGGGACGCAAGTCAGCTCGGTGCCACTTGGTCACGACCGCTGCGGTCTTTGGTTCTGGATTGCGTCATGTCATGTAGTTCCTGCGTTTTCCAGCCACGTGGACAACCTAACGTACCGGCTCCAACGCCCAGGGCGGCCGATTGCGATTGAGAGCCGATGACGCCAGCCCGGAGGGTCCGCTGCTTCCTGGCAAGCCCCCACGGGGGAGAGTGCTGCCGGGGCCCCCAGCGGGGGCAGAGTACTGCCAGCGGAGCAGACACTTCAGCGCTGCTCGACTCAGAGACATCTCAACCGCAGGGGCTCCTCTGAGCAGGCGCGCTGATCCTGTGGACGGGTGGTCAGTCTCTCCTTGCGCACTGAGTCCAGCAGTCCTGGTCTGCCTGCGCGGATTCCACGGGGCCGTACTCGTCCTCCGCGCCTTCAAACTCGTCGGCCGGTGTGTGAACCGCGACAGGTCCCTGCCACTCGATCCGTTGCAGCAGCTCTTCGTGCAGCTCCTGCGGCACCATAGATTGGACCACCTCAATGATGCGATTCATCTGTGCCCACATGTCCACCATCCTGGTACCGCTGGCGCGGGATTCGATCAGGGCTTGCAGCCGACCCGCGGCGACCATGCCGGTGTTGACATCGACCTTGGTGTCCGGATCAACAAGGCTCTCATAGCCCTTGACCATGACACTTTCGTAAAAGGCCATCGGGGTGATCGCCGTGGCGACTCCGTTGACGAAGTCGATGCCGTTCTCGTTGGCTCTTCTCTCAAGGATTTCCCGGTAGGTGGCTTTGGCGACGTTCTGGACGGGGAAATGCCTTGCGGTGTGGTTGCGCACTGAGTCGATTGTGATGCGGTCGCGCTTGTCGAGTCTGGTGTTGTCGTTCTCTATAGCCCGCAGGATCATCGCGTAGCTTGTCCTGATGGCCAAGAGGCCGTTGACTTTTCCACGCAGCGCGTCGTTGCGGCACACGCGGCAGCGGGGCTCAAGGGGCAACTGGCGGAAGAGGGCAGTCAGCTCAGGCGAATCGACGATCTCGCTGACAGAGTCGCTGGTTGTGTCGCACACCGTCATCGTGCTGCTCCCAATTCCACCTCGGCCTCGCCTGGTCGCGCTCCTTTAGTGTCCCACCGCGGTGCCGACATCGCGGACCAGTTGCGGTGCTGACACGGCACTTCCCCGTATTTACAGACTGGTCGTCGGCGATATTTCTGCACGGTTTTCATACCGCTACATCGTCTTCTGAAAACCTTCTGGGGCTGGCGGGACTGACAACTGCCGGACGGCCATCTGAGACACACCCCTTGCCTGTATCCGCTGGGGGCAGCTAGGCAATGGCGAGCACGTGATTCCCGGCGATCCAGTCGTCAATATGGCCCATGGTGACTGGTAAAGCCGTCCCCGGGGACCGGTGGGATTTCTCGCGCCGCTCCGACTCGCCGCGGTGATCTGGT
>NZ_JBKQQD010000387.1:0-7890 GCF_052144515.1 Mycobacterium sp. | reverse complement strand
GTGAATCTGCCGTATCCATCGATCTCGGTGATCTTGTTCTTCTTCATCAAAGAGTGCACGCCGGCGACACGGCCCTCGGCCACCTTGCGGCTGCGGTCGAAGGCGGCCCCGTAATCGAAAGTCGCGTCGCCGCTGATGCCGAAAGTCTTGGCTTCCTTGGTGAAGAGGTGGGCCAGTTCGGCGTTGCGCAGCAACGCCTTGGACGGGATGCAGCCGACGTTGAGGCAGACTCCGCCCCAGTACTTCGATTCGACGATCGCGGTGTTCAGGCCGAGCTGCGCGGCGCGAATAGCCGCGACATATCCGCCGGGACCGGCTCCAAGGACGACGACGTCATAGTGGGTCACGCGCACTACCCTAGTGGCCGGGTGGCCGGGGAGCTCAATAAGGAATGAAGCCGCCCACGCAGTGGCCCACCAGCTCGCAGTAGTAGTAGCCGTAGAGCGGCGCCGCAGCGGCAACGGACGCAAACGGCCCCGACATCACCCCGAGCGCCAGCGCCGACATCATCGGCCTGCCCTGGACCATCGCCAGTATCACGCTCGCGACGACACACGCGACGACATAGACCAGGACCATGTACACCGCCGCCGTCTTGTCGACCGTGTGATACCACCAATAGAACAGGCTCAGCCCCACCTCGGCCGCGGCGAACCACACGCCGAGGATCACCAGCAACAGCTTCCACCACTTCACGTACTGGTATCGGCCGGGCACGGTGACGGGCGCGGCGATCGATTCGCTTTCCGGTTCGTGCTCGACGGCCAGCACGGGCGTCCTGGACGTCCCCGCCTCGTCCTTCGGCTTCGACTCGGTGACGCGCGGCAACGGCTGCGAGTCGGTGTCGTCAAAGTTGGGCACGAAGGGCACCGAGTCCTCGCCCGTGCCGTCAAAATCGGGGACGAACGGCGCGGTCCCCGGGCCGGACTCGGGATCCCTGTCAGCCATCGGAGACCACCCGGAGCGCGACCAGCACCCCGAACCAGCCGGGCGCCAGCGCGAGGAGAAACGCGCCCAGCATCGTCACCCAGCGGCGCCCGGAAAGCAAGATCGCCACCACCCCGATGACACTGGGAATCCCGACCACCAGCGCTATGGCGACGTCCGGCCGGATACGCCCATGGAACAGCGCGGTGGACGCCACGCCCGCCAGCAACCCCACCGCACTGCCGATCAGCATGGCGCTTGCCAGCAGCCACGCGCGTGGAAGCGGAATCATCGTTGCGACCTTACTGCGGGATCAGCGCGGAACCGGGCACGTTCCTGGCGCGTTGTCGGCTACAACCTGGCCACGATTCGATGGCCGTTCGCCACGCTCATAAGCCGCACCCGTGATCACCGGCACGGCCTCTATCAGCGCTTTTTCGGCATCGGTAAAGACCCGGCCACGGCTGAGGAACCGCAGGCCTTCGGGAGCCTCCAGGCTGAACCCGCCACCGCGGCCCGGCACTACGTCGATGACAAGCTGGGTGTGCTTCCAGACTTGATATTGCGGACCGGAGATCCACACCGACACGCCGACCGAGTCTTCCGGGCCCACATTCCCCACATTGAGGACACCGAGCAGGACATCGCGGTCGCCGACCAAGAAGTCGCCGAGCGGATAGCACATCGGCGATGATCCGTCGCAGCATCCGCCGGACTGGTGGAACATCACCGGGCCGTGGCAGTCCTGCAGTCGGGTCAGCAGCTCGGCCGCGGCGGCGGTGATGACGACACCGGCAGGAGCGCTCCTAGTCCCCCGAGACCCGGTCATCAGAACAATCCGGACGCCTTGTCGGTGTAGGACACCAGCAGGTTCTTGGTCTGCTGGTAGTGGTCGAGCGCCATCTTGTGGGTCTCCCGGCCGAAACCGGATTGCTTGTAGCCGCCGAACGCCGCGTGCGGCGGGTAGACGTGGTAGCAGTTGACCCACACCCGGCCGGCCTTGATGTCGCGGCCGGCGCGGTAGGCGGTGTTGCCGTCGCGGCTCCACACGCCCGCGCCCAGACCGTAGAGGGTGTCGTTGGCGATGCCCATCGCGTCGGCGTAGTCGGTAAACGACGTCACCGCCACCACAGGGCCGAAGATCTCCTCCTGGAAGATGCGCATCTTGTTGTTGCCGGCAAAGATTGTCGGCTGTACGTAGTAGCCGCCGGACAGGTCGCCACCCAGCTCGGCGCGCTCGCCGCCGGTGATCAGCTTGGCGCCCTCTTCCTTGCCGATTTCGATGTAGGACAAGATCTTTTCCAGCTGGTCGTTGGACGCCTGGGAACCCAGCATGGTCTGGATGTCCAGCGGGTCGCCCTGCCGGACCGCCTTGGTACGAATCGCCGCCAGTTCCAGGAACTCGTCATGGATGTCGGACTGGATCAGGCTGCGCGACGGGCACGTGCACACCTCACCCTGGTTGAGGGCGAACATGGTGAACCCCTCCAGCGCCTTGTCCTGGAAGTCGTCGTTGGCCGCCATCACGTCAGAGAAGAAGATGTTGGGGCTCTTGCCGCCGAGTTCAAGCGTGACCGGGATCAGGTTGTGCGAGGCGTACTGCATGATCAGTCGCCCGGTCGTGGTTTCCCCGGTGAACGAAACCTTGGCGATGCGGTCGCTGGATGCCAGCGGCTTGCCGGCTTCCACGCCGAAACCGCTGACGACGTTGACCACCCCGGCGGGCAGTAGGTCGCCGATCAGCGACATCAGGTAGAGGATCGAAGCCGGCGTCTGCTCGGCGGGTTTGAGCACCACCGTGTTGCCGGCAGCCAGGGCGGGCGCCAGTTTCCATGCGCCCATCAGGATCGGGAAGTTCCACGGAATGATCTGTGCCACCACCCCGAGCGGTTCGTGGAAGTGATAGGCGACGGTGTCCTCGTCGATCTGGCTCAGCGAACCCTCCTGGGCGCGGATCGCCGCGGCGAAATACCGGAAATGGTCGGCCGCCAGCGGGATGTCGGCGGCCAGCGCCTCCCGGATCGGTTTGCCGTTGTCCCAGACCTCGGCCACTGCAAGCGCGTCTTTGTTTTCTTCGATGCGGTCGGCGATCTTGTTCAGGATCGCCGCCCGCTCTGCCGGGCCGGTCTTGCCCCACGCCGGCGCCGCGGCGTGGGCGGCGTCGAGGGCCGTGTCGATGTCGGCCTCGTCGGAGCGCGCCACTTCGCAGAATGTCTGGCCAGTGACCGGGGTCGGGTTCGCGAAGTACAGACCCTTGACGGGTGCCACCCACTCGCCGCCGATGAAGTTGTCGTATCGCGATTCGTAGGACATCAATGCCCCGGCGGAACCCGGACGTGCGAAAACAGTCATGGCTCAGCTCCTCGATTTAGCCGTCAATCGATGTAATACACCTCACACTACCGTCGCCCGCACAATGTGTTGCATGACATCTGAGGCGCCCCAAGAGGACCCGTACCTGTGGCTGGAGGAAGTCACCGACGATAAGGCGCTGGATTGGGTGCGCGCCCACAACGATCCGACGCTGGCGGAGTTCGGCGGCGCGCTGTTCGAACAGATGCGCGCCGAGGCACTCGAGGTGCTCGACACCGATGCCCGCATTCCCTATGTGACCCGCCGCGGCGAATACCTCTACAACTTCTGGCGTGATGCCACCAACCCCCGCGGGCTGTGGCGACGTACCACGCTGGACAGCTACCGCACCAACTCCCCCGAGTGGGATGTGCTGATCGATGTCGATGAACTCGGTCGAGCCGACGATCAAAAATGGGTGTGGGGCGGCGCCAACGTCCTTGAACCCGATTTGACGCGGGCGCTGATCGTCCTGTCCCCGGGCGGCTCGGATGCAGCCATCTGGCGTGAATTCGACTTGCTGACACGCGAATTCGTCGTCGGTGGGTTCGAGTTGGCAGAGGCCAAGTCGCAAGTAGCCTGGGCGGACCCGGACACCGTGCTGGTGGGCACCGACTTTGGTGCCGACTCGCTCACCGAATCCGGCTATCCCCGGATGATCAAGCGTTGGCGTCGCGGCACACCGTTGGCCGATGCGGAGACCGTGTTCGAGGTGGAACGCTCCGACGTGCGCACCTTCGCGTCGGTCGATCGCACACCGGGCTTCGAGCGAACCGTGTTGGGACGGGCCATCGACTTCTGGAACGACGAACTCAATGCGCTGCGCGGCGCAGAGCTGACTCGCATCGACGCGCCCACCGACGCCGGTGTGTCGCTGCACCGCGAGTGGATCTTGATCGAGCTGCGCACCGATTGGAGCGTCGGTGGCACCACCTACACCGCGGGCTCGCTGCTGGCCGCAAACCATGACGAATTCCTCGCCGGCACAGCCGAATTGCGGGTCGTGTTCGAACCCGACGAGCACACCGCGCTGAACCACTACGCGTGGACCCAGGACCGCCTGCTGATGGTGACACTGGCCGACGTCGCCAGCCGCGTCGAAATCGTCACACTCGGTAACTGGGGGCGCACACCGGTGTCGGGCATCCCGGATGCGACCAACACCGTCATCGTCTCGGCCGACGACACCGGCGACGAGTTCTTCCTCGACTCCAGCGGATTCGAGACGCCCTCGCGCCTGATGCGTGGCACGGGTGACGGGCGACTAGACCAGATCAAATCCGCGCCGGCTTTCTTCGACGCCGAAAACATCACCGTGACACAGCATTTCGTGGCCTCCGAGGACGGCACCTCGATCCCCTACTTCGTCGTACGGCCCGATGAAGCCGACGGGCCGGGCCCCACTTTGCTCTACGGCTACGGCGGGTTCGAGACGTCCTACACGCCGAGTTACAGCGGTGTGCTGGGCCGGTTGTGGCTGGCCCGCGGGGGCACGTACGTGCTGGCCAATATCCGCGGCGGCGGCGAGTACGGGCCGAGCTGGCACACCCAGACGCTGCGCGAGGGCCGGCACAAGGTGGCAGAGGACTTCGCCGCGGTGGCCGACGATTTGGTCAACCGCGGCATCACCACCGTCGCTCAACTCGGCGCTCGCGGCGGCAGCAACGGCGGCCTGCTGATGGGCATCATGCTGACCAAATACCCGGAGAAATTCGGCGCGCTGGTCTGCGACGTGCCGCTGCTGGACATGAAGCGCTACCACCTGTTGCTGGCCGGCGCCTCCTGGGTAGCCGAATACGGCGACCCGGACAATCCCGACGAGTGGAAGTTCATCTCCGAATACTCTCCCTACCAAAACATTTCGGCCGGCCGGCAGTACCCGCCCGTCCTGTTCAGCACGTCCACCCGCGACGACCGGGTGCATCCGGGCCACGCCCGTAAGATGACAGCCGCCCTGGAAGCGGCGGGCTATCGGGTCTGGCTCTACGAGAACATCGAGGGCGGCCACGCCGGCGCGGCCGACAACGAACAGCTCGCCTTCAAGTCGGCGCTGAGTCACTCGTTCCTATGGCGAATGCTGGCCGGCACTTGACACCTGAGTCCGGCGGCGGCTTCGCTTCGGCTATGTCAATTCCCGACTTCGAGACTCTGCTGTACACGACAGCCGGTCCGGTCGCCACCATCACCTTGAATCGTCCGGAGCGGCTCAACACCATCGTCCCGCCCATGCCCGACGAGATCGAGGCGGCCATCGGGCTGGCCGAGCGCGACAACGACGTCAAAGTCATCGTGTTGCGCGGCGCCGGCCGCGCGTTCTCCGCCGGCTATGACTTCGGCGGCGGCTTCCAGCACTGGGGCGAGGGAATGATGACGGATGGGAAGTGGGATCCGGGCAAGGATTTCGCGATGGTCACCGCCCGCGAGACGGGCCCCACGCAGAAGTTCATGGCCATCTGGCGGGCGTCCAAACCGGTGATCGCCCAGGTGCACGGCTGGTGCGTGGGCGGGGCCAGCGACTACGCGCTGTGCGCCGATATCGTCATCGCCAGCGACGACGCCGTGATCGGCACCCCGTACAGCCGGATGTGGGGGGCCTATCTGACCGGCATGTGGCTGTACCGGCTGAGCCTGGCCAAGGCCAAGTGGCACTCGCTGACCGGCCGACCGCTGAATGGCGTGCAGGCCGCCGAGGTCGAACTGATCAACGAGGCGGTGCCCTTCGAGCGCCTCGAGGCCCGCGTCGCCGAGATCGCCGCCGAACTTTCCCAAATCCCGTTGTCGCAGTTGCGGGCGCAGAAGCTGATCGTCAACCAGGCCTACGAGAACATGGGCCTGGCCTCCACGCAGACGCTGGGCGGGATTCTCGACGGCCTGATGCGCAACACTCCCGACGCGCTCGACTTCATCAAGACGGCCGAAACCCAGGGTGTGCGGGCCGCGGTCGAGCGCCGCGACGGGCCGTTCGGCGACTACAGCCAGGCCCCGCGCGAGCTGCGACCGGATCCCTCACACGTCATCGTCCCTGATGGCGATGGATAGTGAGATGAACTACGAATATCCCCCCGGCCGCCCATCCAGGCCCATAAAAGTGTTACCGTGGAGACTATGTCTCGGCTGAGTAACGGCCTGCGTGCAGGCGCTGTTTTCCTTTCCCTTGCCCTGGCCGCAGCGGTCTTCCCCAAGACCGCCGTAGCCGACTCCACGGACGACTTCCCGATCCCGCGCAGGCAGATCGCCACCAACTGCGATGCGGAGCAGTATCTGGCGGCCGCCCGGGACACCAGCCCGGTCTACTACCAGCGGTACATGATCGACTACCACAACCGGCCGCAGCCCATCGAACAGATGGCGGTCGACCGCATCCACTGGTTCTACTCCCTGGACGCCGCCGGCCGCAGGCAGTACTCCGAAGACACCGCGACGAACATCTACTACGAGCAGGTGGCGACGCACTGGAGCAACTGGGCCAAGATCTTCTTCAACAACAAGGGCGTCGTCGCCAAGGCCACTGACGTGTGCGAGCAGTACCCCAAGGGCGACATGTCGGTCTGGGACTGGACTGCCTGATCCCGCTGGATCCGATTGCCTTCAGCCGGCAGTGGGTTGCGGCGTGGAACGCGCACTACGTGGAGGCCGTTCTCGAGCACTTCCACGACGACGTCGTTTTCACCTCGCCGGTGGCCGCCCGGCTCCTGCCGGACACGAATGGCGTTATTCGCGGCAAACGGGCCCTGCGCCACTGGCGACGTAATTGAATTCGCGGTCCGCATCGTCATGCAGCCCTCGTTGGCGATGCGGTCGATGTTCGGCATGCGGTAGCCCATCAAGGCCGTCGCTGTCACAACTCAGATTGCTGATCCCGATGTCAGTGAACTCAGGGGCGCCAGACCACCAAGATGTTGGGCTTACCGTTAGGCATGAATTCCATCCCTTCGAAGAGGTGCGGATTCTCCTAACCTATTCCGCACCGGCGTCAGTAGTGCGGCGTGCTCGCTGGGAACCGGTCGGTGCTCGCCGTCTCCCCGTTGGGCGACTCGCCTTGCCTGGGGCCTCTCGGATCCGTGGGGTCCCTGGGCAGCATGTAGGCACGAACTGCGGACCGAGGCCCGTACGGCCGAAGCAGCCCGCTGGCGGGACGAGTGCGCACTTTTTGAGGCCACCAGAACCAGCGCCCCATCAGCGCAGCGACGGACGGCATCATGAACGAGCGCACGATCAACGTGTCGAACAACAGCCCCAGAGCGATGGTGGTACCCACCTGCCCCATGACCCGCAGCGGGCTGATCGCAAACGTCGCCATGGTGGCGGCGAACACCAGACCGGCAGACGTCACCACGGCGCCGGTGCCGGCCATCGAGCGGATGATTCCGGTCTTTATTCCGGCAGGGATCTCCTCTTTGAAACGGGAGACCAGCAGCAGGTTGTAGTCCGATCCCACCGCCAACAGCAGGATGACCGACATCGCCAGCACCATCCAGTGCAGTCGAATGCCCAGGATGTCCTGCCAGACCAGCACCGAGAGGCCGAATGAGGCCCCCAACGAAAGCAGTACCGTCCCCACGATGGTGATCGCGGCAACCAGGCTCCGGGTGATGATCAACATGATGATCA
>NZ_JBKQQD010000386.1:0-3339 GCF_052144515.1 Mycobacterium sp. | reverse complement strand
CTAGGCAATGGCGAGCACGTGATTCCCGGCGATCCAGTCGTCAATATGGCCCATGGTGACTGGTAAAGCCGTCCCCGGGGACCGGTGGGATTTCTCGCGCCGCTCCGACTCGCCGCGGTGATCTGGTGAAACGCCGAAATGTGGGGCCGGGTTGGCGATACGCTGTGTTTCTGCCCGGCGGTTCCTTTAGCGGTAGGAGGATGGCGATGTCGTATCTGGTTGCGGCCCCGGAATTCCTGGCTTCGGCGGCAACGGATGTGTCCAACATCGGCTCGACGCTTCACGCGGCCACTGCGTCCGCGGCAACCCCGACTACGGGGGTGCTGGCCGCGGCTGAGGATGAGGTATCGGCGGCCATTGCGGCGGTGTTTTCGTCCCACGGTCAGGGCTTTCAGGCGCTCAGCGCCCAGGCGGCGGCGTTTCATGACCAGTTCGTGCAGGCCATGAACGCCGCCGGGGGTAGCTATACGGCCACCGAGGCCGCCAACGCGTATGCTGCCGCTGCGTCCGGCGGCAGCGTCCAGTCCATCGACAGCGGCCTCCTGTCCGAGCTGGTCAGCAGCATACCGGGCGTGGAGGAGACTCAACTCATCTTTGATGCGGAAGGCCCGGTGATTGTCACAAGGTCCGCGCTCGAACACAGCCTGACAGCGTTTGTCAATGCTGTGCAGACAGGGAACTTGGGGGCGGCCACGGCCGCACTCGTCGATGCTCCCGCCAGCGTCGGGCGCGCCTTCCTCTATGGCCAAGACACGGTAACCGTGCCGCTGTCGTTACCGGGTGCGTCATTGACGCTCGACGTCCCCGTTGGCGGTGTTCTCGCTCCTCTCCAACCCATCTCGGCGACCATTGCGATTACTGGGAACCCGCCAATGACCTTCCCGATCCCGGGTACGGAGGTCGGCGGCATCGTTCCCGCCCTGACCGGCAGCCTTTTGGGGGGCGGTGGCCTTTTGGGGGGCGGTGGCCTCCTCGGGGGCTGAGCCACGTAGTGCGATTCATTCAATGAGCCGGATGGCCTAGCTGTATTGCTAGAGCGGCGGTGGGTTCGAGAGTGCGCCCGCTGCTACAGCCATTAAAGGCTTCACCTCTCGGACTTCGGTGAAGGTGAGACCCTCCGCTGCGGCTCTTCGCTGTAACCGGCTCCAGGTTGCCCCCGTCGGGGGTGAGCGGTTGTGTCGCACGGTCACTCAGAGACCGCGTGTTCTTCACCACATGCATTCGTCGTGCGAGGGCGTACGGACGCAGCGCTGCGCGTGCCCCTTTCTTTTTTTGCCTCGGTTCCCACTGGTTCTCTGCAGTTCCCCGGAACCTGTTGGAACTGGTTCCCCCGGTTCCCCGGCTATAGGAACCGGGAACCAGGAACCACTCACGCTGGCTGGGAGGCGTTCCCGAGGTTGACGTACCGATCCGACTGCGGGTCGTCCGTCTCACGGTAGGGCTTGAGCGAGGTATACACAGGGTGACCCGAAGGTCCGCGCTCGCTCGTCACATAGCCCTCTTGATAAAGCATATCGACGGCTCGCAGGGTGAACTGCTTCTTCCCACCCGCCTTCTCAGCCACTTTGTTTTTGGTCAGCTCCCCAGGCTGCTGCTCGATCACCTCACTCTGATCCGGCTACCGCGCAGGCACTTTGGAGGTCAAATCCGCCCGCGAAGACCGAACAGCGGTCCAGCACTGTCTTTTCGGCGTCGTCGAGAAGGTCATAGGACCAGGCCACCGCGTGGCGCAGCGTGTGGTGGCGTTCCAGGCCGCGTTGCGACCCCACTAGCAGCCGGAACCGCTGATCGAGACGGTCACGCACCTCGGTCGCGGTCATCGACGCCATGCGCGAGGCCGCCAGCTCGATGGCCAACGGGATGCCATCCAGGCGGCGGCAAATCTCCACCACCGCGTCCGCCTCATCAGGTGTGGCCACCGAGAATCGGGAGGCAACGCTATGGGCACGTTCGACAAACAGGGTCACTGCTGCCGAGTCGATACCCGCGCCCACGTCCAGCGACGGCACCAGCCACAACTGTTCGTCCGCGACCCCCAATCCTTCGCGGCTGGTGGCCAGAACCTTCACTGTCGCCGAGTGCGCGAGGATGGCCTCGACCAGATCGGCGGCGACGTCGCGCACATGCTCGCAGTTGTCGAACACCAACAGCCGGACCCTGCCCTCCAGCGCGGCGGCCACCGACTCGCTCACGCTCTTGCCCGGTTGCTGGGTGATGCCCAGCACCGCCGCCACTGCGTCGGGCACCGCGGCCGGATCGGTGACCGCGGCCAGCTCGAAAACCCACACCCCGTCGGGGACTTCATCGTGCAGACGTTCGGCGACCTCGAGCGCCAGCCGGGTCTTGCCGACCCCGCCCACCCCGGTCAGCGTGACCAGCCGATGAGCCTTCACCGCGGCTTGCAGCTCGGCGACCTCGGACTCGCGCCCGATCAAGCTCGTGAGCGCGGGGCGCAGATTCCCCGGACCCACATCCAGCGCCCGCAACGACGGAAAGTCCGTGCGTAGCCCTGCTGCCCGGACTTGGAATACCCCGACCGGGGTCGGCACATCCCGCAGCCGCCGCGGCCCCAAATCGACCAGATCCACTCCGCTGAGCAGACCCGCCGTCGACTCGGCCAACAGGATCTGACCACCGTGACCGGCGGCCATCACCCGCGCCGCCCGGTTGAGCACCGCACCGAAGTAGTCCGCCCCCCGCAACTCGGCTTCGCCGGTCGCGATGCCCATCCGCACCGGCAACTCCAGCGCCCGCTGCGCGGCCACCGCGGCATCCACCGCCGAGCGCGGCGAGGCGAACGCGGCACACACCCCGTCACCGGTGTGCTTGAACACCCAGCCCCCGTGCTCCTCGATCGCCCCGCGCAACACCTCGTCATGGGCGGCCAGCGCCGCCCGCATCCCCTCCGCGTCCGTCTCCCACCGACGAGTCGACCCCTCGACATCGGTGAACAGGAAGGTCACCAGCCCCGAAGGGGGTGCAGACGCAGGAGGAACGGACACCGCTCTAGCCTCGATCTCTCGTGTCGCCGACGGGATCAGCCAATCGTTCGAGTTCTGTTCGGGCCTGGTCGATTTGGTCGTATGCATACGTCACCAGCGCGGCGGTGGTCATCGTCTCACCCTTGCGGGCGAGCGATTCGTGGGTCTGGCCTCCGAGGACGCTGCGGCATTTTCCATCTTCTTTCCTATGGATTAAGGAAGCTCTGTCTCCGGCGCTAACGGCGGTGATACCGGTCCTCCTACCGCTGCGGGAGGTGGTGCCGGAACTGGCATACCTTCACCGGGAAGAACGGGTGCACTCGAAAATCCAGCCGGTTCCATATGATCTTTGCACGCA
>NZ_JBKQQD010000385.1:0-21387 GCF_052144515.1 Mycobacterium sp. | reverse complement strand
GCCCGGCTGGTCGGGCCGGATGCCGCCGGCATTCGAGAACAACTCGGGGTTGCGCTCGGCGTCGATGACGGCCTGATACGTGGCAGCGGCGGCCAGCCCGTTGCGGTCCCGGAAGACCGGCTCGTTCTCGCGCATCCAGCGGTAGACCGCCCGGGAATCTCCCGCGTAAAAGGCGCCGTCGGTCAGGTCGACGTCTGGTCTAGTCATGGTCATGAAATCTCCTGGGCATCGCCGAATGTCATTTGTACGTTCTCAGCAGAGCTGGACAGCATCGCCCGCTTCGGAAGGCCCAGCGACACCAACTCTTTCGCATAAGGGTGATCACCCAACCGGACGCGCACTCCACCGAGTCGGGTGCGCACACCGTCCAACGTGTGCTCGAAGGCGGTTTCGCGGGTGACGCCATCGCGGTGCGAGTAGCTGCGCTGGGCTTGCTGGCGCGGGGTCAGCCGAATCGGCAAGCCGCGGCGAAAGTCCATCCCGATCACTAGTTGCCCGTCGATACTGCAGTCGAAACCGAACTGGCGGCCCTCGCGAACGGTGAAGTCCGCCATGACTTTCGGGTAGCCCCAGATCTTGGTGCCCGCCTCTAGGGTGAATTCCTGGTCGACGGGCAGGTGGTGGATGAAGGCGCCGGCGGACTGCAGGGCGCGCGGGCCGCTCGCGTTGGAGCCCGGCGGGTTGACCATCACGCTGGTACCGAATTCGTAGTACCGACCCAGGTCGCCGTCGATGTAGTGCATCAACATCAGAACCACGATCGCGCGCCCCGGCAGGTAACGGCAGACCTGCAGACCGCTGTAGTCGATCAGGTGCTGCGCAGCGTCGGCGTCCACCGAGAACATCGCCATGTGCTGATTTGCCTTGCGGATCTGCACCGGCATGGTGATCACCGTGCCCGCGATGGTGTGCTGCGTGGCTGTCATCGGGCCAATCTAGAACGCGTTCTAATCCAATGGCAAGGCTGGCTCAAACCGGCCTCAAACAAGTCCAGCGAGCTCGCGGATCTGCTCGGCATTGCGGCCGTTAACGACCATCATTGTGACGCCCGCGGCCTCCCAAACCTTGACCTGCTTACGCACGTAGTCGACGTCGCCGACGATCGCGGCGTCGTCGACAAGCTCATCCGGGATGATCTCGGCGGCCTTGTCTTTTTGGTTGCTGCGAAAGAGCTTGGTCACGTCGTCGACGACCTCGGAGTAGCCCATCCGGCGGTAGACGTCCGCGTGGAAGTTGGTGTCTTCGGCGCCCATGCCGCCCATGTACAGCGAGAGATAGGGCTTCATGGCGGCGAAGGCGGCGCTGCGGTCATCCGTGATGACGATCGTGGCCGTCGCGCAGATCTCGAAGTCCTCGCGGCTGCGGCGCGCACCGGGGCGGGCGAACCCTTCGTCGAGCCATTGGTTGTAGGTGTCGGCCATCCGCGGCGTGTAGAAGATGGGCAGCCAGCCGTCGCAGATCTCGCCGGCCAGCGCGACGTTCTTCGGTCCCTCGGCGCCCAGCATGATCGGGATGTCGGCGCGCAGCGGGTGGGTGATGGGCTTGAGTGGCTTGCCCAGACCGGTCACCGGTCGCCCGGCCCCCTCCTTCAATGGCAGCGGGTAGTGCGGTCCATCGCTGGTCACCGGCGCTTTCCGGGCCCACACCTGTCGGATGATGTCGATGTATTCGCGGGTGCGGGCCAGCGGCTTGGGAAACGACTGGCCGTACCAGCCCTCCACCACCTGCGGTCCGGACACGCCGAGCCCGAGGATGTGCCGGCCCCCGCTGAGGTGGTCGAGCGTCAGCGCGGCCATCGCGCAGGCCGTCGGCGTCCGCGCGGACAACTGGATCACCGATGTGCCCAGCCGCAGCCGCTGCGTCGAGGAGCCCCACCAGGCCAGCGGCGTGTAGGCGTCGGATCCCCACGCCTCGGCGGTGAACATGGCGTCGAATCCGGCCTGCTCGGCCGCGGCGACGAGCTCCGCGTGGTTCTCCGGTGGTTGAGCGCCCCAATATCCCAGCTGCAGTCCGAGCTTCATCGATCCCTCCTTGAAACCATTCTTAGAACCTGTTCTACTCGAAGGCGTGACAGCCAGTTCGAGCGGCCCGACCTTGATCGATCATGCTGAGCCGCCCCTCTCCGCGCCACTGACCTTGTCCTTCGACTACACCCGTTCAGTCGGTCCCACGCTGAGCAAGTTCTTCACCGCACTGCGTGAGCGCCGCGTTCTCGGCGTGCGCGGATCGGACGGCCGCGTGCATGTACCGCCGCCCGAATATGACCCGGTCACCTATGAGCCGCTGGGCGAGATGGTACCGGTGTCAGCCGTCGGCACCGTCGTGTCCTGGACCTGGCAACCCGAGCCGATAGAAGGCCAGCCGCTGGATCGGCCGTTCGCCTGGGCGCTGATCAAGCTCGACGGCGCCGACACCCCGCTGATGCACGCCATTGACGCCGGAGCTGCGGGCCCCGAGGCGATCAACACGGGCACCCGGGTGCACGTGCATTGGGCCGACGCAACGGTGGGCGCCATCACCGACATCGCCTATTTCGCGCTCGGCGAGGATCCTGAAACGGACGCCGAGCCCGAGGGCCCGGCCAGTGACCAGGACCCGGTCACCATGATCGTCACACCGATCTCGCTGACCATTCAGCACACCGCCTCACACGAGGAGAGCGCATATCTGCGGGCCATCGCGGAGGGAAAGCTGCTCGGTGCGAGGACAGGGGCCAACGGCCCAGAAAAAGGAAAGGTCTACTTCCCCCCGCACGGCGCCGACCCGGCCACCGGCCAGCCCACCACCGAGTTCGTCGAGCTGCCGGACAAGGGCACGGTGACGACGTTCGCGATCATCAACATCCCGTTCCAGGGTCAGCGCATCAAACCACCGTACGTGGCGGCCTACGTGCTGCTCGACGGAGCCGACATCCCGTTCCTGCACTTGGTCGCCGACATCGACGCGCACGACGTGCGCATGGGGATGCGCGTCGAGGCGGTGTGGAGGCCTCGCGACGAGTGGGGGTTCGGCATCGACAACATCGAGTACTTCCGGCCCACCGGTGAGCCGGACGCCGACTACGACACCTACAAGCACCACCTGTAAAGGGCTTACCTGCATATGAGCGAACGCAATGTTGCGGTCGTCGGCTTCGCCCACGCCCCGCATGTCCGCCGTACCGACGGCACCACCAACGGCGTCGAGATGTTGATGCCGTGTTTCGCCCAGCTCTACAAGGACCTAAACATCACCAAGGGCGACATCGGCTTCTGGTGTTCGGGATCTTCGGATTACCTTGCTGGACGGGCATTTTCGTTCATCTCCGCGATCGACTCGATCGGCGCCGTGCCGCCGATCAACGAATCGCACGTCGAGATGGACGCGGCGTGGGCGCTCTACGAGGCCTACATCAAGATCCTGACCGGCGAGGTCGACACCGCGCTGGTATACGGCTTCGGCAAGTCCTCGGCCGGGATTCTGCGCCAGATCCTGTCGCGGCAGACCGATCCTTACACCGTCGCGCCGCTATGGCCGGACTCGGTGTCGATGGCCGGGCTACAGGCCCGCATCGGGCTCGACTCCGGCAAGTGGAGCGAGTTGCAGATGGCCCGGGTCGCGTTCGATTCCTTCGCCAGCGCCCGCCGAGTGGATTCGGTGGAGCCGCCGATCAACCTTGACGAATTGCTCGAACGACCGTTTTTCGCCGACCCGCTGCGGCGGCACGACATCGCACCGATCACCGATGGCGCCGCTGCCATCGTGCTCGCAGCCGACGATCGGGCCCGCGAGTTGCGCAAAAAGCCGGCCTGGATCACCGGAATCGAGCACCGCATCGAAACCCCCGTGCTGGGGGCGCGCGACCTCACGGAATCCCCCTCGACGAGGGTAGCGGCCAAGATAGCCACCGGCGGCAACACCGCAAACCTCGACGTCGCCGAGATCCACGCACCTTTCACCCACCAGCACCTGATACTCGCGGAGGCCATCTGGATACCGGGCAAGACGAAGCTCAACCCGTCGGGCGGTGCGCTGGCCGCCAACCCGATGTTCGTCGCCGGTCTCGAGCGCATCGGCTTTGCGGCACAACATATCTGGAATGGCTCCGCACGCCGGGTGCTGGCGCACGCCACCAGCGGGCCTGTGCTGCAACAGAACCTGGTCGCGGTCATGGAAGGAAAGAACTGATGGCCGGTGCAGGGGCGCACCTCGCCGCGGTACTGGGTACCGGGCAGACCAAGTATGTGGCCAAGCGCAAGGACGTTTCGATGAACGGCCTGGTGCGCGAGGCGATCGATCGTGCGCTGGAAGACTCCGGTTCGACCTTCGACGACATCGACGCGGTCGTGGTCGGCAAGGCGCCGGACTTCTTCGAGGGTGTGATGATGCCGGAGCTGTTCATGGCCGACGCCATGGGCGCCACCGGCAAGCCGCTGATCCGCGTGCACACCGCTGGTTCGGTCGGCGGGTCCACCGCGGTGGTGGCCGCCAGTCTGGTGCAGTCCGGCAAATACCGGCGTGTGCTGGCGATGGCCTGGGAGAAGCAGTCGGAATCAAATGCGATGTGGGCGTTGTCGATCCCTATCCCCTTCATCAAGCCGGTCGGCGCCGGCGCCGGGGGTTACTTCGCGCCGCACGTTCGGTCGTACATCCGCCGCTCGGGGGCACCGAACTACATTGGTGCCATGGTCGCGGTCAAGGACCGGCTCAACGGCGCCCGAAACCCGTTGGCGCATCTGCAGCAGTCCGACATCACCGTCGAGAAAGTGATGGAGTCCCCCATGTTGTGGGACCCGATCCGCTACGACGAGACCTGCCCCTCCTCCGACGGCGCGGCCGCGATGGTTATCGGGAACGAGGAGAGCGCCGAAGCCCGGCTGGCGCAAGGACATCCGGTGGCGTGGATCCACGCGACCGCGCTGCGCACTGAGCCGCTACAGTTCTCCGGGCGCGATCAGGTGAACCCGCAGGCCAGCCGCGACGCGGCGGCGGCGCTGTGGAAGGCGGCCGGCATCACGAGTCCTATCGACGAGATCGACGCAGCCGAAATCTACGTGCCGTTCTCGTGGTTCGAGCCAATGTGGTTGGAAAGCCTGGGGTTTGCCCCCGAGGGCGAGGGCTGGAAGCTCACCGAAGCCGGCGAGACCAAGATCGGCGGACGGCTCCCGGTGAACCCCTCCGGCGGCGTGCTGTCGTCGAACCCGATCGGTGCCTCGGGCTTGATCCGCTTCGCCGAGTCGGCCATCCAGGTGATGGGCAAGGGCGGCGATCATCAGGTCCCGGGTGCGCGAAAAGCGTTGGGGCATGCCTACGGCGGCGGCTCACAGTACTACTCCATGTGGGTGGTCAGCTCCGACAAGCCCGAGAAGGCCTCGGAAAAGGCATCAGCATGACCGAGCACCCGGCGCACGAGGCCGGCCGGCGCTCGCGCGAGGCGGTCATCGCCAGGGACAAAGAAGCCTGGCTGGCGGTGTTCACTGACGACGCCATCGTCGAGGACCCGATCGGGCCGTCGGCGTTGGATCCCGAGGGCAAAGGTCACCGGGGCCGCGACGCGATCTCGGCCTTCTGGGACAAGGCCATCGCCCCCACCACCAAAATCGAATTCTTCTTCCGCGACACCTACCAATGCGGCAACGAGGAAGCCAACGTCGGGCACATCCTGATCACGACGGGCGACTACCAGACCACCGCCGAGGGCGTGTTCACCTACAAGGCCAACGACGCGGGCAAGATGGTCGCCCTACGCGCGTACTGGGAGATGGAGCACGCCGTGGCGAATACCCGGAAGATCTAAATCGGCTCCAGTCCGGCCAGATGCCGTTGAGCCAACTCGCGGTAGGCCTGCGGGTTGAGGTTGACCCACATTTCGGCACCAGTTCCCGCGATCGGGCCCTTCACCTGTGCCGGAGCTCCCACCGCCAGGACCCCGGCCGGAATCTGGGTGCCGGCCGTCACCAACGAATGGGCCGCGATCAAACTGCGCGCCCCGATCACCGCGCCGTCGAGGACGGTAGCGTGGTTGGCGATCAACGCCTCGGGCCCGACATGGACGCCATGGATGACACACATGTGCGCCACCGTGGCACCGGGGCCGATATCCACCGGGATGCCCGGCGGCGCGTGTAACACCGATCCGTCCTGCACGTTGGCGCCTTCGCGCACCACGATTGGCCCGTAGTCGCCCCGCAGCACGGCGTTGAACCAGACCGATGCACCCGCCTCGACCACGACGTCGCCGATCAGGGTGGCGGTCGGGGCCACAAAGGCGGTGGGATCGATCCGCGGGGCCCGACCCTCGAAAGCAAAGAGCGGCATCAATTACGTATACCGCATCACGCATATGCCGTGGCCAGACTCTCCGCCATTGCGCTCAGCGGTCCCAAAACTGTAACGTGTTCTAGTTAGAGACGACTTGGAGGTGACAGGTTGAGTACCGACACCAACGCGGTCGGCATCCGTGAGATCGATCCCGGCGCCCTGCCGACGCGGTATGCCCGGGGCTGGCACTGCCTGGGCGTCGCACAGGAGTTCCTGGACGGCAAACCGCATTCGATTCATGCGTTCGGCACCAAGCTGGTGGTTTTCGCCGACTCACACGGTGACATCAAGGTCTTGGACGGCTACTGCCGGCACATGGGCGGTGACCTGTCGGAGGGCACCATCAAGGGCGACGAGGTGGCCTGCCCGTTCCACGACTGGCGCTGGGGCGGCGACGGCCGCTGCAAGCTGGTGCCCTACGCAAAGCGCACACCCAAAACGGCGCGCACCCGGGCGTGGACAACCGACGTGCGCGGCGGTCTGCTGTTCGTCTGGCACGACCACGAAGGGAACCCGCCGGACCCCGCGGTGCGGATCCCCGAGATTCCCGAGGCTGCCAGCGACGAATGGACCGAATGGCGGTGGAACCGGATCCTCATCGAAGGCTCCAATTGCCGCGACATCATCGACAACGTCACCGACATGGCGCACTTCTTCTACATCCATTTCGGGCTTCCGACGTACTTCAAGAACGTCTTCGAGGGCCACATCGCCTCGCAATACCTGCACAACGTGGGCCGGCCCGATGTCGACGATCTGGGCACGTCCTACGGTGAAGCGCAGCTGGATTCCGAGGCGTCCTACTTCGGGCCGTCGTTCATGATCAACTGGCTGCACAACAGCTATGGCGGCTACAAGGCCGAGTCGATCCTGATCAACTGTCACTACCCGGTGACGCAGAACTCGTTCGTGCTGCAGTGGGGTGTCGTCGTCGAAAAGCCCAAGGGCATGGACGAAGAGATGACTGACAAGCTCTCGCGGGTGTTCACCGAGGGCGTCAGCAAGGGCTTCCTGCAAGACGTCGAGATCTGGAAGCACAAGACCCGGATCGACAACCCGCTGCTGGTCGAGGAGGACGGCGCTGTCTATCAGTTGCGCCGCTGGTATCAGCAGTTCTACGTAGACGTAGCCGACATCAAACCGGAGATGGTGGAGCGCTTCGAGATCGAGGTCGACACCACCCGCGCCAACGAGTACTGGAACGCCGAGGTCGCGGAAAACCTGAAGGCCAAAGAGGTTTCCGAGGACGTTCCCGCCGAGCAACGCTGATCGACATGTGCTCGAACCCATCGGGGGACAAGCCGGCGGTTCCCGACGTGGATCGGCTCGCCCGGTCGATGTTGTTGCTACACGGTGATCACCACGATCACGACCCTCGGCCGGACGGAGTCGACGGCAACGGCGGATCTTGGTCGAAGTCAAGGGATTTCAGCAACGATCCGCAGCGTGCCGCCGCGGTTGCGGAGGCCTCGCGCGCCGACCGCGAACGCTACCTCACGTCGGGACTGCTGCCAGTGGATTGCCGGTTCTGCCACGTCACAGTGACAGTCAAGAGGCTGGGTCCGGGGCACACCGCGCTGCAGTGGAACACCGAAGCGTCGCAGCGCTGTGCGTATTTCACCGAAGTGCGTGAATCAGGCGGGGATACCGCGCGCACCCGGTCTTGCCCCAAGATGAGCGACAGCATCGAGCATGCGGTCGCGGAAGGTTACCTGGATGACCCGGACGACCTGGACGGCTTGGGTATCGTCTGAGTGACTGGTCCTCATCCCGGCACCTTGTCACATCCGCCACATTGGCCTCTGCCGGGAGGGATGCTCGTTAGGTCCACCTACGAGCGACAATTCAGCCCCCTCGTGAGGATTGTGCCTACAGCCCCTTGAACCGGTCCTTGACCGCCGCGGCCGTAAGCCCGTAGTCGGCCAGCGAGTACGTATGCTTCGGAGCCCGCGCACCGGTCTGACTCTCGGCGTGGATGTCCGCCATGGCCTTTCGCGCCTCGTCGGTCAGCGGCATACCGAAGTGCCGGTAGATGTCGGCTACTGTGCCCATCGGGTCAGCGATCAAATCGCGGTACTGGACGTCATAGAACTGGGCCGAATCATATTTGGCGCGTGCGGTATTGAACCGCTCCAAACCACGCGACCAGGTTTCCATTGCGTCGGAGCCGATCTGGGCTCCGGCGAACGTCGTTGACCAGCCTTCGGCGGTGTGCTGCGCCAGCGAACACATCGAGGCCATGATGGTCTCGACCGGCCGGTGCGTCTGCACCACCAGCGCGTCCGGGTAGGTCGCCATCAACGCATCGAGCGCGAAAAGGTGGCTGGGATTCTTTAGCACCCAACGCTTTTCGGCGTCGTTGAGTCCGATCAGCTGGAGGTTCTTCCGGTGCCGCTGATATGACGGCGTCCAGTCCTGCTCCGACAGCCACTCGGCATAGCTGGGCAGGTGCGCCAGGGTCTCGTAGGACACCGAATGCAGCGACTGCCGCAGCAGCTGCCAGCACTCCTCCAGCTCGTATGCGGCCATGAAATGCAGGCCGGTGTAATCAGGGTTCTCCTGGTGGTGCTGGGTGAACTGCGCGTCGAGTTGCCGATAGAACGGGTTCGAATCCCAAGTTTCGCGCGGCGGACGCGGCTGCGGGAATTCGGCCAGCCACAAGTGCAGACCCTGATGTGCCGGATCGGCGCCGAGTAGCCGGTGCAGCGCCGTGGTGCCGGTGCGCACCAACCCGGTGACGAAGATCGGACGTTGGATGGCGACATCGGCGTGCTGCGGATACTGCTTCCATGCGGATTCGGACAGCAGCCTGGCCACCAACGCGCCGCGCAGGAAGAACCGATTCATCTTGCTGCCCAACGGCGTGAGCCCGGCATCCCGGCGGTACGAACCCAGCAGCACCTCCAGAGCCTCGAGGTAGTTGTCGTCATTGCTGCCGAAGTCGTCGAGCCCGACTAGCTTGGTCGCCGCTGCATGCAATTCCTCGACGGTGGCCACATCTTTCCGGTCGGTGCGATCGGTCATCAGGTGTGGTACTCCCCGCAGTTGACGTCCAGGGTCTGCCCGGTGATGCCGCTGGACAGGTCACTGGCCATGAAGAGAATCGCTGAGGCCACCTCTTCTTCGGTGGGCAGCCGCTTCAGGTCGGAGTTCGCCGCGGTGGCCTGGTAGATCTGGTCCACCGTCGTGCCGTATTTGCCAGCCTGATGCTCAAAGTAGGCCTGCAATGTGTCGCCCCAGATATAGCCGGGCGCAACAGAATTGACGCGAATGCCCTTTTCGCCGAGTTCGGTGGCCAGTGACTGGGACATCGACAGCAGTGCCGACTTGGCCATCTTGTAGGCACCGTACTTCGCCTGCGAGTGCCGCAGCACCATGGAGTTGACATTCACGACCGACCCGGAAGACTTTTCCAGCGCCGGCGTGAAAGCCTGGATGAGTCGCAACGCTCCTAGCGCGCTAAGCTCGATCGCATCCCGGATGTGCTGAAATGTGGTGCCGGCCAGAGGTTTCATCGACGGCACCCGAAACGCGTTGTTGATCAGCACGTCAACCTTGCCGTAGGCGTCCATGGTGGCCTCGACGAGGCTGTTCACCGCATCGTCGCCGGTGATATCGGTGCGCACCGCCACCGCCTCGTGCCCGGTCTCGTTGATCTGACGGGCGACTTCCTCCAGCCGTTCAAGGGTGCGCGCCGCGAGCACCAGTTCGGCGCCATCACGTGCACATCGGTGCGCCAGCGTGGTGCCGAGCCCCGGCCCGACGCCGCTGATCACAACTACCTTCCGCTTGAGCATCCCTGTCATCGTTACCCCAACATCCGTGCAGCAATTTGCTTTTGGCGTAACGCGATTCGCGAGCGCCAATCCTCATCGGAGATCTTGTTATGATCGAAATACGGCAGTGCGGCCGGTATCCCGTCGAAGTCGACCAGCTCCACGGTGGGCCCGTCGGCCTCGCTGAGCTGGCGGGACACCCGTTGCCAGCGAAACTGCAGAAAGCCCTTCCGATGGCCGAGCGTCTCGACCCAGTTGGTCACTCCCGGATTCTGGTCGGCGACCACGATTCGCACCTTGCCGTCCGGATCCGCCTGCGCCTGAGTGTTGTTCAGCGAGGTCTGGTGGTTGATGTAGTCCAGCGAGATGTACCACATGCTGCCCAGCTGGAAACCGAGGTAGGGAGCATCAGAAACCGGGATCGTGATCACCAGCGCCCGGTCGGGCCGCAAGTCGAAGTGTCCCACCGACGAGTATTGCGTGGCCAGGCCGCCGGGCGTCAGCCGGGGCGCCACCATGGTGTTGACCGGGATGTCGAGATAGAACCACTGCGGGAACTGCAACCACGTTTTCACCCGGTTGACAAGCTGCTTTCCCGCTGTGGCGTAACGCTTTTCGATGGTTTCGCGAGTCAGCGGCGGCGGCGCGGTGCCCTCGGTGTCCAGCCGCGAAATGACCAGCGTGCCACGCTGCGCCGACCAGTCGCCATACACCTCGCGCATCACCAATTGCCCCGCGCTGGTCGGTCTGACCCGCCACTCAAAACTGCCATCTTCAGCGATGTCGAGCTCTCGATCGTCGAACGCGGCCTGGCTGGCGGGCACGTTGTCGTCGGTGTACTCGCCGCCGAGCAGCTGGAAACTGAGGTCAGTGGTGGTGCCACGCCGGCCAGTGACCACGTAGTCGCGATCGGCGTGCACCCGGGTGCCGAAGTAGAGGGTGTCGGGGTTGTCCAGGCCCATCTTGGTGAACGGCCCGGTGCCCGACTGCAGGAACGGGTGGTCGCGCTCGTAGTCGAAGGCGAGATGCGTACAGGCCGCGATACAGCCGGCCAGGTATTGCAGTCCTTCGAGCAGGTCGGCTTCGGTCTCGATGTGCGGTGCGGCGGCGACGAGTTTCTCGGCCTCGGCGATCGCGGAGGTTAGGGGACCAGAGAAGGGATCAGAGAACACGCCTAGACGCTAGAACGTGTTCTACTTTTTCGTCAATGGCGAACATTTCCGCGCGTCGTCCGCGGCGTTCAGAGACGAGGCAGGCTCACTAGGACGTGCACTGCTGGGACAGGTCGATCAGATGCTGCCGGACATCCGGATGCCGACTCAGATAGTCGAGGACGTTAGGACCGCCGCCCTCCGCCTCAGACCTGGCGGACAGCTCCTGCTTAACCTCGGGATGCCGGGTCAGGTACGAGTCGATGGATTGACCCACGGTCTGATTACATTGGGGAGCCGCGTTGGCTGTGCCCGCCAGGGGCAACGCGATCACCGTCGCGGCGGCAGCAGTTAGCAGCCCCCCGGCGAGCAGGCCGTACAGTCCGCGGCGACCGGGGCCGACTGTCTTGGATATGGTGCTCATGCGCAGCATTTTACGCGCGCTACCTTTGCGTGACCTGTGCGCACGTTGGTGCAAGCGCCCGGCTAACGCGTGACCGCGGCACCGCTTTCTTGCTCGCGTTTGATTTCGAGCGCAATGTCGATGAGCTGATCCTCCTGGCCGCCGATGAGTTTGCGCTGACCGGCCCGATGCAACAGTTGGTGCGCCGGCACACCGTAGCGCTCAGCCTGGCGAACGGCGTGCTTGAGGAAGCTGGAGTAGACGCCCGAGTACCCCATGATGAGCGCGTTGCGGTCCAGCAGGCATTCGGCCGGCATGGCCGGGCGCACCACGTCCTCGGCGGCGTCGGCGATGTCGAAGAAGTCGATGCCGGTCTTGACGCCGATTTTGTCGAACACCCCGATCAGGGCTTCCACCGGCGCATTGCCCGCACCGGCGCCGAAGCGGCGCACGCTGCCATCGATCTGCTTGGCGCCCGCGCGCACGGCCTCCACCGAGTTGGCCACCCCGAGCCCGAGGTTCTCGTGGCCGTGGAAGCCCACCTGGGCGTCCTCGCCGAGTTCGGCAACCAATGCCGACACCCGGTCGGCCACGCCGTCGAGCACCAGGGCGCCGGCGGAGTCGACGACGTAGACGCACTGGCAACCGGCGTCGGCCATGATGCGGGCCTGGGCGGCCAGCTTCTCCGGCGGAATGGTGTGGGCCATCATCAAGAACCCGACGGTTTCCAGGCCCAGCTCGCGGGCCAGGCCGAAGTGCTGGATCGATACGTCGGCCTCGGTACAGTGGGTGGCGATCCGGCAGATCGAGCCCCCATTGTCCTGGGCTTCTTTGATGTCCTCTTTGGTGCCCACGCCCGGCAGCATCAGGAACGCGATCTTGGCGTCCTTCGCGGTCTGCGCGGCGAGTTTGATCAGTTCCTGCTCGGGGGTCTTGGAGAAGCCGTAGTTGAACGACGAACCACCTAGACCGTCGCCGTGCGTCACCTCGATCACCGGCACACCGGCGGCGTCGAGGGCCGTCACGATCGAGTGCACCTCGTCCTTGGTGAACTGATGACGTTTGTGGTGCGACCCGTCACGCAGCGAGGTGTCCGTGATCCGGACGTCCCAGATGCTGTCGCTCATTGCGCCGCCTCCTCCTCATCGCTGCGCTCTGCATCGTCGGCGCCGGTCATCGCGTTCCTCCTACCGCCTCAGACAGCGTCTCTTTTGCGATCTCCTCGCCGACCTTGGTGGCGGCCGCGGTCATGATGTCGAGGTTGCCCGCATAGGGGGGCAGGTAATCGCCGGCGCCCTCTACCTCGATGAACGTGGTGACCAGGGCCTGGCCGCCGGAGTTGAGCGACGGCTCGTCGAACTGCGGCTCGTTGAGCAGCCGGTATCCCGGCACATAGGTCTGCACCTCGGCCACCACCTCGTGGATGGAGGCGGCGATCGCGTCGCGGTCGGCGTCCTCGGGGATGGCACAGAAGATGGTGTCGCGCATGATCATCGGCGGGTCGGCGGGGTTCAAGATGATGATCGCCTTGCCGCGCTTGGCGCCACCGATCGTTTCCACACCCTTGCTGGTGGTTTTCGTGAACTCGTCGATATTGGCCCTGGTCCCGGGTCCCGCAGAGACCGAAGCGACCGAGGCGACAATTTCGGCGTAGGGCACCGTCACCACCCGAGACACCGCATACACGATGGGAATCGTCGCCTGGCCGCCGCAGGTGATCATGTTGACGTTCGGCGCGTCCAGGTGTTCGCGCAGGTTAGCGGGCGGAATGACCGCAGGGCCGACGGCGGCCGGCGTCAGGTCAATGGCCCGGATCCCGGCGGCCGCATACTTCGGCGCCGCGTCCCTGTGGACGTAGGCGCTGGTCGCCTCGAACACCAGATCGGGCTTTTCCGGCTGTGCCAGCAGCCAGTCAACGCCTTCGTGAGTGGTCTCCAGCCCCAGCTTGCGGGCCCGAGCCAAGCCTTCGCTTTCCGGGTCGATGCCGACCATCCAGCGCGGTTCCAGCCGGTCCGATCGCAGCAATTTGTACAGCAGGTCCGTGCTGATATTTCCCGACCCGACAATGGCTACTTTCAAAGCCACACTTGCCTTAGACGGCATGTTGCTCCTTATTCGAACGACAACCGGACCGCGCCGAGCCCGGCAAAGTCGGCGACGAACTTATCGCCAGCGCGTACGTCGATCGCTCGGGTGCACGATCCGGGTAACACGATGTCACCTTTTTTCAGCCTCACCCCAAAGCTTTCCACCTTGCGGGCCAACCACGCCACCGCGGTCACCGGATTACCGAGCACCGCGTCGCTGCGACCCTCCGCCACTACCTCGCCGTTGCGGGTCAACGTCGCGTCTATCGCCTTGACGTCCACGTCGGCCGGTGACACCCGCGCCGAGCCCAGGACGAAGCCCGCCGAAGAGGCATTGTCGGCGATGGTGTCGCACAGCGCGATCTTCCAGTCGGTGATCCGGGTATCGATCAACTCGATCGACGGCACCAGCGCCTCGGTGGCCGCCAGTACGTCGTCCTCGGTGCAGTCGGCGCCCGGCAGGTCCGCGGCCAGGATGAAGCCCACCTCGACCTCGACCCGCGGATACAGGTAGGTGGCCGCCTTGACCGGGGTGTCTTCGAAGACCTGCATTTCGTCGAGCAGGTGCCCGTAGTCGGGCTCGTCGACGCCCATCATCTGCTGCATGGCCTTGCTCGACAGGCCGACCTTGTGCCCCACCACTCGGGCACCCTCGGCCACCCGCTGCCGGATGTTGATCAGCTGGATCTCGTAGGCGTCGACAACGTCGATATCCGGGTGGCCGGACGTCAGCGGGGCGATCGGCTCACGGCTCCGCTCGGCCTGCGCGAGGTCGGCGGCCAGCTCGTCGCGGGTGGCAATATTAAGCACCTTGCCGAATTCCCCTCGTCCGTTTGACCGGGCCAGTAGCGGCCAGCCCGGGCAATTCTATAACGTGTTCTACATGACAGCACAGGAGTACGACGTCGTCGTGGTCGGAAGCGGCGGCGCCGGCATGGTGGCTGCCCTCACCGCCGCGCATCGCGGCCTCTCGACGTTAGTCATCGAGAAAGCCGCGCATTTCGGCGGCTCCACCGCGCGCTCGGGCGGCGGCGTCTGGATTCCCAACAACGAGGTCCTCAAACGCGACGGGGTTCGTGACACGCCCGAGGCGGCGCGCACCTACCTGCACGGCATCATCGGCGACATCGTGGAGCCGGAGCGCATCGACACCTACCTCGAGCGTGGGCCCGAGATGCTGTCGTTCGTGCTCGAGCACACGCCACTGAAGATGTGCTGGGTTCCGCGCTACTCCGACTACTACCCCGAGGCGCCGGGCGGCCGTGCGGAAGGCCGTTCGATCGAGCCGAAACCGTTCAACGCCCGCAAGCTGGGTGCTGACGAAGCCGGGCTCGAACCTGCTTATGGCAAGGTGCCGCTCAATGTGGTTGTGATGCAACAGGACTATGTGCGGCTGAACATGTTGAAGCGACACCCGCGGGGGGTGCTGCGCAGCCTGAGGGTCGGCACCCGCACCATGTGGGCCAAGGCAACCGGCAAAAACCTCGTCGGCATGGGCCGCGCCCTGATCGGGCCGCTGCGGATCGGCCTGCAGCGGGCCGGTGTTCCGGTGCAGCTCAACACCGCGCTCACCGACCTCCACGTCGAAGACGGTGTGGTCCGGGGCGTCTATGTCCGTGACACCTCTGGTGCGGAATCGGCCGACCCACGCCTGATCCGGGCCCGGCGCGCCGTGATCCTCGCCTCGGGCGGCTTCGAGCACAACGAACAGATGCGGGTCAAATACCAGCGCGCCCCCATCACCACCGAGTGGACGGTCGGCGCCAAGGCCAACACCGGTGACGGCATCGTCGCCGGCGAAAAACTAGGTGCTGCGCTGGATCTGATGGAAGACGCCTGGTGGGGCCCGACGGTCCCGTTGGTGGGCGCGCCTTGGTTCGCGTTGTCGGAACGCAACTCGCCCGGGTCGATCATCGTCAACATGTCCGGCAAGCGGTTCATGAACGAATCGATGCCCTACGTCGAAGCGTGTCACCACATGTACGGCGGGGAACACGGCCAGGGACCCGGGCCGGGTGAGAATATCCCCGCGTGGCTGGTGTTCGACCAGCAGTACCGCGACCGGTACATCTTCGCGGGACTGCAGGCTGGACAACGTATTCCGCGTAAGTGGATGGAGTCCGGCGTAATCGTTCAGGCCTCTACCCTGGAAGAACTGGCCGGCAAGGCCGGCCTTCCGGCTGGCGAGTTGGTTGCCACCGTGGAACGCTTCAACGTCTTTGCGCGTTCGGGCGTCGACGAGGACTACCGCCGCGGGCAAAGCGCCTACGACAAGTACTACGGCGACCCGACCAACAAGCCCAATCCCAACCTCGGCGAAATCAGCCAGCCGCCCTACTATGCCGCCAAGATGGTGCCCGGCGATCTCGGCACCAAGGGCGGCATCCGCACCGACGTCCACGCTCGTGCGCTGCGCGACGACGGCAGCATCATCGAAGGCCTTTATGCCGCAGGCAATGTCAGCGCCCCGGTGATGGGACACACCTATCCGGGCCCCGGCGGCACTATCGGGCCGGCGATGACGTTCGGTTACCTGGCGGCGCTGCACATAGCTGGATCCGAAGCAGGAGAAGCCTGAAATGCCAATCGATGTAGCGACCGCACTGGCAGCTGAACTAGACCCGATCGAATTCTCTTGGACCAGCAGCGATATCCAGCTCTACCACCTGGGGTTGGGCGCGGGCGCGGATCCGATGGACCCCCGCGAGCTGCGCTACCTGGTCGACAAGACACCTCAGGTGCTGCCGACCTTCGGCAACGTGGCCGCCTCGTTCCACATGACCGAGCCGCCGACCGTCCGGTTTCCCGGCATCGATATCGAGCTGGCCAAGGTGTTGCACGCCAGCGAGCGGGTGGAAGTGCCTGCGCCGCTGCCGCCTTCGGGGTCGGCGAGGGCCGTCACCCGGTTCACCGACATCTGGGACAAGGGCAAGGCCGCGGTGATCTGGAGTGAGACCACCGTGACCGCACCGGATGGCACACTGCTGTGGACGCAGAAGCGGTCGATCTTTGCCCGCGGCGAGGGCGGATTCGGAGGCGAGCGCGGGCCGTCAACGTCGGACGGGGCCCCGGACCGCGCGCCCGATCTCGAGCTGGCGATGCCGATTCTGCCGCAGCAGGCGCTGCTGTACCGGCTGTGCGGCGACCGCAACCCGCTGCACTCCGATCCCGAATTCGCCTCTGCCGCAGGCTTTCCCCAGCCCATTCTGCATGGGCTGTGCACCTACGGTATGACCTGCAAGGCCATCACCGACGCCCTGCTGGACGGTGATGCCGGAGCCGTTGCCGCCTACGGCGCGCGTTTTGCCGGAGTCGCGTATCCCGGCGAGACGTTGCAAGTCAACGTATGGAAAGAGGATGGCCGTTTCGTGGCGGGTGTTGTCGCGCCTGTCCGCGACAACGCCGTCGTGCTGAGCGGCGTCGAGCTGGTGCCGGCTTAGCTGCCCCTCTTCGCGCCGAGTGTGCGGCTAGCCGCACATTCGGTCTCGACTATGCGGCTAGCCGCGCACTCGCCGGGCCAATGCCGCACGAACGCGGCTAATGATCTCGGCGGGTCGATCCCCCGCGACCACCCGTATGACGATCCAGCCGAGTCGCTCGAGCATCTCCAGTCGCCGGACATCCCAGGTGTATTGCCGGCGGTCGCTGCGGTGTTGCTCGCCGTCATACTCGACCGCGACTTTGCTGTCTTCCCAACCCATATCCAGATACGCGATCGCGCTGCCGAATTCGTCGAGCACCGGAATCTGTGTCTGCGGTCGGGGCAGGCCCGCCTGGATCAAGACGACGCGTAGCCAGGACTCTTTGGGCGACTGTGCGCCCGCGTCGAACAGGTCCATAGCGCGGCGCGCTTGCGCAATGCCTCTGCGTCCCGCGTATCTGCGAGAGAGCAACTCGGCATCAGCAGCCTTGACTTCCGTTGCTCTGGCGAGCGCGTCGATAGCCGCGACCGCCGTCATGATCGGATACCAGCAGCCGAAGTCCAGTGCCGTCCTAACCGGCGAAGTGACCGGTATGCCGGTCACTAGCTGGATCTCATCATCGTCGATACGGTCTCGGTGTGAATGCGTTCCGGGTGGACTGCGCCGATTGTCGTGAATCAGATCCACGACCTGCGCATCATTGACCCATTTGCTCCCGTGCAGAGCAGCCGCGGCGAAACCTGCGACCACGCCTCGGCATCCCGTCCAGAGCCACCCTGCTTTCGCACGCAACTCGGCGGTTAGTTCTACGTGCGAGTCGACGTAGACGTCCTGAAACAAGCGGGTGTGCCGAGTGGACAGCTGACTATTGGTCAGCGCGCCAGCAGCGATGGCTTCGCTACCAATGAATGGCTCAGCCATGACGGCAGCGTGGCACGAGGGACCGCGACCGTCACTTCAGCTATCCACACTTCGCCCAATGTGAAGCTGCCCGCACACTCGTACACGAGCATGCGGCTAGTCGCACACTCGCCGGCAAGGCGCGAAAGCTAGCCCAGGATCAGGCCGGAGGTGGGCACACCCGTACCCGCGGTGACGAGCACGTGCTCGACGTTGGGAACCGGGTTCACCGAGGTACCGCGCAATTGCCGCACGCCTTCGGCGATGCCGTTCATGCCGTGGATGTAGGCCTCGCCGAGTTGACCCCCGTGCGTGTTGATCGGAAGTCGACCGCCCAGCTCGATCGCGCCGTCGGCGATAAAGTCCTTGGCTTCGCCCTTGCCGCAGAATCCCAACTCCTCCAACTGAATCAGGGTGAACGGCGTGAAGTGGTCGTAGAGGATGGCGGTCTGGATGTCCGCCGGCGATAGACCCGACTGCTGCCACAGCTGCCGGCCCACCAGGCCCATCTCGGGCAGGCCCAGTTCGGGCCGGTAGTAGCTGACCATCGTGTACTGATCGGGGCTGGAGCCCTGCGACGCCGCCTCGATGATCGCCGGGCGCTGCTTGAGGTCGCGGGCGCGCTCGGCCGAGGTGACCACGATCGCGACCGCGCCGTCGGTCTCCTGGCAGCAGTCCAGCAGCCGCAACGGCTCGGCGATCCACCGCGAATTCTGGTGGTCCTCAATGGTTATCGGCTTCTCGTAGAAGTACGCCTTCGGGTTTTTGGCGGCGTGCTCGCGATCGGCCACCGAGACGGCGCCGAAGTCGCGGCTGGTCGCGCCCGACAGGTGCATGTAGCGCTGCGCGATCATGGCCACCTGCGCCGCCGGCGTCGAAAGCCCGTGCGGGTACGAGAACGCGTTGTCGGCCGTCGTCGAATCGGCTTGCGCGCCGCCATTTCCCACGAGACGGGTCTGCACCTGACCGAACCGCATGCCAGAACGTTCGTTGAACGCCCGGTAGGCGACCACCACATCGGCAACCCCGGTGGCGACGGCGATCGCCGCCTGCTGCACGGTCGCGCACGCGGCGCCACCGCCATAGTGGATCTTGGAGAAGAACTTCAGCTCACCGATACCCGCAGCGCGTGCCACGGCGACCTCGGTATTGGAGTCCATCGTGAAGGTGGTCAGCCCGTCGACATCGGACGGACTCAGTCCGGCGTCGACGAGGGCATCAAGCACCGCCTCGGCCGCCAGCCGCAGCTCGCTGCGACCGGAGTCTTTCGAGAAGTCGGTGGCCCCGATGCCGACGATGGCAGCCTTGCCAGACAGCATCAAGCGCCCCCGATCGTCAGCGTCACCGTCGCGATGACGTGGTTGCCAAGGCTGTTGGCGCCCAGCACCTTTACCGTGATCAGGCCGTCCTCCACGGCGGTCACCTCACCAGAGAAGGTCACCGTGTCGTAGGCGTACCACGGCACCCCGAGCCGAAGCCCGATCGACTTGATCAACGCCGAAGGCCCCGCCCAGTCGGTGATGTAACGCTGGACCAGCCCGGTGTCGGTCAGGATGTTGACGAAAATGTCTTTGGAGCCCTTCAAGACAGCTTTGTCTCGGTCGTGGTGCACATCCTGAAAGTCTCTAGTAGCCAGCGCCGTCGAGATGATGAAGGTGGGATCTCCGTAGAGCTTGAGTTCGGGCAGCGTGGTGCCCACTTCGATGACCGGCACGCTCATGCTTCGGGCTCCCATGCGTAAAGGCTCCACTCCGGGCCGCTATCACCGGCCGGGAAGTCGATATAGATTGTCCGAACAGGCATCCCGATCTTCACCTCGGCATGGTCCACATTGCGCAGTTCGCCGAGCATGCGGACGCCTTCCTCGAGTTCGACGAGCGCGATGACGAACGGCAGCGTGCGACCGGGCACCTTCGGCGCATGGTGCACCACGAAGCTGAACACGGTGCCCTTGCCACTGGACACCACGTAGTCGATCGGCGCGGCGGGATCCTGCCAGAGGGCCGGCACCGGCGGATGCTGCAGGCTCCCGTCCGCGAGCTTCTGGATGCGCAACTCGTGCGCTTTGACGCCTTCCCAGAAGAATGCGGTGTCGCGCGATGACGCGGGACGCATCATGGCGTCGGCGTCCAGATCCTCAGGCACCGATGTCTGCGCATTATCCGCAGCGGGCTTGAATTTGAGTATGCGCCAATTCATCTCGGCCACGTCCTCATCGCCCACCCGCCAGATGATGTGCTGGTTGACGAACCAGCCCTCGCCCAGCGCGGTTTGCTTGGGTCCGACCACGTCGCCCATCTCGGCGGAGATGCTGACCTGCTCGCCGGGCCGCAGGTATCGGTGGTAGGTCTGCTCACAGTTGGTGGCGACCACACCGACATACCCGGCGTCGTCGAACAGCTTCATGATGGGGCCCATGGGGTCGTCGTCCGGACGAGCGCCGCCCAGACCGAACATCGTCCACACCTGAATCATGGCCGGGGGCGCGACAATTCCGGGGTGACCTTCGGCGCGGGCCGCGGCCTCGTCGACGTAGATAGGGTTGCGGTCGCCGATGGCCTCCACCCAGTTGTTGATCATCGGCTGGTTCACCGGGTCGCGGCCCACGCGCGGCGAGGCGCCGCCGGCCGCTTTGATCTTCTCGACGGCCTCGTGGATATCTGTCATCGAGGCACCCTCGGCACCTTGAGGCCCGACGCGGCGATCATCTCACGCATGACTTCGTTCACTCCACCGCCGAAGGTGATCACCAGATTGCGCTTGGTCTGCGAGTCCAGCCAGGCCAGCAGCTCGGCGGTGTCCGACTCGGCGGGGTTGCCGTATTTGCCGACGATCTCCTCGGCGAGCCGGCCTATGTACTGAATCCGCTCGGTGCCAAATACTTTCGTCGACGCGGCATCGGCCACGTTGATGTCCTCGCCAGCGGCTGCCACCTGCCAGTTCAGCAGCTCGTTGATCCGCCACATCGCATAGATCTCGCCCAAAGCCCGTTTAACGTCGTGGTGATCGATCGGCGTGACGCCGTCACCACCGGGCTTCGATGCCCACGCGTACACCCGGTCGTAAATGCCGGCGACCCGGCCCGCGGGGCCGAGCATCACCCGCTCGTTGTTGAGCTGGGTGGTGATCAGCCGCCAGCCGCCGTTCTCCTCACCGACCAGCATGTCGGCCGGCACCCGCACGTCGTTGTAGTACGTGGCGTTGGTGTGGTGGGCGCCGTCGGACAGGATGATCGGCGTCCAGGAGTAACCCGGATCCTTGGTGTCGACGATCAGGATTGAAATGCCCTTGTGCTTAACGGCTTCCGGGTCGGTGCGGCAGGCCAGCCAGATGTAGTCGGCATCGTGG
>NZ_JBKQQD010000384.1:0-4500 GCF_052144515.1 Mycobacterium sp. | reverse complement strand
CTCGGCGGCATTGATGTCACCGATCCAATACGAGAGACTTGCCGCGGACCAACCGGCCGCAGCATAAAAAGCCTCCACGATTTCAGGGGAAGCCCACCACCCATGACCGAATCGACACGCGGCGCCCCAATCCGCAGCCAAGTAGCAACCTAACCACCACCGCGCTCAAGCCCCTTCGTCTCGAACGTCGCGGACGACACGGGTCGCTCTGTGCGGCACGCCCCGCATCTCGCCGCCCCCAGGTGCCGCGCTGCTCAGTCGGCGCTCGGGGCCGTCTGCCGAAATCTTAGATGCCGGCTCAATGACGGGGGTATTGAATTAGACTTCCGGGCGGCTGAGCCGAGAGCCCTGCTTCCGCTACCGTTTCGGCACACCCAAGGAGAAACCAGTGAACCGACCCCCTGAGGTGTCACGGGGTGCGGTCTCAGCGATTGGGCAGCGGCTGTTGACAGTCGCGAGCCAATCCGAGCGCACCATCCTGCTCGGCACCGTCCTGCTGGCGTCGGCGGTATCGGCGGCGACGGGCTTTGTGCTCAACCAGTACTTCTCGGTTGACGTGCTTTCCTCTCTCGTTTCCGTCCCCGAGGACTGCTTCCTCGATTGGGGCATGCGGCTCGGCAGGCACTGTTTCAACGACTACGCAGCGGTAACCGCCGCCGTCGCGCGGCCAAATCCGTGGGCACCGCCCTTCCATCTCGCATACCCCGCTGCTGGTTTAGTGCCGCATATGATCTTCGCGGCTCCCGCTGCATGGCTGCATGCGCCGTGGCTGGGGTTGTGCGGCTACCTGCTTGCTTTGACGACCGCGTTCCTTACTCCCGCGGTCTGGGCGGCACGGGGGGCTCGCGGGCTGGAGCGGATCGTGGTCTTCGTGGCGTGCGGCATCGCGGCCACTCCGGCGTGGATGGCAATCGATCGGGCCAACTCAGTGGGCTTCGTGGCGCCGATCGCGCTGGTGTTTCTCGTGGCGCTGTGCCGACGGCGCTGGAGACTGGCGGCCATCATGGTGGTCCTAGCAGCGCTGGTGAAACCGCAGTTCGCTGTGCTGGCTTTCGCGTTGTTCGCGGCCCGGCGATGGCGCTTGGGCAGCCTCACGGTAGCCGGGACGGCAATCGGCAATATCGCGGCGTTTCTGCTGTGGCCGAGGGACTTTCCAGAAACGATCACGCAGTCGATCCACAACATTCTCGGTTACGGTTCGTTCGAATCCAGCGTAGATATCTATAACGTGTCCTTCGCGAAGGGGCTCCTCTGGATTCCCGATGCCATCGCAACTATCAAACGCAACGGCACAAGCACACTGGGCGGAGTACCGGACGGCTTCCTCGCCGGTCCACGATCACTGATCGGGTATGCCGTCCTATTCCTCGTCGTCGTCGCCGTTGTGGCTCTCGGCCGGCGTATCCGGCCGGTCATGGCGGGCATCGCGCTGCTAGCCACCGCCTCCCTCTTCCCCGAGGTGAGCGGCCGCTACTACCTCGTATTCGTATTACCTATCGCTGCACTGCTGGCCAGAGATCCGGACGGGCCGCCGGGATCGGGAATCTTCGATCGGCTCGAGACTCTCGGCGATCGACGGCGTGCCGTCGGCATCTGCCTGAGTCTGGCCACGGCGCTAAGCATCGCCCAAGTCGCCCTGGGGCTCCCCCCGATCGAGGCGCCGATCTTTGGGCAGATGGGGGCCGGCGGTATAGTCGGCCACAGGCTGGTGGCTGTCACTACGGTAGCCCTCACGCCGGTGTTGTGGCTGGTCGCGTGCGCGGCAATCATTGTCTCGTACGCGCGTAAGCCGGCCCCCTCACGTCGTAGCGACCACTCACCGGATCGGGAGGGTTCCCAGGGTGCCGTTGCCAACAGCTCGCCGCGCACTGTTGTGCCAACGACATAGAGACCCCCAACCGAACCGGCTCCCGGCGGCCAACACTCCGGACTAGACGTTGCGCACGTAGAGCGTGCAGCCGTCACAGCCGCCGGTGACGGGGACGATGCGGAACTGCCGACCGATCAGCGGGACGAGTTGTGGGTAGAACCGCGGCAGCGAGAGCTTTGCCGAATTACAGTACGACAGCAGTTCGGACCGCTTCTCGGGACATTCGGGGCGTTTCATGAGGGTGGCGTCGACGATGCAGTCGGCCCGGTCAATTCCGGCGCGGACCAGCGGCTCGCCGGACTCTTTGTTGGCGGGGCCCCCACGGACCAGAGTGCCCATGGCCAAGTAGGGCAAAGTGGGCTGCCAGTCCTGTGCGATGTAGATTTCGGCTGCATAGCCCCAGACCATGGCTGGCGACCCGGGCGGGCAGGCGCGGGCCAGTGCGGGGTCGCGGTTGACCGAATCGGGGGAAAACGCCGCAGCGGCCGCGTGGAACGCCGCAGCGGCCCCGTGTGGGGTGACAGCGGAATTAACCTCCAACCGCACGCGGTCGAAGACAGGGCCGGACATGAACGCGAGCACGACGGCCACCGCCATGGCCAGCGCCCCGGCCAGCACGGTTGGCCATAACCGCCACGCGAACAGGCGTGCACCGGGATTGACCGGCATGGTGGCGGCCAGGCCGGCCGCCGCGAACAACAGGATGAGGTAGTGGTAAGCGCCCATGCCACCGGCGAGCATGGCGGTCAACCCGCCCGCGATGAGCACCACGCGGGCCACGTTGGATCGTCTTTCGCTGTGCGAGCTCAACCAGATCAGGCCGGCGAGCAAGACGATCAGGTAGTACCTCGACCCGAAGTACCCCGGCCAGTTCCTCGGCCCGATGAGCGAGGCGAAGGTGCTTTCGACCCGGCCGCCGGTGAGCGAACCCTCCTGCGTCTCGGAGCGGTGGTTTACGTAGGACGCCAGAAAGCGCAGGTTCTGCTCGACGAGCGTCCAGTTGGTCGTCGGTGAGGCCACCATGACCAGCACGATCGCGGCCAGCGGCAGCATGGCGCCCGCGAGCCACCATAGGACCGACACCAGGGTGCGCCTCGCGCTTGGGCGCAGCACGATCAGCTGCGCCGCGGCGAACGCGACGGCCAGCGGGGCGACCTGGTACTTCGCGCCAACCGCGAAGCCGGCCAGCACCCCGAGGATGGCGAACAGCCACGGCCGCGCCGCCAACTGTTCGCGGGGCACCACCGCCGAGGCCACAACGAGCAGCGTCGGCAGGTACTCCGTGCTCAGCTCGCTGAAATCCCCCGGAAAGCCCACCAGCCACGTCGTCGCGATCGGGAACCACCACACGAGGGTGACCACAAGTGCGGGTCCCCGTCCGATCGCCCGGGATGCGGCGACAAACAGGGCGGACGCGATAAGCGCCAACAGAACCGCCGAAAGCAGGTGAGCAAAGGCCAGCGTCAGCGGCGCGCCGAGCGCGCCGAGCGCAGCAAGGAAGAGCGCCCAGTACGGGCCGGTGGTCCCGGATTGCCAGGTGCTGAACGGGACGGGAGAAAGACGCGCGGCGCGCGCCCAGGTCATGAGGTCTGACTCGTCAGGGTTGTTGAGGAGGCCCCACTCAGTGATCGCCTGGCAGCGCAGGGTCACGGTGGCTACCACTAGCCCGGCAGCAACCGCGACATACATGCCGGCGGACCGCACGCGACTGTTGCTGATGGTCAGCTCCTCTCAATGGCTGCGCCGAGCGTATGGTAGCGAAGAACGCGTGTTGTGTTACGGGATACCGTCAAGGTATTGCGGGCTGAGTCCGCTGAGTCGAAGCGGCAGTTGGGGATGAATTCGCGGACCCAAAGCTGGCCACAAATGGGGACTTTCACGTGGCCACCAACACCGGCCATGGTGACGCTCCCGCGAATTTATCCCCAAGTCTTCCTGCTGAATCGGCCAGGAGTTTCGCACCGTGCCCATTGCCGGCAGCTGTGAAAGCTGCATGCTCTACGTTCGCGACGTACCGTCATGAGCGTCGGTGGCGCTGCGCCGAAAAGAGAAGTGCCGGTGGCCGAAGTAGCTCAGCAGCGTATTGAATGCGACGATGATTGCCTGCGCCGGGATCCGCTGCAGGCCCAGCTCAACCAGCACAGGCAACACGACGAGGTTGACGCTCAGCGCGATCAGGTAGACGCTCCAAAAGCGCATTAGGTCACGTAGCACGTGACCCCGGACGCGGAACACGAACCGTCGATGCATCCCAAAGGCGAACAGCACGGCCAGCGGATGCGTTATGCCAACGGTCACCAGCGCCGCAGCGACCTTGCCGAAACGGTGCTCGACTAGGTGGCCCACGCTTTGCGAGCAGGCGACGAACAGCCCGAATGCGACGACTGTATTGATTCCCCCTACTACCAGGAATGCCACACGCTGGTCCTTGAACAGTCGGCTCAGCGGCCCCGGCGGGACCGATTCGGGCGGCAAGTCGAATTCAGTCACTCAAGGCAGGATATCCTCGCTCTCCTCCTCGGGCGGCCCGTCACCGATATCGAGCTCGGCACTTTGACGCGATTCCGGAGCGGCTTCGCGAGGCCTGGCGCGAGATTCTTGAGCAAATTTGGTTCGTCGCCCGAATGTCC